>CAMNQN010000106.1 GCA_946549155.1 uncultured Lachnospiraceae bacterium | reverse complement strand
TTATAGAAAACCAGAAGGAGCAGGCGGCAGAAGAGAGAAGCGGGGGTTCCGGATATCCAGGTGTACACATGCCCGAGACGCGTGTCCGAAGAGCGCGGATGAAATCCGTGCACTGCGGACAGGTGTCGGAAGGACAAGGTGAACACCGGATACCGGACCCCCCGCTTCTCTCTTCTGCCGCCTGCTCCTTCGTCCGCTTATTCATTGTTCGCTCCCTAATCTGCCTTATCCAGCGTGAAGATGAACTCCGACCCCACCCCCTGGGTGCTGATCACATTAATGTTCTGCCCGTGAGCCCGGAGGATTTCCCGGACGATGGAGAGTCCCAGCCCGGTTCCGGTTTTGTCCCGGTTCCGGGAGGTGTCCGTTTTGTAAAAGCGGTTCCAGATTTTTGGAATTTCCTCCGGAGGGATTCCCTCCCCGTGGTCCTTTACAGAAATGAATACATACTTGTTTTTCTGCGCAGTGGAGATATGGATGGAGGAGTGGGGATAACTGAACTTTATGGCATTGTCCAGCAGGTTATAAACAACTTGTTGGATTCTTTCTTTGTCGGCGCGGACCTTCTGAGGATAAAAGGAAAGGTCTGTAAAGATATGCAGGTCTTTTTTCCGGCACTGGATTTCCAGGGAGGCCGCACAGAGCTGAAGAATTTCATTGATGTCAAAGACAGATTTTTCCAGCATGCCGCCCTCCTCCTGGAAGCTGTTGGCCAGCAGAATATTCTGGGTCAGGCTGGATAAACGCTCCGCTTCGATACGGATGATTTCCAGATACCGATCCCGGGAGGCGGGGGGCACCGTTCCGTCCAGCATGGCTTCGGCGTATCCCTTGATGGAGGTCAGGGGGGATCGGAAGTCATGAGAGATGTTGGCGATAAATTTCCGCTGGTTTTCCCCGGACTGCTGCAGCTGCCTGGCCAGATAAGCCAGGTTGGACTGCAGGGTGCCGAATTCATTGTCTGCGGGAGCCCTGGAAAGCTCCTGCCAGTTTCCGGTGGCGCAGTCGTTTGCAATTTGAAGCGTCTCTTTCAGGGGACGGTAGCACAGAAAATAGAAGGCCAGCGGTAAGAGCAGGGAGGCAAGAAAGAAAATCACCAGCGTCAGCAGGCAGATCTCCGTCAGATCCTCCCGGAACTGAAAGAGACCGGACAATGGAAAATGCAGAATCACCAGATCCGTGGTATGGGGTGTGACGGTGACCGGCGCGATGACACTTAACATCTTTTCGGAAAACATACCGTAAAAATTCCCTGTGATCCAGTAGCAGCGATCCCTGACAAAGGAATGAAAGTTGGGAATCTGGGCGGTCTGGGCCACAAGAGAGTCCCGCCGGCTGTTCATCATCACGCGCCCGTTTTCGTTGACCAGCCAGATTTCACTGCCATTTTGTTCATCCAGGGTTTCCAGAAGATCTCTGGTCCGTTCAGTGGCGGCGCATTCCCGAAAGCTGCAGGAATAAATATCCGGGTGGGAAACCAGCGCGGCTGCCGTCTGCTGCAGCTGAGCCCCGGTCCGCTCAAGCAGCCAGCTGTAAAGTGCGGGCGGAAGGATGATAAAAAACAATATAACGCAGATAATCAGAAAAAGAAAATAAAAGCTGCTCAGTTTTCTGGCTGTGTTTCGTTTTGTCATAGGGATACCTCGGTTCAGGCTCGTTTCCTGGTTTCAAATTTGTAGCCGATTCCCCACACCGTGGCGATGGACCAGTATTCATTGTCCCGGATTTTTTCCCGGAGCCGTTTGATATGTACGTCCACCGTGCGGGTGTCGCCCACATATTCATAACCCCAGATGTGATCCAGAAGCTGTTCTCTGGTGAATACCTGATTGGGTGAGGCCGCCAGAAAATAGAGCAGCTCCAGTTCCTTTGGGGGCATATCCACCACGTTTCCGCGGTAGGTAACGGAGTAATTACTGAGATTGACAGTGAGATCCGGGTACTCAATACATTTCCGGGAGTCCTTTTTTTCTTCCGGGATAATAGGCTGATACCGGCGCAGCACCGCCTTAACCCGGGCTACCAGCTCTTTCGCGTCAAAGGGCTTCACAATGTAATCGTCCGCCCCCAGCTCCAGCCCCAGTACCTTGTCAAAGATCTCTGCCTTGGCGGACAGCATAATGATGGGAATCTTGGATTTCTGGCGAATCTCCCGGCATACCTGATAGCCGTCCAGCTCCGGCAGCATCAGATCCAACAGAAGCAGATTCGGCTGCCAGGTATCAAATTCCCGCAGCGCTTCCCGGCCGGATACTACGATTTTTGTATCAAAAAATTCCTTTGTCAGATACAGAGAGACGAGCTCTGCGATATTTTCGTCATCATCCACAATCATTATTTTCTGTCGGTTTCCCATATTTTTCTCCCCTCTGTAACGGAAGTGTTACGTTATCGGCGGAACGCCGCCGCTGTATGAATTGTTTTTGAATGAAGCATTCCTGCGGGGATTTGCTTAGCGGAAGGTCACGATGGTGACGCCCGCATCCCCCTCGCCAAATTCCCCCAGACGGTAGCTGTCCACATGCTTCTGGCGGCGGAGATAATTATGCACCGCCTTGCGCAGCGCTCCTGTGCCTTTTCCATGGACTACCCGGACGCTGGGAAGATGGGCGATATAGGCGTCGTCCAGATATTTATCCAGCTCTGCCAAAGCCTCGTCTACAGTTTTGCCCAGCAGGTTGATTTCCGTGCTGACGGAGGCGGACTTGGATAGTTTGATCCTGCCGGATCCGCCTTTTTTCGCGCCGGACAGGGAGGCGGGCTCCTCCTCCAGCCGTTCCAGATCGGAAAGCTTTACCTGGGAGCGCAGGATTCCCATCTGAACGTACAGATTTCCTTTGGAATCCGGCAGCGTGCTGACAGTGCCCTTCAGATTCAGACTCAGCACGCGAACACTGTCCCCGATTTTCAGCTCCTTAGCCTTCACCTCTTTTTTGGGCTTCTGCTTTGCCTTCAGAGCCATGTCCTTTTCCAGCCCGGACATTTTGTCCCGGAGCTTTGTCCGTTCCTGCTCCATTTCCCGGGAGGCATCCTGGCTGGAGCCCAGTTTATTGTATTTTCGTATGCTCTCGTCCGCATATGCCTTGGCCTCCCGCAGGATGGCGTGGGCCTCCTCCCGGGCCTGGGCCAGAATCTTCTCCCGGCTGGTATCCAGGCGGTCTTCCTTGCGCTCAAGGCTTTCCTTCAGACGGGCAATTTCCTTCTTATAGCGGGAGGCCTCCTCCCGTTCCTGTTCGATGATTACCCGGCTGTTTTCCAGGTCGGCGATGACATCCTCGAAGCTCTCCGCCTCCTGGCTGATGTGGCTTTTGGCCTCCTCAATAATCTCATCCGGTAATCCCAGCTTGGAGGAGATGGCGAAGGCGTTGCTTTTTCCGGGCACGCCGATCAGCAGCCGGTAGGTGGGCCGCAGTGTCTCCACGCTGAACTCGCAGCAGGCGTTTTCCACGCCGGGGGTGGACAGAGCGAAAATCTTCAGCTCGCTGTAATGGGTGGTAGCCACGGTACGGATGCCCCTGCGGTGTAGGCTGGAGAGAATGGCGATGGCTAACGCGGCGCCCTCCGTCGGGTCCGTGCCGGCTCCCAGCTCATCAAACAGTACCAGGGAATGTTCATCTGCCTGATTCCAGAAGGACACAATGTTGGTCATGTGAGAGGAGAAGGTACTGAGGCTTTGCTCAATACTCTGTTCGTCTCCGATATCCGCAAATACCTCTGTAAATAAGGCCAGCTCTGAATGGTCAAAGGCGGGAATATGCAGCCCGGCCTGTCCCATCAGGGTGAAAAGCCCCACGGTCTTAAGAGAGACGGTTTTGCCTCCGGTATTTGGGCCGGAGATCACCAGCAGGTCGAAGTCTTTGCCAAGATGAATGTCCACCGGCACTACTTTTTTCGGGTCCAGCAGCGGGTGACGGCCCTTTTTGATATTGATGCGGCCTTTGCGGTTAAAGTCCGGCTCAGAGCCGTTGTAGCTTTTCGATAACTGTGCCCTGGCAAAAATGAAATCCAGTTCGGTCATCAGTTCAATATTGTTTATCAGCATCTCGCTCTCGATAGCCACTGAGCTGCTTAAGCCTGCCAGAATCACCTCGATCTCCTTTTCCTCCCGCAGCTCCAGCTCTCTTAACTCATTGTTCAGCTTTACCACCGCCATGGGCTCCACAAACAGGGTGGAACCGGAGGAGGACTGATCGTGAATCATGCCGGGCACCTGGTTTTTGTGCTCCGCCTTCACCGGAATGCAATAGCGGCCGTTTCTCTGGGTGATCACTGCGTCCTGCAGATAAGTGCGGGCGCTGCCGTTTACCATGGAAATCAGCTGGGAGCGGATCCTGTCGTTGGTCTGTACCATGGAACGGCGGATCTGGCGCAGAGTGGAGCTGGCATCGTCCGCGATTTCATCTTCGGAGAGAATACAGCGGCGAATTTCCGAGCACAACGGAGTCAAGGGCTGCAGCTCCCGGAACATCTCATCCAGGGAGTCGTCGGGCACTTCGTCAGACTCCCGGCGGGAGTAGGATTTCACCCGGCTGCAGGCCTCCAGCAGCTTACATACGCTCAGAAGCTCCGTAATGTTCATGGTGCTGCCGATTTCCAGACGTTTCAGGGAGGGACGCAGATCCGATACGCCGGAGAAGGAGACGCTCCCCTTCTGATAGATCCGGTGCAGGGCATCGCTGGTCTCCTGCTGCATCCGGCGGATTTCATTCAGATCGCAGGAGGGCTCCAGATTCCGGCAGAGCTGCTTGCCCGGGGCGGAGCCGGCAAACTGGGTCAGTTTATCTATGATTTTCGGATACTCCAGTACCCGAAGTGCTTTTTCGTTCATAATAATACCTGTTCTTTCTATGATAATAATTCCACGGCTGTCCGTGATTTTGAATGGATTTCTGCACAGCTGTAAAGACGCTTTGCAGCTATAAAAAACTGCCATGTTGCAGGGTATGGCAGTTCCGATTTCGTGAATGAAAATTATTTGTTGTTTACTATAGTTTTATTTTACTCTATAATACAGTAAAAAGAAATACATTTTTTAGAAATAATTTTAGAAGATGAGGAGTAGAATTATGAAATTTATCGAGAGCTTTCGGGAGGGAGAACGAATTGGAGACGTTTACCTTTGCAAATACAGGCAGTCCGCGGTGGCGAAAAACGGAAAGACCTATGAGAATGTGGTACTGCAGGATCGTACCGGCACCATTGACGCGAAGATCTGGGATCCTAATTCTTCCGGAATCAGCGAATTTGACGCCATGAATTATGTAAATGTGACGGGAGATGTGACCAGCTTTCAGGGAACCCTCCAGCTGAATATTAAGCGGGTGCGCAAGGCGGATGAGGGGGAATTTAATCCTGCCGATTACCTGCCGGTCAGCGAGAAAGACCGGGACGGGATGTACCGGGAGCTGATGGAACTGCTGGGACAGGTGCAGAATCCATTCCTTCAGCAGCTGATTAAAAAATATTTTGACGACGAGGTATTTGTGAAGGCTTTTAAAAACCATTCTGCGGCCAAGACGGTACATCACAGCTTTGTGGGGGGATTGCTGGAGCATACGCTCAGTGTGGTGAAATTCTGCGATTTTTACGTAAAGCAGTATCCGTTCCTGAACCGGGACCTGCTGTTTACCGCTGCTGCTTTCCATGATGTGGGGAAGCTGAAGGAGATTTCCAATTTCCCGGAGAATGATTATACCGATGACGGTCAGCTTCTGGGACATATTATCATGGGCAGTGAACTGGTAGGCTATGGCTGCCGCAGTATCAAGGGCTTTCCGAAGAGGCTGGCCAGCGAGCTGCAGCATTGTATTCTGGCCCATCACGGGGAGCTGGAGTATGGTTCCCCCAAGAAGCCGGCGCTGCCGGAGGCTTTAGCTTTGAATCTGGCTGATAATACTGACGCAAAGCTGGAGACCATGAAGGAGCTGATTAAGACTGCGAAGGACGGGGCGCCTCAGTGGCTTGGGTATAACCGGCTCTTTGAGTCGAATGTGCGCAGGAGCACGGAGTTTTAAGGCAGATTTGCGAAGCAGAAGGAAATGGAAGAGCGGGCATGAAGAAGGACGATGTAATACAGTTAAAAATTGAAGATATCAGCAGCGAGGGATTAGGGATTGGGCATCAGGAAGGAATGGCCGTGTTTGTGAAGGATACGGTGATCGGCGACGAGATTACAGCCAAAATTATCAAGATGAAAAAGACCTATGCCTTTGGGCGGCTCATGGAGCTTCTTAGCCCCAGTCCGGACCGGGTGGAGCCGGTCTGCCCGGTGGCCCGTCAATGCGGCGGCTGCCAGCTTCAGGCCATGGACTACCCGGCACAGCTGCGCTTCAAGGAAAATAAGGTGAAAAACAATCTGATGCGTATTGGAGGCTTTCCGGAGGGGGTGCTGGAGCGTGTCATGGAGCCGATTATCGGGATGAAGAATCCTTTCCGCTACCGCAATAAGGCCCAGTTTCCCATTGGAACGGACCGGGAGGGACGGCTGGTGGCCGGCTTTTATGCGGGGCACACCCATTGCATCATTGATAATCATGACTGTGTCTTAGGCGTAAAAGAGAACGAAGAGATTCTGGAGATTGTGCTGGATCATATGCGCCGCTGCCGGATCGATGCTTACGACGAGCGTACCGGCAGGGGGCTGGTACGCCATGTGATGATTCGCT
Source organism: uncultured Lachnospiraceae bacterium (assembly GCA_946549155.1). Taxonomy (GTDB): domain Bacteria; phylum Bacillota; class Clostridia; order Lachnospirales; family Lachnospiraceae; genus Merdiplasma. The sequence goes on along the minus strand of CAMNQN010000106.1, from coordinate 4,447 downwards.
GCGGCTACCATACCGGGCAGATCATGGTCTGTCTGGTGATAAACGGGAAAAAGCTGCCGGAGGAGTCCCTCCTGGTGCAGCGCCTGACCAGGCTTCCCGGGATGACCAGTATTGTCATAAATATTAACCGGGAAAATACCAACGTGATCCTGGGCAGAGAAAACCGGCTGCTCTGGGGGCGGGAGTACATGGAAGACTTTATCGGGGATATAAAATATCAGATTTCCCCCCGGTCCTTCTATCAGGTGAATCCGGTGCAGACAGAAAAATTGTACGGTACCGTCCTGGAGTTTGCTGGGCTCAACGGCAGCGAGACCGTGTGGGACCTTTACTGCGGCATCGGAACCATCTCCCTGTTCCTGGCGAAACAGGCCGGGAAAGTGTACGGCGTGGAGATTGTTCCGGAAGCCATTGCGGATGCAAAACGAAACGCGGCCGCAAACGGCCTTGGCAATGTGGAATTTTATGTGGGGAAAGCGGAGGACGTATTGCCTGAAAAATACAGGACGGAGGGAATCCGGGCGGATGTGATTGTCATCGATCCGCCACGCAAGGGCTGTCAGAAACCCGTGTTGGATACCATGGTCAAAATGGCTCCGGACCGGATTGTTTATGTAAGCTGCGATTCTGCCACCCTGGCCAGGGATCTGGCTTATCTGTGCGGCTGCGGGTATGAACTGGAGCGTGTGCGGGCAACAGATATGTTTCCGATGGGGTGCCATGTGGAAACAATCGTGAAATTAGTGCGGAAGAGCAACCGGAAATCAAAACTGAATACTTATGTGAAATTGAGCTTGGATATGGAGGATTATTACAGAATTAAGAATGCAGAAGGGGATGCAAAGATTGAGTGATCTTTCAGGAATGTTGTGAAGAAGTATAAAGATTATAAATTGGTCAGACAGTCTCTGACCAATTCAAAAATTTTCCAATGGTAAGTAGTGGAAGAAAATTTTTTCTAAGTTGCTCACATTACTTAAAATTAATGCGTATTTCAAATATAGATGAACGGCATTTCTACGAGATTGAAGCAGCAAAGAATGACTGGAGTTTATCAGAGATGAAGCGCCAGTTTGACAGTGCTTTGTATGAACGGCTTGCATTGAGTACGAACAAGGATAAAGTTACTCGTCTGGCAACGTAAGGTCAGATTATTGAAAAGCCTAAAGCCGCCGTGAAGGATTCATATGTATTGGAGTTCCTTGGACTCCCAGAGTTACCCGAATATTCTGAAACAGAGCTGGAGCCCCAAATTATTGATCACTTACAAAAGTTTTTGTTGGAACTTGGTACAGGATTTGCTTTTATTGGACGGCAGGTATGTTTTACATTCAATGAGGATCATTTTTGGGTGGATCTGGTCTTTTATAATCTTTTATTGAGATGTTTTGTGCTTTTTGATTTGAAGATTGGTGAATGAAAGCATCAAGATATTGGACAGATGCAGATGTATGTGAACTACTATGACAGAAAAGTAAAACTGGAGGAAAGACCTCCCAAAGGAGACAGAATGAAACTATCATATAAAAAATTATGCGTGATACTAGGGAAATGCTGATTAATTCAGCATTTTCTTAGAATCTCCGGTGGATGTGCACGGATTTGCAAGGGAAATTGTTGCTTCTCAGCGCAAATCCGGCACGGGAAACGCTTTAATCAGCGTTTCCCTAGATATGAAGAAAACAGAGTTTGCTAAGAAGGCAGGAATTAGTTCTGCATCCGTAGCAAAGTCAAGCAAGATATTGCTGATATTGCGAAAATAGTCCCAGATGAATCATCAGAGGAGGAAAAGTAAAATGGCAGATAAAAATACAGCCGATATTGGATTTGAAAAACAAATATGGGATGCGGCCTGCGTGCTTCGTGGTAATATGGATGCATCAGAATATAAGAACGTTGTCCTGGGGTTGATTTTCTTGAAATATATTTCAGATAGATTTGATGATAAATACCAGGAACTTGTTGAAGAAAGAGATGGATTTGAGGAAGATATTGATGAATATACTTCTGAAGGTATCTTCTTTGTACCAGCAGGTGCACGTTGGAGTGAGATTGCGGCAAAAGCACATACGCCGGAGATTGGTACAGTTATTGATGAGGCTATGCGTGCAATTGAAAAAGCAAATAAACGATTGAAAGATATTCTCCCTAAGAATTTTGCACGTCCGGAATTGGACAAACGAAGATTGGGAGATGTGGTAGATTTATTTACCAATATCCAGATGATCGAACATGGCAGCGAAAAGGATATCTTGGGTCGTACCTACGAGTATTGTCTTTCTATGTTTGCTGAACAAGAGGGAAAACGTGGCGGTGAATTCTTTACGCCATCTTGTGTAGTACGCACCTTGGTAGAAGTATTGAAACCTTTCAAGGGCAGAGTATATGATCCTTGCTGTGGTTCAGGTGGTATGTTTGTTCAATCTGCAAAATTTGTAGAGAATCACAGCGGTAACATTAGCAATATTTCGATCTATGGTCAGGATTCCAATCCCACAACATGGAAAATGGCGCAGATGAATCTTGCTATTCGTGGAATTGAACCAGATCTTGGAACCTATGCTGCAGATACATTCCTAGATGATCGCCATCCAACATTGCGAGCAGACTATATTATGGCTAATCCTCCGTTTAACCTTTCCGATTGGGGATTGGATAAACTAAAAGAAGATCAGCGCTGGAAATATGGAACACCACCAGCAGGAAACGCCAACTTTGCATGGCTTCAGCATATGATTTTTCATCTTGCACCAGCAGGCCGTATTGGTATGGTATTGGCGAACGGTTCACTTTCTTCTCAATCAGGTGGAGAGGGTGATATTCGTAAGAATATTATCAATGCCGATTTAGTTGAGTGCATTGTTGCAATGCCTACTCAGCTATTCTATACAACGCAGATTCCTGTTTCGCTCTGGTTTATCAATAAGCAGAAGAAACAACCGGGAAAGACTTTATTTATTGATGCTCGCAAGATGGGAACGATGGTGAGCCGTAAGCTTCGTGAGCTGACGGATGATGATATCAAGAAGATTTCTGATACCTATGAAGCTTTTGTTGATGGAACATTTGAAAATGTCAAGGGATTTTGTGCTGTTACAGATACAGCTGAAATTGAGAAACAAGATTATATCCTTACACCCGGACGTTATGTGGGCATTGAAGAACAAGAAGATGACGATGAGCCATTTGAAGAAAAGATGGATCGGTTAACATCTGAACTTGCGGAAATGTTTGCAAAGTCACATGAGCTGGAGGACGAAATCAGAAAGAAGCTGGGGGCGATTGGGTATGAAATCTGAATGGACAAAAAAGAAGTTCTCTGATATTGCAGATTTCAATCCGAGAGAAACAATAAAAAAAGGTGCCATGGCTAAGAAAATCCCTATGGATGTACTTCGCCCGTTTTGTCGAGACATTTCATATTATGTTGAAGAAAGTTTTTCTGGTGGAACGAAGTTTCGCAACGGTGATACAATTATGGCAAGAATTACGCCTTGCTTGGAAAATGGAAAAACAGCTCAAGTCTCAATCTTAAATAATGGAGAGGTTGGCTTTGGATCAACTGAATATATTGTGTTTCGGGCAAAAGAAGGAATTGCTGATAAGGATTATTTGTATTATCTTGTTTGCAGTCCAGAAGTAAGAGAACCAGCAATAAAATCTATGGTGGGGTCATCTGGACGACAGCGTGTGCAGACGGATGTAGTAAAGAACCTTGAACTCGCGATTCCGCCATTAACTGAACAAGAAAAGATTGGCTCATTTTTGAAATTAATTGATGATAAAATTGTACTCAATGATAGGATAAACAATAATTTAGCTGCTTAGAGGTCGATGTCAGAGACATCAAGTTCGCCAAACATCAGCTTTGGCAATAACGAATCACGAAGTTGCTCTAAACGATAGATTTCATCGTAATTGTTGCGAATAGCGGCATCCATTGGAGCGACTAATGCCTCAAACTCATCAAGCTTTTCACTTGATGGTATAAGGATAGGCATTTCGTTCAGCGAATTTCTGTTAATTGAGCCAAACACAGTACCCTCTCCATTAAAAACATTTAATTGCTTTTTGAGAGAAAATATTGTGTATAGCACAAATGATTGATGATTATTCTTGGAATGAATAGCTGCAAGTCCTCGACCGATACAACAATCGGTATGAGCCACATTCAGGTCGCCGACAGGTGCTCGAACACTCATTAAAGTGTCATTAGCACAAGCCATTCGCTTCGGTTCAGTTGTATAAAGGCGAACAGTTGGAAATCTGAATCCAAATTCGGCTCTACCTTGGAAGAAAATTGTGCCATTACCATCTTCGTTATAGCTACTACCACTTGGGGACTGTCCCATTGTAATATCGGCTATTTCGCTCAATGTGCCTTCTATCCAATCAGAGCTTGCATTATCAATGAACATCTGTTGATATATCGCCTGAGCTTGCTGCT
>CAMNQN010000105.1 GCA_946549155.1 uncultured Lachnospiraceae bacterium | reverse complement strand
AGGGCGGCTCCATCCTAGCGTTTCTTGTATCCGGAGCAGTTTTCCAGAGGCATCTACCCACCCGGCCCCGTCTTTTCCTGCGTCCTCTTACTTAACAAAACACGAAGAACATTGCCCCTAGAACAGCAGCTTTGCTGTGGCTCAGGGGGCGTACGTATCCTCCTGAATTGGCAGATGAAAGATAATATTGCTGCCAATGGAGGGAGTACTGTAGATGCTGAGCCCATATTCCGGCCCGAAGCAGAGCTTAATGCGGGAATTGGTATTTGTCAGCCCCACCGAGGTACGTCCGGAGGCTTTTTCGCAGTAGGCCGTGTTGCAGGCCAGGGCGTGATTTAATTTTTCCGCTTTATCCGGGGGAATGCCCACTCCGTCATCCTTCACCTCTATGACCAGCCGGGTACGGGTGCGGTAGGAGCGCAGCGTCAGGGTCCCGCTTCCCATTTTGGGCTCCAGCCCGTGATGAACAGCATTTTCCACGATGGGCTGCACGATCAGCTTTGGAATTTTGCAGTGCAGCGTGTCCGGCTCAATCTGCTTCTTGATGATGAACTTATTGCAGAAGCGGATCTGCTGAATCATCAGATAGTTATTGATGTTGTTCAGTTCCTCCTCCAGAGTCACATGGCTTTTCTGATTGCTGATGCTGTACCGGAAAAGCTTTGAAAGGGCCAGCGTCATGATCTGGATATCCTTCGCTCCGTATTGGAAGGCCTGGCCACGGATGGTATCCAGGGTATTGTAGAGAAAATGAGGATTGATCTGACTTTGCAGCGCATTGATCTCAGCCTGCTTCATCATGAGCTGGGCGTTGGCCTCCTTGGTGGCTAACTGCCGGATGTCTGTCAGAAGCAGCTCCAGATTGGTGAATATGCGGTGCATCACCAGGGAATCCCGCAAATGTCCGTAATTCGGATCAAAGTCTCCCTCCACTGCCTTCTGCAAAATTTTGTCGATGGTAACCAACGGATAAATCAGACAGCGGTACAGCAAAAGCGCCAGCGCAGACAGCAGCAGGAGGTAGAGCAGGATGCTGCGGGTGCGGGCCCGTTTCAGGGCTGTCGGACGGGAGGGAAGGTAGACGTATTTTCTGGAATATTCATTTTTTTCAAAATATAGGGTACCGCTCTGGGTGGAAAACTCGCAGGAAAACCGGGCGGGAGAGAGAAGGGTCAGGCCTTCCGGCATCGTTCCGCCGGAGTAGAGGAGCCCGTTATCCATTGCCTGAACGACGATACCGTAGCCCTCCGGCAGCCAGCTGCCCTCCTCCGCGTCTTTATAGTCTTCCCCGGCGCTCTCCAGAAGGGTCAGCTTTTGCAGCAAAACCCGGGCAGTCTGCCGTTCCAGCACCTTGTGGGCCTGTTGGTTTTCCCCGAAGGCGGCCAGGGTAAAGGAAATGTGAATGCCTGCGGCCAGAACCAGATAGACCACGCAGACAGCGGTCAGAAGCCTTTTCAGCGAGCAGCCGGATAAAAGGTGAAATAAATGCTGTTTTATGTGCACCAGATTTTCCATCGTGTTTCCTCCCTGAATAATCATGATCAGTAACTATTGATAAAGCTTACGGAATTGGAGGGGTGAAATTCCAATCTGTTTTTTGAAAACTTTATTGAAATACTTCACGTCGTGAAATCCAAGCTGATCGGCAATTTCGTAGATTTTTGTGCCGGAATTTAAAAGCATCTGCTTCGCCCGTTCGATTCGCTTTGCGGTTATATAGTCCGTGATGGTAACCCCGACCTCTGAGCGGAACATGTCGCTGATGTATTTGCTGCTTAAAAATACTAATTGGGATAAATCATCCAGGGAAATGTCCTCCGTGTAATGCTCGTCCAGGTAAGCCTGGAGAAGATGAGCCGCCTTGCTGGTTTTCGAATCCTTGTTTAGCGTGTGCTCCGTGCGGGTTAGAAGCTGCGTCAGGTAATCCATGAAGGAGGCTTCGCTGGAAAAGGACTGCAGGATACGGGCCGCCGAATCAAAGTTCTGCAGCCCCAGTGCGTTCCACACCGGCTCATCCACCACAGAGAAGAGATACTGGAGGATGCGGCTGCCGATGGCGACCATCTGCATCGGATTCGGATTTGGCTGGGTCAGATATTTTTCGTAAATGCAGGCAACCACCTGTTTTGCGGAACGTTCCGATTTCCGGCATAAAAAGGCGTCCAGCAGGTTCCGGTCATCCTGGCCGAAGATTTCGCTTTCGTTAAGGTTGCTGTAGGAGAGATTTCCCGCCTCGATGACCCGGTTGGTGCCCAGGGAAATCCGGGCATAATAGGCTTCCTGAGCAGAAGCGAAAAGCTGCGGAAGGCAGGAGAAGGAGGAAAAAATCTCACTGACGCACAGCGTAATATCGCAGCCGAAAAGATCCGTCAGAGAAAGCTTGGCGGAAAAGAAAATTTTTTTCAGGACCTGAGAGAGCTGGGAAGCGTTCTCAGAGGCGAAGTTGGCAAAGCAGTAGACGTAGCCCCCGTGGATACCGGCTATGATTTCCCGGCACCACTCCTCCGCCTCCCGGTAGCAGCGAATGACCAGCTTTTCCATTTCCGGAAGATAGACTTCGGCTGCCTGTGTACGTTTGTCAAAGGCCAGAAGAAACATCTGGTAGTTTAGCTGGTCGTCAAACTGCAGGTCGCAGTCCTGGTTAATCTGACCGGCATTGGCTTTGAAAAGCGTGCTGTCGGTACGGCTGAAGAGATTTTCCAGATATTGCCGGGCGTATTTTCGTTTCTTTTCGGTCAGCTGTGTCTGGAGCTGCTCGGTCTCCGTCTGCTGATGCAGGCTTTTCATCATGGAGGAATGAATCTGGACCAGCAGGTCTTCCAGTTCCGCCTGATCCACAGGCTTGAGCAGGTAGCCCAAAACGCCATTTTTGATGGCGGCCTTGGCATACTCAAAATCGCTGTATCCGCTGATGATGACAAACTGTGTGTCCAGGGAGGCCTGCCGGCACCGCTCGATCAGCTCGATTCCCGTCATGCCTGACATACGGATATCGGTAAAGACCAGATCTGGCTTTTGGGCAAGGATTTCCTGAAAGCCGCTTTCTCCGTCGTAGGCCTGGGATATCAGAGTAAAGCCGAAGCTTTCCCAGTCCACCAGACTTTGCAGGAGCTTGCAGACCCAGTATTCATCATCCAATAGTATTGTTCGTATCATGATTTCGATTATCTCCTCTCTGTATCAATGACAGCAGTTCTTTCATGTGGAAGGTATTCTGTGAAAATTCCCGCAGCAGGGCTCCCTCTGAAAATGCCAGCATCCGGTTGCAGATGTTGATAATATCGGAGGATTCCAGGGAAGCTGCAATCAGTATGCAGGCGCCGTTTGCGGCCTGCTCCAAAAGCGTCTCGATTATTTTTTCCTTTGATTCCAGGTCCATGCCGTCGATGGGCTCGTTCAGCAGCAGGATTTTCGCGTGGGTGGACAAACACTGGGCCAGCTGAATCTTGTGAATGGTTCCATAGCTTAAATTATTCACCGGTGTCTGGCAGGTAATTTTGTCATTAAAAAGATAACGCAGGTAGGTGCCGCTGAAATGCTGTTCCAGTTTTTGATTGATAAAGCCTTTGGAGGATACCCGGGGCAGCTCAAAGAGGCTCAGGTTTTCCAGGACCCGCAGATCGGGAATCAGGCTGGGGGCCGTATGCTCCCAGGGGGAATACACGATTCCATTGCGGCGGGCAGTTTTTGGTGAGGTAAGCTGCAAAATCCGGCCGTTTACGGTGATGGTTCCGAGGTACCAGGGAATCAGGCCGTACAGGGTATCCAGGACAGAGGTCTTTCCGGAATTATAGTATCCGATAAGTCCGAGGATTTCCCCCCGGCGGGCCTGGAAACTGACATCCCTCAGGGCAGGCGTAGTCAGGTGGGAAACCTCCAGCGCAAGGTCTTCCTTGGGGACGGGAGGGGCTAAACGAATTGTCTGGCTGGGGCGGGGAGATACGCTCATCACATTGTACAGGGTATTGATATTCAGATCCTCCTTCCGCTCGACGCAGACGATGATACCGTCCCGCAGAACCATAATCCGGTCGGCATAAGAAAAAGCCTCGTTCAGATTATGGGTAATGAGCATTACGGTATAGGATTTTATGATCCTGTCAAAAAAGTCCCTGGAACGGAAGGAGAGAAGAGGAGGTTCATCCAAAATCAGCAGACGGGGGGAGCCTGCCAGGGCGGAGGCCAGCTTGACCTTAAACTGCTCCTCCACAGTCAGCTCCGAGGCGAGCTGGCCGGGGGGACAGGTAAGGGTAACCTGGCGCATATAGGGGGCGGCCAGCGCTTCGGTTTTTTTCCGGGAGTAGATTCTGTATTTTTTGTAGGGGAGTAGGATATTTTCCGCCACGGTATAGTCCCCCACCAGCTCATGGGATGCGCTGATATAGTGGATTCCCAGCTCTTTCGCCCGGCGGATGGTGTAGCGGGAACGGTCGATAAGCTGTTCTGCGAAGTACAGGCTGCCGCCGTCCGCCGGTTCGTTTCCGCTGATGATTTTTGAGAGGGAGCTTTTACCGGCTCCGTTGGCTCCGATGACCACAAGGGTTTCTCCCTCGAAAATATGAAAAGAGATATCTTTCAAAATACACAGATCACCGTACGCTTTTCGCAGCGCTTCCGCACGGAATACTTCTTTTCTCATTACGTCCCCCCTTTTCCGGCCGCTAATAGTTGATTTTGTTTTACAATAGTACAGGAATTTCCGTTTGTCAAGAATGGGAATTATCTATTTTGTACAAGCTGGTCCGGAATAAATTGGAACAGGAGAAAAAAATAGACAAAGAAACTGGAAATTGTACACTTTTTTATGGATTTCATGAGTTTTCTTTCCAGCATGGATATGGTTAAATGAGTTTACGGTAAAGGTAATGACAAATTGGAATATAAAGAGGTGAGAAGCAGTATGACGCAGACGAAGGACGCAGTGTGCATGACGGATATAAGCAAGGCATTCGGAGGGGTACAGGCTTTGAAAAAGGCATCCTTCTGTGCCCGGGCCGGGGAGGTTCACGCGCTGATGGGGGAAAACGGTGCGGGAAAATCTACGCTGATGAAAATTCTTGCAGGCGCTTACGCGAAGGATCAGGGGGACATCCGCATATTTGGCGAGCCGGTGCAGATTTCCAGTCCGAGGGACAGCAGGGAGCTGGGAATCTCCATCATTTACCAGGAATTTGCATTGGCGCCGCATCTGTCTGTGGCGGAGAATATTTTCATCGATCATTTGGGGGACGGATCGGGGATTATGCGATGGGACAAGCTGTACCGTCAGACGGCGGATTTGCTGGGAAGCCTGGGCTTTGGCAATATTGACCCGAAGGCGGAGGTGGGTACTCTCTCCGTGGCGTATCAGCAGGTGGTGGAAATCTGCAAGGCCCTTTCCAGAAACGCCCGGATTCTGGTGTTTGACGAGCCTACGGCGGTGCTGGCCAGCAGCGAAGTCAGACAGTTGTTTGATTTGATCCGGATGCTGCGGCAGCAGGGAACCTGTATTATTTATATTTCCCACAGGCTGGAGGAAATATTTACCATATGCGACCGGATAACGGTGATGAAGGACGGTTCCAATGTGGGAACGGTGAATACCGGGGACATTGACCAGCACCGTTTGGTGCAGATGATGATCGGACGGGAGCTGTCTGAGTTTTTCCCACCCAGAAACGCGGAGATCGGAGATGTGGTTCTGGAGGTAAAGAATATACGGAACGGAGAAAAGGTGAAGGGGGTATCCTTTCAGGTGCACTCCGGTGAAATCCTGGGAATTAACGGGCTGGTGGGAGCAGGGAGAACGGAAACCATGCGGCTCATTTTCGGGGCGGACATTCCGCAGGAGGGTGAAATCCGGTACCGGGGAATGCCGGTGAAGATTACAGGGCCCCGGTCGGCGGTTCGTGCGGGCATTGGGATGCTGCAGGAGGACCGGAAGGGCTGCGGTGTCCTGCTGGACCTTCCGGTGCGGGATAATATCACCATATCCGCTCTTCACAAGGTGGCAGGCAGGGGCGGCTGGATTAACCGGAAGGAAGAAGAAAGACAGATTCAGGAGCTGGTGGAAAGCCTGCGGATTAAGGCGGGCAGCATTGAAGATCCGGTATCCACCTTATCCGGCGGCAACCAGCAGAAGGTGTCCCTGGCCAAGTGGCTGTACCGGGACTGCGGTGTTTTGATTTTGGACGAGCCCACCCGGGGGGTCGATGTGGGGGCCAAGGTGGAGATTTATAAAATCATGAACGAGCTGGCGGAAAAAGGAGTTGCGATTATTATGATTTCCTCTGAAATGCCGGAGATCATCGGCATGAGCGACCGGGTCCTGATTATGCGGGAGGGGATGGTTTCCGGAGAGCTGAAAAGAGAAGAACTGACCGAGACGAACATGATTCATCTGGCAATGGGGGTTAAATGAAATGAATGAGAAAAAAGGAAATTTGAATTTAAAAGAGTTTTTCATCCGGCATAATGCGGTTTTGATCTTACTGCTGTTAATTGTGGTTTCCTCTTTTTTGTCGGATGTGTTTTTTACATCCCGGAATATTTTTAATATTCTGCGGCAGAATACACCGATTTTTCTGGTTTCCATGGGAATGCTGTTTGTGATTCTTACGGGAGGCATTGATCTTTCCGTGGGATCTATTGTAGCGGTGGGAGGGATGATGATATCGGTTGCGGTGGTTCACTGGAACTGGTCGTTGCCCCTGATGCTGGCAGCAGCGATATTGTTTACCCTGCTTGTGGGCTTTATCCTGGGTTCGGTGAATGGATTTCTGGTTTCTTATATCGGGGTAGCGCCCTTTGTAGGGACGCTGGGCATGATGACGATTGCGAAGGGCATCGCCTATCTGATCACCAACGGACAGCCCATCCGGTGGCCATCGGACACCTTTGGCACACAGTTTTTGCAGGCCTTTGGCAGCCAGACATTTCTTGGCATTCCCTGGCCGGTGATTCTTGGCGCAGTGGTGTTTGTTGTCTGCCTGCTGGTGACGAAATATACGGTTTTCGGCCGCCTGGTGGTGGCTACGGGCTCCAATCAGTCCGCGGTTACTCTGGCAGGCATCAATTCAAGACAGTATAAGTTTTCCGTTTACGCGATTTCCGGTGTGTGTTCCGCGCTGGCGGGCATCGTGATCTCCTGCCGGTCCGGCACAGGCACGCCATCCACCGGATCCGGGTTTGAGCTGGATGCAATCGCGGCCTGCGTGATCGGCGGGGCCAGCTTAAACGGAGGAAAGGGAAAGGTATTCTCCACACTGATCGGTGTGCTGATTCTGGCACTGATTACCAATATCATGAACCTGCTGAGCGTACCGGCGTATCCGCAGGAAATTGTGAAGGGCGTAATTATTTTGGCTTCGGTTATTTTACAGCTGGTGGGCACGGGAAAACGGCAATCCATCGTCTGATTTTTATACAGGTACTAATTTTTGTCTGCGCAGACAGGAAAGAGATACAATAAGCTTACACAAAAGGAGGTTGCAAAAACGATGAAGAAAAGAATGTTAGCAGGTATGATGACACTGGCTATGACACTGGGGACCTTTGGGGGAATGGTTGGTTATGCCCAGGAGACGGAAGAGATTCATGAGGTGTACACGATGACTTCAGAGCTGTGCTTCGCGGGTCTGATCAATCCGTATATGAAGGACCGCGCTGATGTGGAGAAGGCATGGCCCAAGGAGCGGGCCAGTGAGGACACGGTTTCCATCGGTATGTCCGCCCAGAGTTTGGCCAGCGACTTTTTTGTTACATTGAACAGCACCATTGAGGAGGCCTGTGAGAAATACGGCTATAAGCTGACGCTGCTGAATGCGGATGGCGATACCCAGAAGCAGAGCGAGCACATTGACACCTTTATTTCTACGGGAGTGGATATTATTCTGATTGACCCCATCGATTCTACTACGCCGGTAAATGATATCAACCGGGCCATCGAGGCGGGAATCCCTGTTATTGCCATCGGCACCCAGCCGGAGGACTGCGGGATCCTCACCACCATCTGTTCCGACTGCTTTATGAATGGCTTTGAGGCGGGAAAATATGCGATTACCTGCGGTGCCATGGCGGCAGAAGATCCCATTTTGGCCACGGTAATTATCGGTGTGATGGGAAGCTCCACATCAGAGAGCCGTGTATGCGGAATGATCGCCGGCCTTCTGTACTCCAGAATGGAGCAAGCCGGAACCCCCTATGAATGCGTGGAGGACGCTTATCTGGCCGGTTATGATATGTTCCAGACGCTGAAAACCACAGGTAAGGCGGAGAATGCCGACACAAATTTCAGCATTCTGGGAATGGGCATCGGAGAGTGGACCGTGGAGGGCGGCCTGGCTGCGGCGGAGGATCTGTGCACGGCCAGCCCGGATATGAACCTGATTATCTGTGAGAATGATTTCATGGCGGCTGGTGCCAGAAAGGCCCTGGCATCCGCGGGTATTAATGACAATGTAGAGATTATCTGCGCTTCGGACGGCACGGTGGAAGGCCTGGAAATGATTATGAACGGCGATATCCTCTGTACTGGTCTGGGATCTCCGGTGGAGGAGGGCGTATTTACGGTGGAGCTGATCCACGCCATCTTCGAGGAGGGTGCGGATCCTAGCAATCTTCCTGGAATCAGCCCGTTTAATATCGGTATTATCAATAAGGAAAACGTGGAGGAATATTACGAGGAAGGAAACTCCTATTACAAGGTATCGGAATTTACATTCCCGGATACGATCCCGGAGATCAAAGCAGAATATGCAGGTTAACGACTTCCAATCATTTTGTTTCCCGGGAGCTGCCGTGCAATAAGGCGGCGGCTCCCATTTTTTGAAGGAGGAATCATGCGATGAGCAGATTAAAAATCGGATTTGTGTCTTGTTTCCATGGAAACGCTCACGGGGACTGGGAAACCCGCACCCGCGTCCTGGAAGAATTGTCCTCCCTGGCGAGGCAGGAGAATTTTGAGCTGATGGCGGCGGAGCGGATTGTATATGGATATGATACGGCCAGAATGGTGGCGGAGGAGATGAAGGAGAAAAAGCCGGACTTTTTATTTTTGTGCTCTTTTGGGGCTACCATCGGAAACTGTGCGATTCCCTTCGGAAGCATGAACTGCCCGCTGGGTATCTGGGCTATGCCGGAATGCTCCCTGACAGGAATGCTGCCACTAAATGCGTTTTGCGGGACCATGATCCTTTCCGGAATGTTTGGAAAGTATTTTAAGGATCAGGAGATTCCTTTTAAGTGGTTTTACGGATTTACGGACAATCCCCTGTTTTATGATCGCTTTCAGGTGACGCTGCGGGCGCTGCGGGCCATAGCTGCACTGAGGGAAACCAGAATCGCCGCCATCGGTCCGGTGGTGGACGGCTTCGATTATATGATGGTCCGGGAGGCGGATATTGAGACAAAGTACGGGGCACATATTGAACGGCTTCACACGGTGGAGGAGATTATCCAGCGGGCCAGAGCTTACGGCCAGACAGACGTAGAGGAAGAGGTGGAGCAAATCCTGAAAGAGGGGAGGATGACCCAGGCGGTGAACCGCTCTTCCATGGAGAAATTCGCCAGACTTTTCCTGGCGTTTCGGGATTTTGCGGAGGAATACCAGTACAATGTGCTGTCCATCAGCTGCTGGCGGACTCTGCAGGAGGTCTATGATATGGTACCCTGCGCGGCTATCAGCCGTCTGAACAACCAGGGAATCATCGCTTCCTGTGAGGGGGATATCGACGGGGCCATCGGCATGATTGTGGACCGGGCCTTTAACAAGGGTGTGCCTGCCTCCATGGTGGATCTGGTCAGCGTGGATACCGGGGATAACAGTCTGAATATCTGGCACTGCGGTCCGGCGCCGGGATGTATGGCGGACCGGCAGGGAATCCGGTGGGACCAGCATTTTAATATGGGACGGTACGAGGATTCGAAGTGGTGCGGCTGCGGCGTGGTGGCGGATATGCAGTTTAAAAGCGGTGTGGTGACGCTGAACCGAATCTGCAGCAATACCAACGAGATGGTGGTATTTACAGGAGAAATGTTTGATAAGGAGGGCTACCAGGGCTCCTCCGGCTGGCTGCGAAATTTCCGGATGGACGGCAGGGAGATGACGGTGCCGGAGCTGTTAAGCGTTTTGTATAACTACCGCGTGGATCACCATATGTCCTTCGGCTACGGCGACAATAAGGATGCTTTCTATGAGTTTGCCAACTGGAAGAAACTGAAAATTGCCCATAATACGGGATATCATGATTATATGGAGCTGCGGGGCTGAGGCGAAGCTGCAGAATGGAGGGCAGAATGAAAATAGGAACTTATTTCGCATATTGGGAGAAGGAGTGGGACGCGGATTTCTTCCCGTATATTTCAAAGGTAGCAGGCCTGGGGTTTGATATCCTGGAGATTTCCGGCGGAGGGCTGGCAGACCTGCCGGATGAGAAGGCAATTGCCCTGGGGCAGGAGGCAAAACGGTACGGCATTATGCTGACCGCCTGTATCGGGCTGCCCAAGCAGTATGACGTATCCTCCTGCGATGAGAACGTCCGCAGAAATGGCATCGCGTACATGAAAAGGATTATGGATAAAATGGATCTGGCGGATATCCGTCAGATTGGCGGAATTATCTATGCCTACTGGCCGGTGGATTATTCCCTGCCGGTGGAGAAGGAGACAGCGCGGAAAATCAGCATAGAGAGCGTGCGGGAGCTGGCTGATTATGCGAAAACAAAAAAGATTACATTGACATTGGAGACAGTGAACCGTTTTGAGCAGTATCTGTTTAACGATGCAAAAGAGGCGACACAGTTTGTAAAGGATGTGGATCGGGAAAACGTGAAGGTGATGCTGGATTCCTTCCATATGAATATAGAGGAGGACAGCTTCTATGACGCGATTCTGGAAACCAGGGGGTATCTGGGACATTTCCACGTAGGAGAGGCTAACCGTAAGGTGCCGGGCAAGGGCCGGCTGCCCTGGAAGGAAATGAGCAGGGCCCTGCATGAGATTGGCTACGATGGAACCGTTGTGATGGAACCCTTCGTGTGCATGGGAGGCGGTGTGGGAGCCGATATCAAGGTATGGCGGGATCTTTCCGATCACGCGGATGCAGCCAAACTGGATGCGGATATCGCAGAAAGCTGCCGCTTCTGCAAAGAAGTTTTCGGATAGCCGTAAGCAAGGGATAGTTTATGTTCGTGTTTTGTTAATTACCCGGACGCAGGAAGAGGCGGGCGCGCAGGGCCACAA
>CAMNQN010000104.1 GCA_946549155.1 uncultured Lachnospiraceae bacterium | reverse complement strand
GCGCAGAATACCATAGAAAATCTTAGGTGGAGACGAGCCCGAATTTGGGGAGGGTCGGCTCCGCACTTTCCCTTCCTGCGTCCTGCTAATTAACAAAACACAAAGAACTCCAACGTATCTGAGCGGCGGCGGCTTTACGCCGCCAGGTATTCCTTCCACACCCTGCGCAGATAATCCGCGAATCCCGCCTTTTCTACGGCCTCCGCCGCTAAAATTCTGCAGCTTCCCAGCTCTTTTTCTCCCAGATAGTAGGTCTGTTCTCCCACCTGGGCGCCTGACTCCACAGGGGCCTTCAGTCCCGGCGTCCAGGTGATCTGCGTGGTGATCTGGGAAAAATCCTCCGACTGGGTGCTCAGGTAGGTGAACTCTTTTTCATATTCCACCGCCACCGTATCTGTCTTTCCGCCGGATACCGCTGCCGGGGCCAGGGGCGTCTCGTGCTTATCTGTGTACAAAGTACAGATTCCAAAGCCGTAATTTAGCAGCTCCGAGGCGTTGCGAAATCTGGTTTTCGAGTCCGGTGATGTCAGCACCACGCTGATCAACCGGATTCCGCCCCGCACCGCCGTGGAGGAAAGACAGTATTTTGCCTGGCTGGTGCTCCCGGTTTTCAGGCCGTCACAGCCCTCGTAGGCCCGCAGCAGCTTATTTGTGTTGGTCAATGTGAAGGGACTGCTTCCCTGCCTCGTCACATGGGTGATGTCCTCCATCCAGATGCTGGAATACTGGCAGATTTGCGGATGCTTCACCAGAAGCTCCCGGGACATAACGGCCACATCCCTGGCTGAGGTGTAATGCTCCGCCGAGTCTGTCAGCCCGCAGCAGTCCACAAAATGGGTATTGGCCATTCCAAGCTGTGCCGCCCGCTCATTCATTTTCTGGACAAAGTTCTGTTCGCTGCCGCCTATGTGCTCCGCCATAGCCACCGCCGCGTCGTTTCCGGAGGCAATAACGATACATTTCAGCATGGTTTCCACCGTCTGTTTTTCGCCCTCCTCCAAAAACACCTGGGAACCTCCCATGGATTTTGCGTGCGCGCTGGTTACCACCGGATCCTCCAGCCCGATTTTTCCGCTGTCCAATGCCTCCATGATCAGCAGCATAGTCATCACCTTCGTGACGCTGGCCGGGTGGCATGGACTGTCCGCATCCTTCTCGTAGAGCACGGCCCCGGTGGAAGCCTCCATCAGCAGTGCCCGGGGCGTCTCGATTTCCAGGGGAGCCTCCTCCCCCCGCGCGGCGCCTCCCAATATTACCACAAACCAGAAAATAGTTAAGAGTATTCTTTTACACATATAAAAACCGCCGGACATTCCATTTCTTTCCATAAATATAGTAGAAAGTCCGGCGATTTATGCACATTTTTCGCAACAGTTTACAGGCAAAACGGGCAAAAGTAGTCCCGCCCTCTACAGCAGCGGGGCCAGCAGACGCAGTAAGCTTTGCAGCAGACGCATAAGCGGATGCCAGCCTGCACAAAATTCCTTGGTAATCTCCCTGGAATGCTCCAGTGTATGCAGCACATCCTCCTTCACCTGCATCACCGCCCTGGAACGGTACATCCACACCCCGCATTCAAAGTGAAGATACAGGCTGCGGTAATCCAGATTGATGGTGCCCACGATCGCCGTCTCGTCATCACTGACAAAGGATTTGGCGTGGAGGAAGCCGGGCTCATACTCGAAAATGCGCACTCCCGCGTCGATAAGCTGCTCATAATAGGAGCGGGTCAGCGCAAACACCAGCTTTTTATCCGGAATGCCCGGCGTCACAATCCGCACATCCACACCATTTTTGGCCGCCAGGCAGAGGCAGGTCATCATTTCATTATCAATGATCAGATAGGGCGTAAAAATATACACATACTTCCTGGCCTGATTAATCACATTCAGATAAGCGTTCTCTCCCACCGTCTCATGATCCAGCGGCGTATCGTTATAGGGCTGCACAAAACCGTCGTCCTCAAACTCCTCCTCATGATACCGGTGAGTCTGATACTGACAGATATCCTGCAATTCCGCCGTGCTGCCCTTGATCACGCTCCACATCTGGAGGAACATAACCGTAATGCTCCACACCGCCTCCCCTTTCAGCATCACGCCCGTATCCTTCCAGTGTCCGAACCGGACCTTCCTGTTAATATACTCATCCGCCAGATTAATGCCGCCGGTAAACCCGGTATGGCCGTCGATCACCATAATTTTTCTGTGATCCCGGTTATTCAGCACAATGGAAACCATTGGAAGAAAACGGTTAAACACCTCGCACTGAATCCCCCGCTTCCGGATATCTTCATAAAATTTAGCGGGAAGAGTACCCACGCATCCCATATCGTCGTAGATCAGACGCACGTCCAACCCATTTCTCGCCTTCTCCTCCAGAATATCCAAAATACTCGTCCACATTTCCCCCTCATCAATGATGAAGTATTCCAGGAAAATGAAATGCTCCGCCGCCCTCAGTTCCTGAATCATTTTCTGATACAGCAGCTCTCCCACCGGGAAATACTCGGTGGATGTATTCCGGTAAAGGGGACAGCCGGCGTAATCCCGCAGGTACACCGACTGCTTATTCATCTGGGGATTCTCCTTTTCCAGCTGCCTGCGGTATTCAGGCTTCTCCTTCATCAGCGGGGCGCTGACCTTCACTGCCTTTTCGAAGCGATTCTCCACATCCTTGGCCAGCCGGGATTTTCCAAACAAAAGGTAAATGGCGGCTCCCACAATGGGAACGGAAAGAATCATGATGGTCCAGGCCAGCTTATAGGAGGGATTAATCCGCTTATTCGCGATCCAAAGCACCGCCACAATACAGAGGATCTGCACCGCGGCGGCAAACCATTGGTAACGGTTTCCCAGCAGATAGATAAATCCGATAAACCACAGGATCTGCACCGCAATGGCAAAGCCCACCACAAAAAGACGGCTGGATAAAAATTTTAAAATTTTCTGCATACAGTTTCCTCAAAAAATACAAGAAATCCCTGGCCATATACCGACCAGGGACTTTGTCTGCACATTAGTTGAATTTACGCTTACGAGCAGCTTCAGATTTCTTTTTACGTCTTACGCTGGGCTTTTCGTAATGTTCTCTTTTACGAATCTCCTGCTGAATACCAGCCTTTGCGCAATTTCTTTTGAAACGACGTAAAGCGCTATCCAAAGTCTCGTTCTCTTTTACGATTACATTTGACATAGTCTCACACCTAACCTCCCTCCAGCTGCAATTTGTGCATAATACAACTGTCTGGGTATTTTCACTGCACTAATACATATTATATCACATTTTTTTTATCCGTCAACCGATTTTAAAAATATTGCGAAAATAATATTTCTTACTTCACCTGATCCGCCAGCACCTCGGCTGCCTTCTTCAGCGCATCGTCCACACCCGCCGGGTTCTTTCCTCCCGCCTGGGCCATGTTCGGACGGCCGCCGCCGCCTCCGCCCACCAGGGCCGCGATACCCTTAATCAGGTTGCCTGCGTGAGCGCCGGACTTCATGGCTCCCTCTGTGGCTGTTGCCATCAGGTTTACCTTGCCCTCCACCACAGAGGCCAGCACCACTACACCCTCGCCCAGCTTCTCCTTCAGCTGATCTCCCAGCTCTCTGAGGCCGTTCATATCCACGCCCTCCATCCTGGAAGCCAGCAGCTTCACGCCTTTGATCTCCTGCACCTGATCCATGACATCGCCAAGGGCGTCCTTGGCCAGCTTGCTCTTCAGGGCCTCACATTCACTGAGGGCCGCCTTCAATTCCGCCTGCAATGCGCTGATCTTATCCAGCACATGATCCGGATTGGTCTTCAGCGCCGCCGCCGCCTGCGCCATCTCATCCTCAACCTTCTTATAATATGCGATCACAGCATCCCCGGTCAGGGCTTCGATACGTCTTACGCCAGCCGCCACTCCGGCTTCACTGATCAGCTTAAAGTTCTTGATCTGGGAGGTATTCTTCACATGGGTACCGCCGCATAACTCCTTGGAAAACTCTCCCATGGAAACCACGCGGACACTCTCGCCGTACTTTTCATCAAACAGCGCCATGGCCCCCGTTTTCTTCGCCTCGTCCAGAGACATAATATCGGTGCGAACCTCCAGAGCCTTCGCAATCTCCTGGTTCACCATGTCCTCTACCTGCTGCATTTCCTCCCTGGTCATGGCCTGGAAATGCGCAAAGTCAAAGCGGAGACGATCCGGAGTCACCAGAGAACCCTTCTGCTCCACATGGCTGCCCAGAACGGTCTTTAATGCCTTCTGCAGCAGATGGGTGGCACTGTGATTCTTTTCTGTATTTCTTCTGCCTGCGCCATCCACCGTCAGGGTAACGGTATCTCCCGTCTTGAACATACCGGAAGCCACATACCCCACATGGCCCACCTTGCCGCCCCGCAGCTTGATGGTATCCTCCACCACAAATTCACCAGCCGGACAGGTGATCACACCCTTATCTCCCTGCTGACCGCCCATGGTGGCGTAGAAAGGCGTGCGCTCCACAATCACTGTTCCCTTCTCTCCGTCGGCCAAAGCCTCCGTCAGCTCCGTCTCCGTGGTAAGCACCGTGATCTTCGCTGTCTCCTCCAGCTTGTCATAACCGTCAAATTCTGTGGTGATATCCGTGGGAATCTCATCGTAAACCGTGGCATCCGCTCCCATGTAATTGGTCACGGCCCGGGCGTTTCTGGCCTTGGTGCGCTGCTCATTCATGCAGGCCTGGAAGCCCTCCTCGTCCACGCCGTATCCCTTCTCACCTAAAATCTCCCGGGTCAGATCCAGCGGGAAGCCGTAGGTATCGTACAGGGTGAACGCGTTTTCGCCGGACAGCGTCTTTTCGCCGGACTTCTCCAGCTCAGCCTCCATGCCGCCAAGAATACTTAAGCCCTGGTCAATGGTCCTGTTAAATTTATCCTCCTCCTGAGCCAGCACCTTGAAGATAAATTCCTTCTTCTCCTCCAGCTCCGGATATCCGTCCCTGGATCCCTCAATCACCGTGGCGCTGAGTCTGGAGAGGAACGCTCCGTCGATTCCCAGCAGCCGGCCATGGCGGGCTGCACGGCGAATCAGGCGGCGCAGCACATATCCGCGGCCCTCATTGGTGGGCATAATGCCGTCGGAAATCATGAAGGTGGCGGAACGGATATGGTCCACAATCAAACGGATGGAAACATCCTTCTGCTCATCCGTCTTGTAGACAGTATGCGCAAATTCACAAACTTTATCCCGCAGCACCTGCATCGTATCCACGTCAAAAATGGAATCCACATCCTGAACCACCACGGCCAGACGCTCCAGGCCCATACCGGTGTCAATGTTCTTATTTTTCAGCGTGGTATAATTTCCGTTGCCATCGTTTTCAAACTGAGTAAACACATTGTTCCACACCTCGATGTAGCGGTCACAGTCACAGCCCACCGTACAGCCCGGTTTGCCGCAGCCATACTTTTCCCCTCTGTCATAGTAAATCTCAGAACAGGGACCGCAGGGCCCTGCGCCGTGCTCCCAGAAATTATCCTCCTTGCCGAAGCGGAAAATGCGCTCCGCCGGAATCCCCACTTCTTTATTCCAGATATCAAAGGCCTCGTCATCCTCCAGATATACGGACGGATACAGGCGCTCCGGATCCAGGCCCACCACCTTCGTCAGGAATTCCCAGGACCAGGCAATGGCCTCATGCTTGAAATAATCACCAAAGGAAAAGTTTCCCAGCATCTCAAAGAAGGTACCGTGCCGGGCTGTCTTTCCCACATTCTCAATATCGCCGGTGCGGATACATTTCTGGCAGGTGGCCACCCGTCTGCGGGGCGGAATCTCTGCGCCTGTGAAGTAAGGCTTCAGCGGCGCCATGCCTGCGTTAATCAAAAGAAGGCTCTTGTCATTATGGGGGACAAGAGAAAAACTCTTCATCACCAGATGGCCCTTGCTCTCAAAAAAGTCCAGGTACATCTGCCTTAATTGGTTTACTCCATATTTTTCCACGATTTTCTCCTCCAGGTACACACTGTATAGCTGCAGCTTATACCGCCTCTTCCGTTACGGGACTGCGGCAAAGCTTCTTTGAATTGCTGAATAACACCGGCTGCGAAAGCCGCCGCCATCTTCAGCGGACTAAATTTTATCATAGCACACTTGTCTGCGGCTGGCAAATCTTTTTTCTGCCGCCGCGGCTACTTCAGGCACACCTTTTTATATTTTTTCTTCCCGCGCCTTAATACCACGCCCTCTCCGGCAAGCATCTCCTCCGTGAGCAGATATTTAATATCTGTCACCTTCTCACCGTCCACAGACACGCCGCCCTGCTCAATGGCTCTTCTGCCCTCGCTCCTGGTGCCCACCAGCTCCGCTTTCACCAGCGCCCCAATCAGGTCAATGGTTCCTTCTGTCAGCTCCTCCGCTGCCAGCTCCACTGTGGGAATCTCCGCCGCGCTTCCGCTGCCAAACAGCGCCCGGGCGCCCTCCTGGGCCTTTTTGGCCTCCTCCTCACCATGCACCAGGCTGGTCAGCTCATAGGCCAGGATCTCCTTGGCCTGGTTCAGCTGGCTGCCCTCCCAGTGAGCCATCTCCTGGATCTGCTCCATCGGCAGGAAGGTAAGCATACGCAGGCACTTCATCACATCCGCGTCCGCCACATTTCTCCAGTACTGATAGAAATCAAAGGGTGAGGTTTTATTGGGATCCAGCCATACCGCGCCGGACTGGGTTTTGCCCATCTTCTTGCCTTCGGAATTTAACAGCAGGGTGATGGTCATGGCGTAAGCATCCTTCCCCAGCTTTCTGCGGATCAGCTCTGTGCCGCCCAGCATGTTGCTCCACTGGTCGTCGCCGCCGAACTGCATATTACAGCCATATTTCTGGAACAGTGCATAAAAATCGTAGCTCTGCATAATCATGTAGTTAAATTCCAGGAAGCTTAAGCCCCGCTCCATACGCTGCTTATAGCATTCGGCTGTCAGCATCCGGTTCACGGAAAAATGGGCCCCCACCTCCCGGAGCACATCCACATAATTCAAATCCAGCAGCCAGTCCGCATTATTCACCATCAGCGCCTTACCGTCAGAAAAATCGATAAAGCGCTCCATCTGCTTTTTAAAGCAGTCACAGTTATGCTGAATCGTCTCCTTCGTCATCATCTGCCGCATATCGGTCCGGCCGGAAGGGTCACCGATCATAGCCGTGCCGCCCCCGATCAGCGCGATGGGACGGTTGCCCGCCATCTGGAGCCGTTTCATAAGGCAAAGCGCCATGAAATGCCCCACATGAAGGCTGTCCGCCGTGGGATCAAAGCCTATATAAAACGTAGCCTTCCCATTATTCACCAATTCCCTGATCTCTTTTTCATCTGTTACCTGTGCCAGTAAGCCTCTGGCCTGCAGTTCTTCATAAACTGTCATTTGCTTTTCCTCCTTCTTCCTGATTTAGGCGAGTGCGCATTCCCCTCGGCATTCTCCAGCCGCGGCAGCATTCCGCCCGCCTTCCACACCGGGCGGACATATAAAAAAGCCCCGCCCCTTTCGCTAAGGGCGAGACCCGTAATCCCGCGTTACCACCTTATTTCACAGAAAGCTCGCACTTCCTGCCTCCATGAGTACCTGCATACTCTGACCCTCTAACGGTGATCTGCCGCCGCAGCCTACTAAGTGGAACCGATCCTCCGTTCAGTGCGAAGCTCAGGGATGTATTTCTCCGCAAGCACTGCATGCGCCTCTCACCCGCCGGCCGCTCTCTGTATGCTTTCTTCCGGATACTTCTTCCCGTCATTGCCTGTCCATCAATGTCTGTAAGTATAGCAAACTCCCTTCCGGTTTGTCAAGGGATTTGTGCACCGTCTCCCATAAGAAAAGCGACGGCTCCGGCGGGTGATTTATGCTTTTTGTGTTTGGGTAATTATTAGGACGCAGGAAAAGACGAGGCGGGGCAGTTAACAAAACACAAATAACCGGAAACAGCAAAGTCTTCTTTAGCCCAGGATGAACTTTGCCATATCCGCAATCACCTGCCCATCCACCGTCTGTGCCTTCTCATAGTCGGCCGGGCCGTTGTCCTTCTCTCCCTGCATCAGCAAATGGGTCAGGCCCGGATAGGAATGAAAGGTCCAGTTTTCCTTCTCCCCGTAGGCCTCCTTCCACAGAGCGAAGTCCTCCATCGTCACCTGATAGTCTTCTTCCCCCTGAATGACAAGGCAGGGCTGTGTGATAGAATCCGCTGCTTCCACCTGATCGTAATTCTCCAGATCCCTCCAGTAGGCTCCGTAGACCCCCATCACCACATCCGTATCTGCCAGCTCACCCGCGTCCTTCAGCTTATCCAGCTCTCCATAGATCCATTCCTTCTGCTGCTCCTGCTCCTGCGTCAGCTCCGGTGTGATGGAATACAGGAAATCATACTGCTCTCTCATAATCTCCGGCAGTTTTCTGGCCGGAGCCGCCAGGAAAATGTATCCCGCCGCGGCGTCCCCCAGGGCGTCATGAATCCGCGGCAGCGCCTCCCCGCCCAGGCTGTGGCCCGCCACGTAAATCCGCGCAGGGTCAATCTTTTCCTGGCCGGCCAGCACCTCCACGGCCTGCGCCGCATCCAGCACCGTCTCTTCCTCCAGCGTCAGCGCCGCATCCTCCGCCAGTTCCTGGCCATACACCAGGGTGCGCTTGTCGTAGCGGTACACCGCAATCCCCTGCTGCGCCAGGCCCCGGGCAATATCCCGGAAGGGTTTATTGCTGCCCAGGGTTTCATCTCTGTCACTTGGCCCGGAGCCATGCACCAAAATCACCGCCGGAAACGGGCCGTCCCCCTCCGGCAGGGTCAAGGTTCCCGGAAGCTGCCAGCCCTCCTGGTCCTCCACCGGAATACTGAGCTCCTCTTCCAGAATACCCGGCACATCGGCGAAATCCTCTTCTTCCTCCTCCGTATAAGCTGCGGTGACAATTCCCGCCACCGCCCCCTGGCTGTCCACATTCAGCACCAGGTTCAGCTTCTGCAGGGCAAACACACAGGGCACGCTGTAGCTGGTATAGGATCCCAGCTCCGATACCACCGGTTCTCCCACCGACTGCAGCTGGCCAAGTCCCTTCAGAGATGTCTGCAGACCAGCAAGGCCTCCCGACGCTTCCAGCGCACTCAGCAGCTCCTCCGTATGCGGATACGTCTCCGTCAGGCTCTCTGCATCCCCGCCACAGAGAGTTTCCACATACGCCTTCGCATCCAAAGCTTCCGCAAGACAGCTGCATGCCGAAAATAGCGTAAACATACAAATTAGCAAACCCAAAACCAGCCTTCTCTTCATAGATAATCTCTCCTCCTCATAAACACAAATACCCTCACCGTACTCACTGCACATCCTCTATCAGCTTATCCCCGTCCGCTGCGGACGTGGCCAGCTGGTCACAGCGTTCATTCTGCGGATGACCGTCATGCCCCTTCACCCAAAGGAATGTCACCTGATGGGGCGCCTTTGCGGCCAGAAGCCGCTGCCATAGATCCACATTTTTTACCGGTTCGTTTTTTCCCCGCTTCCAGCCTTTTTTCAGCCAACTGTCCACCCAGTGCTGATTAAAGGCATCTACCAGATACTTAGAGTCAGAATACAGCTCCACCTGACAGGGCCTGGTCAATGCTTCCAGCCCCACAATGGCTGCCATCAGCTCCATCCGGTTATTGGTGGTTTTTACATAGCCCTGGCTGTACTCCCGGGTATGGAGCTGCCCCCTGGTATCCACATATTCCAGTATAACACCGTATCCCCCCGGCCCATCCGGATTTCCTCTAGCCGCGCCGTCCGTATAGATTCTCACCAGCATACTGCCCGCCTCCTGTCTCATTTTCCCGTTTCCTCTGCCATCCACTCCCCGGTTTTCAGGAAATTTCCAGCCATGTGCTCCGCCCGCCGGATCACCTCCGGCTCATAGCCCATGATCTGAAGGAGTCTGATGGCATTCCGGCTGGTGGCCCTTCCCAGATAAAGGCGGTAGTCAAAATGAATATCATTTTCCTCCACCTCCTCCTGGAAATGATAATTATCGTAATACTTCTCCAGAATATGGGTCAGCTCAATATCGTGGGTAGCTGCAAAACACAGCACCTGCTTCTCGTCCATGTAACGCAGCACCTGAGAGGAGGCCGCTACCCGCTCCACCGTGTTGGTGCCCCGCAGCACCTCATCCACAAAGCACAGCACCGGGGCTGTCGGCGCCGTCCCGGCTGTTCTGCCGCACTCCAGCACATCCAAAATCCGCTTCAGGGATTTAATCTCCACAATATAGTAGCTCTCCTGCCCCTCCAGATTATCCTGCAGGGCCATGGAGGAAAATACCCGGAAATAAGGACTGCTCCAGCGGTCCGCCATGCAGGTGTGCACCGTCTGGGCCAGCACGGCATTGATCGCCACCGTCTTTAAAAACGTGGATTTTCCTGACGCGTTGGAGCCCGTAAGCAGCACATTTTTATCCGCATGGATGCTGTTTTTCACCGGCTCCTGAATCAGCGGATGATAAAGCTGCTCCGCCTCCAGAAAGACCTTCGCATCCTGTGTATGTACAAGCTCCGGGATGCAGTAAGCCCCCATGCACTGCCGGAAGGAAGCGATCGCAATGGCCGCCTCAATCCTGCCCATATTTTCCACCAGAATCTCAAATTCCGGGATATGCTTCTTCATCTCCCGCACAATGGTGGAAAACTGAATCAGGTCAATGTGAAAACAGCCGTTTAGATACATAATCAGCGCCACCAGAAGATCCCCGTCGCTGCTGGAGCCCTTCATCAAAAAGAAGGTATTCCGCTTCAGTTTGCCAAAAGCCGCCACCGCCTTCCGGATTTTCTTCTGATACTCCCGGATCTGCGGAAGATCAAGCTTCCCCATTTCCTCCGCCGAAGCCAGGGTTTTTAAGAGAAAGCTGCAGGAAATCACATATTTCTCCACCGGCTGCTTCTGCCTATAATAGTCCCACATGGCGAAGCACATGGCTCCGATTACCAGCAAAATTCCCTGGGTCGGCGCTGCCAGAAGAACTGCCACGGAAGCCAGCATCACTCCGATCACCCCGTAGTGATGTCTCTTGCTCACCGGCTGCACCTGAGCCAGATTGTATATCGCATCGTAAATGGAACTTCTCCCGGTCTTTCCCGTCTCATAGAAAAAGGTCTGGAGCTGTTCCCGCTCTGCCGGATGCTCCTGAAAATAGCGGATCAGCCGTTCCCGCTCCTGCAGCTCCTTCTCATCAAAACAGGGCGTCCGAAGCAGATAATACAGATATCCCTCCCCCAGAAAGGAGCCTGTGTGATTCAAAAGCATAAAAACACGGGAGA
>CAMNQN010000103.1 GCA_946549155.1 uncultured Lachnospiraceae bacterium | reverse complement strand
CTGCACGCCCGCCTCTTCCTGCGTCCTGCTACTTAACAAAACACGAAGAACATTGCTGTCTGAACAGTAATCATTGCTTTTGGAAAAATGAACTTTGTGAGAAATTATTGATCGTATACACATATTATGATATAATTTGACTATATTAAACGGAATGAATCCATTATTGTACAAGGAGGAGACATCATGGAAACAGTGATCAGACCATCATCTGATTTGCGAAATCATTATAGCGAAATATCAAAGCAGTGCCGTGAAGAACGTACACCTGTTATTATAACAGTAAATGGTAGAGGTGATACGGCTGTTTTAGGGTTGCAGGACTATTATCAAATGAAATCAGAGTTAGAATTATTGCGGAACCTGGCAGATGCAGAGGAGGATGTTAAGCAGGGCAGAGTTGCTCCCATCCAGGATACCTTTGACGATATCAGAAAATCACTTCTTGTGAGGAAAAACGGATGAAATATAAGATCATAAGGACTGATAAAGCCGATGAGCAGTTACGGGATATCATATTTTATATTGCTGATGATTCCGGAAGTGCTGACATTGCTTTAAACTATTTGGATAAAATAGAAACAGTCATTAATGTATTAGAAGATTTTCCTCATTCAGGCAGTGTGCCAAGATATTCTACGCTTCGGAAACAGGGCTATAGAGCTCTGATTGTAGAACGGCATCTAATTTTTTACAAGGTAAATGAGGAGCATAAGATTGTGACAATCTATGCGGTTATGGATAGTAGAAGAGAGTATAGGAATCTTATATGATATGATAAGAAAGGGGCTACTGGCGGGTGTCAGTAGCCTTTTAAAGTCCACGAGAGATATCTGCCCGCCCGGCCCCGTCTTTTCCTGCGTCCTGATCATTCATCAATCACAAGCCATTTTTTATGAGCATAGGCAGCGCCGTTTCGAAATCCACGCCGTAGGTGCGGGAGTCCGGATTGGCGATGGTAAGACGGATACATTCGGCAGTGAAATCGCAGGCGGTTTTTGCGGCCTGCTCCAGGGAGAGTCCATTCATCATGCCGCCCACCAGGGTGCTGGCGAAGATATCTCCGGTGCCGTGGTAGTTTTTGGGCTGTTTTTTGGTAGTGTAGCGGA
This sequence comes from uncultured Lachnospiraceae bacterium, assembly GCA_946549155.1. GTDB lineage: Bacteria > Bacillota > Clostridia > Lachnospirales > Lachnospiraceae > Merdiplasma. Next base: position 10,234 of record CAMNQN010000103.1, on the reverse strand, counting down.
AAATAGCGCCGGTGGAGGCTTTCTTTGCGATTACCCCGATCTGATCGGGAGCCGGTGAGTAGCCGGTGAGTACCGCACATTCGGGGCCCAGGGCGGTCAGCTTATCCAGGAGGGCGGTCAGAAAGGCTTCGTCCGGGTTTTCCTGCCAGGGGGTATTGGTGAGCAGGGCAGCTTCGGTCAGGTTGGGCATGATGACATCTGCCCTTGCGCACAGCTGTTTCATCTCGTTTGCAAATTTCAGATCAAATCCTGCATAGAGCGTTCCGTTATCCGCCATAACCGGATCCACAAAGATCCGCGTGTCGCTTTTCTTAAAGTCCGCCATCAGGGCGGCGGAGAGGCGAATCTGCTCAAAGGAGCCCAGGTATCCGGTGTAAATGGCGTCGAAGGTGAAGCCCTCCTTTTTCCAGTGAGCCGCAATGGGGCTGATCTGGTCGGTGAGATCCGCGAAGGTGAAGCCGGAGAACATGGTGTGGGTGGAGAGAACGGCGGTGGGAATCACGGCAGCCTCCACACCCATGGCGGAGATGATGGGCAGCGCCACAGTAAGGGAGCATTTCCCAATGCAGGAAATATCCTGGATCGTTACGATACGTTTCATTACTATAAGCCTCCTGTCTGAAAAAAGCGTTATCAGCATTTTGAATTGAGATTTTTGTTAATATACAGTATAATTCAAACTGATTATATTAAAATGTCCAAAACAGATAAAATTTAAGAGGTCAGATTTTGGAAGGGCTCTGTAGGAAATGGAGGAAAATCACAGGAGGGAGGAAACTATGCTCACTTATTCTTTTCGTGATATGGGAAAGGACAGCCTGTACGAATATCTTTATAAATGTATCCGACAGGATATTCTGGAAGGAAAAATCGCCGCAGGGGAGAAACTGCCCTCGAAGCGCAGCTTCGCGAAAAACCTGGGGATCAGTGTGATTACGGTGGAGAACGCATATGCTCAGCTGGTGGCGGAGGGCTACATCTATTCTGTACCGAAATCCGGATATTATGCGGCGGAAATCCGTAAGCATCTACTGATGCCCGGGAATGGGGGCAGGACGGCGGCGCCTGGATATACAGGAGAAGCAGCAGCGCCTGGATATACAGGAGAAGCGGCAGCGCAGGGATATGCAGGAAAGGCAGCAGCACCGGGATATATGGCAAAGGCAGCGGCACCAGGATATACGCCGGAGGCCGGGACAGAAAGAGTGAATTCTCAAAATGGGGCGCAAATCCCGGAGGATCGGCCTGTAATCGATCTGGTGAGCAGCCGTACCGACCCCAGGCAGTTTCCCTTTACGATCTGGGCCAGGGTGCTGCGGGAGGTGCTTTCGTTGGAACGGGAGGCGCTGATGGACAATGCGCCGGGGGGCGGTATCCGGGAGCTGCGCAGGGCCATTGCCGGATATCTCCTTCAGTTTCAGGGGATGCAGGTGTCGGAGGAGCAGATTATTATCGGCGCGGGAACAGAGTATCTCTACGGACTTCTGATTCAGCTTTTGGGACACGAAAAAATCTACGCGCTGGAGGACCCGGGCTATACGAAGGTGGCGAAAATTTTCGGGAGTCAGCTGGTAAAAACGGTTTTTATTCCGATGGATGAACAGGGTGTGCAGATGGACCGGCTGAGGGAGGGCGGGGCGGATGTGATGCACATTTCCCCCTCCCACCATTATCCCACCGGCATTACCACACCCATCGGCCGGCGCTATGAGCTGCTGGCCTGGGCCAATGAGCGGGAGGGACGGTATATCCTGGAGGATGATTATGACTGTGAATTCAGGATGGCGGGGAGGCCCATTCCGTCCCTGCAGAGTATTGATCAGCTGGGGCGGGTTATTTACATGAATACCTTCACGAAAAGCCTGACCTCCACCATCCGTATCAGCTATATGGTGCTGCCCTGGGAGCTTTTGGGGCGCTTTCAGGAAAAGCTGGGATTTTATTCCTGTACGGTGTCTAATTTTGAGCAATATACGCTGGCGCGGTTTATCAGCGGAGGATATTTCGAAAAGCATATTAACAGGATGCGGAATTATTACAGAGGAAAGCGGGACGAGCTGCTGCGGTATCTCCAGGAAAGCCCGCTGGAAGAGAAAATTTCCGTGCAGGGAGCGGATGCCGGACTCCATTTTCTCATGAAGGTGGACACCGCCCTGACTGACGGGGAACTGGCGGCCCGGGCGCGAAAGGAGGGGGTGCGCCTGTCCTGCCTCTCCGGATACTGTCACAGTATCTGGCCGGAAACGCAGCCGGAGGGGCAGGGCAGCTTTCCCACCGACAGCCATCAGGTAATCGTCAATTATTCCGGACTGGACAGCCGCCAGATGGAGATGCTGCCGGGGGCGCTGTATCGGGCTTGGTTTGGGGGGGGGGTTAATTTAGAGGACGCAAGAAGATTATTGTAAATTCAGCCATGGAACAGCAGGATGAGTCGGTGCCCGAAATTCCGGCCTGTCTGCATCTTAGTTTTTCTTGGTATCCGGAGATGTTTTCCAGATGTATGTGGCCATGCGGCCCCGACTCTTCCTGCGTCCTCTTGCTCAACAAGAAATTATCCGCTACATTTTCCGGGATATCACTGGAAATATGCGCCTAAAGGTGCTATAGTACCTATGAATCCTTTTGGACGCCGGAGGGGAAGGTATGGCGGCCAGGGGAATTTGTACGCTAAAATAGGATAAAAGATAGTTGAGAGACATATTTGCGGAGGCGGAAAGTGAAAATTATCATTGTGGGCTGCGGAAAGGTCGGCGAGACATTGGCGGCAGTTCTGAGCCAGGAGGGAAATGACATTACCATCATCGACAAACGGGAGACGGCGGTGGATAATTTGTGCAACCAGTATGACATTATGGGATATGTGGGAAACGGCGCCAGCTATTCGGTGCAGCTGGAGGCGGATATTAAGCACACGGACCTGATGATTGCGGTGACGGGTTCTGATGAGCTGAACCTGCTGTGCTGCCTGATTTCCAAGATGGCGGGAAACTGCCACACGATTGCCCGGGTGCGGAATCCGGAGTATGGAAATGAGATGTCCTATATCAAGGAGGAGCTGGGATTGGCCATGGTGATTAACCAGGAGCTGACAGCGGCCAGTGAAATTTCCCGGGTGCTTAAGTTCCCCTCCGCCATTGAGATTGATACCTTTGCCAAGGGACGGGCGGAGCTTCTCCGCTTCCGGATACCGGATAATTCGATTCTTCACGATATGACCCTGAGCGACCTGCACAGTAAGCTGAAGTGCAATGTGCTGGTGTGTACGGTGGAGCGCCAGGGCCAGGCCATCATTCCGAAGGGAGACTATACATTGATGGCCGGCGATGTGATTTCGGTGGTGGCAGCCGCCAGGGACGAGATCGCGTTTTTCCGGAAGATTGGTATCCCGGCCAATCAGGTGAAAAGCGTGATGATTGTGGGCGGCGGAGATATCGCTTTCTATCTGGCCAAGATTCTGCTCTCCGTGGGTATTCAGGTGAAGATTGTGGAGCGGCGGCTGGAGCGGTGCGAGGAGCTCAGCGAGCTTTTGAGTAAAGCCACGATTATCCGCGGGGACGGCAGCAGCAGGCAGCTTCTGGAGGAAGAGGGCATCGGCCAGACGGAGGGCTTTGTGGCGCTGACGGATTTTGATGAGGAGAACGTATTTTTGTCCCTGTACGCGAAGAAGCGGGGCGTGCGCAAGGTGGTCACAAAGGTGAACCGGCTTGTGTTCGATGAGGTGATCGAGAATCTGGATCTGGATACGGTAATTTATCCCCGGGATCTGACGGCGGAGTATATTCTCCAGTATGTGCGGGCCATGAAAAATTCCATCGGCAGCAATGTGGAGACGCTGCACCGCATTATTGATAATAAGGCGGAGGCGCTGGAGTTCTTGATTCGCGACAATTTCCGCGGCAGGGACATTCCGCTACAGGAGCTTCCCATCAAGCCGGATGTGCTTGTGGCCTGCATCAACCACAAGGGACAGATTATCCTGCCCAGGGGCAGGGATGTGATGCGCCAGGGAGATACGGTAATTATTATTACCGCGAAAAAGGGACTGAATGATATTAACGACATACTGCTGTAGGATAGAACTATGAATTATCGGATGATTTTATATATACTTGGATGGATTTTAAATTTTGAAGGGGTGTTTCTTCTGCCCTCCTGTGCGGTTGGGTTGATTTATCAGGAGAAGGCAGGCTTCAGCCTGCTGGCGGTGGCGGCGCTTTGTCTGGTGCTGGGCCTGGTTTCCGTGTATAAAAAGCCTGACAGGACCCAGATTTATGCCAGGGAGGGCTTCGTGATTGTGGCCCTTTCCTGGTTTGTGCTGAGTATTTTCGGGGCGCTGCCCTTTCGGATTTCGGGATATATTCCCAGTATGGTGGATGCGGTGTTTGAGACAGCCTCCGGCTTTACCACCACGGGAGCCAGCATCCTCCCGAATGTGGAAGCGCTCCCCAACTGCCTTCTGTTCTGGAGGAGCTTTACCCACTGGATCGGCGGCATGGGCGTGCTGGTTTTTGTGATCGCTGTGTTGCCCCTGGCTGGTGGCAGCAATATTTATCTGATGCGGGCGGAAAGCCCGGGACCCTCCGTGAAAAAACTGGTTCCCAAGGTGAAAAAAACGGCGTTTACCCTGTATATGCTGTATGTGATTATTACGGTAATTGAGACGGTGTTTCTGCTGGCGGGCGGGATGCCGCTGTTTGACGCGCTGACCACCACCTTCGGCACTGCGGGTACCGGAGGATTTGGGATTAAGAATGACAGTATTGCCGGATATTCTACCTACATTCAGGTGGTGGTGACGGTGTTTATGATCCTGTTCGGCGTGAATTTTAATCTGTATTATCTGATCTATAAGAAAAAGCTGAAGGAGATACGGTACTGCACGGAGGTATTCGCCTATCTGGGGATTATCGCGGTTTCCATCCTGCTGGTTACGCTGAATATCCGGGGGATGTACGTGCATGCGGGGACGGCGCTGAAGGACGCCGCTTTTCAGGTGGGCTCCATTATCACCACCACCGGATTCGCCACCACAGATTTTAACCTGTGGCCCACGTTTTCCAAAACAATTTTGGTGGTGCTGATGTTTGTGGGCGCCTGCGCGGGCAGCACCGGCGGCGGAGTTAAGGTGTCCCGGGTGCTGATTTTGATGAAAACGGTGACCAAGGAGCTGGACAATATCATCCACCCCAATAATGTAAAGAAGATTAAGGTGGAGGGAAAGCAGCTGGAGCATGCGGTGCTCCGGTCCACGAATGTATTTATTATGGCTTACCTGTTTGTATTTGTGTCCTCCCTGCTGCTGATCTCCCTGGACAATTTTGATTTTACCACGAATTTTACCGCGGTGGCGGCTACACTGAACAATATCGGACCCGGACTGGCAGGGGTGGGCCCTACGTCGAATTTTTCAGGCTTCTCGAATTTCTCGAAGATGATTCTCACCTTCGATATGATTGCGGGACGGCTGGAGCTGTTCCCGGTGCTGATTTTGTTCTCCTGGCGGACCTGGAGGAAGTAAAATGGGTGGGAATTGCTGGAATACGTCTGATTTTTGCGAAAAAATGCGGATTTTTCTACAGTAGTTTTTGACTTTGAAATACAGGTATGATAAAATTTTTATAATTATGGCTATTGACAAATTTAAAAGTATGAGGTGGCAAAATTGGATAAAAACGAATATAACCTCAAATTAGAGGAAATAGACGCATATGTTAACCAGGAAAATTACAGTGAGGCCGCCAGGGTGGCGGATGAGATCGACTGGAGAAGAGTAAGAAATGTCCGCACGCTCTGCATGATCAGTGAGATTTATGAGGCGGATAACCGTTATGAGGACAGTAAGGCGCTGCTGGAGCGGGCATACCGCCGTTCACCGGTGGGCCGGGCGATTCTCTACCGTCTGGTGGAGGTGACCATCCATCTGAAACAGTATGATGAGGCCATTGAATATTATTCGGAGTATGTACAGGCTGCGCCTCATGATAATAATAAATATATTCTGAAATATAAGATTTACCGGGGCAGAGGCTCTTCCCTGGAGGAGCAGATTGATATTCTGAAGGAGTATCTGTCCCAGGAGTACAATGAAAAGTGGGCCTATGAGCTGGCGAAGCTGTATCAGCAGGCGGATAAGATCCCGGAATGCCTGGCTACCTGTGACGATCTGGTGCTCTGGTTCCACAGCGGAAAATATGTGATCAAGGCGCTGGAGCTGAAGAAGAGATACGCAAGCCTTACGCCGAAGCAGCAGGAGATCTACGATCATCGGTTTGATGAGGAGCCGGAGCCGGCTTCTAATGAAACGGTGCTGGGCCAGGAGAAGAAGATCGTGGAGACGAAGGAGGATGCTCTCGCGGATACGATTCTGGCGGATACGGAGCGGGAGATTGCCCGGTCTGTGGCCGATATGGGGATGGACGGGAAGACGCAGGCCGAATCGGAGGAAGCCAGAAGAGAGAAGGAGCTTAGGGAAAAAGAAGCAGAGGAAGCTCTGGATGAACCGATTGAGAACGCCCAGGAGTTCGATGATCAGTTAAATAAATATAATACTCAGGAGCTTCAGACGGAGCTGGTTAAGAGTATGAGGGAGATCGTGGCCGGTGTGGCCAGACGGATCGAGCCGGAGGAGGAGCCGGAGGATCTGGCGATCCAGCGCTCCAAGGAGGAGCAGGAAGCGATGAAGGCATCTCAGGCATCCCAGGAGCAGGAGGCGGCCGGGGCACAGACGTCCGGGAACCGGCAGGCCCCCGGCAGCGGGTTTCAGCTTCCGCCAAGGCAGCCAAAGCAGCCGGCGCCCCAGCTTTCCATTGATGATATTCTTCTTTCCATGGGAGAACGGGGAGACGCTGTGCGTCAGGCGGCAGCGGCAGCCTCCGCGGCAGCGGCGAAGCCGCAGGCTTCCGGCGTGGTATCTGCCATGGATGAAGCCCTGATGGGGATGGGCGTGGAGCTTTCGCGGCAGCCTGTACAGGAGACGGCGGCGGCCGGGGAGGGACAGCAGCCCCAGGAGAGCCCGCGCCAGGACGACCAGGCGGCAGCGGCCCAGAAGGCGGTTAACGCCAAGGTGGATATCGCTACGGCTAAGACCAGAAGGATCCCCACGGATGAGATCGCGGAGATTCATGCCTCCTTTGGACTGGATGAGGAGGGACGGAGGGTAAATGCCGCGTCCTGGGATGCACCGGAGAGCCAGACGCAGCAGCCTCAGACACAGCAGCCTCAGACGCAGCAGACTCAAACGCAGCAGTCTCAGATGCAGCAGCCCCAGGATGCGCAGTATCCGGAGGGAAGCCCGCAGGGCCAGCCTGAGGGAGCCTTTGTTCAGAGATTCCCGTCCGGTCAGCAGGGGGGAGCGGGGCCCCAGGCCTACGGAAACCGCCTTATGCTGAAGGATTATCAGAGAGATTTATTTGCCGGATTTCTTGGCATTCAGAATATGGAGGAACAGATTGCCTCCGCTATTCTTCAGGCAGAGCAAAAGGGGGAGGATCGTACCTCCAGGACCGGAAATATACTGATTTTCGGCGGCCACGGCTGCGGCAAGACTACCATCGCCACCGGTATTGCCAAAGCGATTGCCCAGGACCGCGGAGACCAGTTTGTGAAGATGGCGAAGATTTACTCCTCCGATTTTAACAGGAAGGATATCGCCGCCACCATCGCCAAGATTGCCGGCGGTACGCTGATTATCGAGGAGGCGGGAGATCTGGAGGACGCAGTGGTGGATCAGCTCACCACCGCCATGGAATTCCGCACCGACGGATTGATTATTATCCTGGAGGATGAGCAGAGATATATCCATGATCTGCTGATGCGGCATCCAAGATTTACCATGAAGTTCACCTCCCAGATTTTTATTCCGGTATTTACCATCGATGAGCTGGTGAATTTCGGACAGATTTATGCGGGAGATATGGATTATGTATTCAGCGATGCAGCTGCCGCGGCCCTGTATGACCGGATCGGCAGTGTGGCAGCTCAGGGAGACGCCATTTCCATCACCAATGTGACCGAGCTGGTGGACCGGGCAATTTCCCGGTCGAACAAATTCCTGCGGAAGCTTTCCGGTAAGAAGCGTTATGATGAGAATAACTGTATTATTCTGCAGGAGAAAGATTTCAGATAGAGGGAGCAGATGGGGCTGTCGTAAAATGGCAGCCCTTTTTTTGACCGGCGGAAGGCGATAGGCGGGACGAAAGAAAAAAGTTAAATTTTTTAAAAAAAAACGGGCTGTGTGACAAAATTGTTACTTCCATAGTATATACTACTGATAACCGCGGGGGGAAGCCGCGTGTTAAGACTGCGAAGACATGTTAAAGAGGGTTGAAATTCGTATGACAAGAAATTATAATCTAGACAGACAGACAGACAGACAGACAGACAGACAGACAGACAGACAGACAGACAGACGTAACCTGTCTTTTTTGTGCGCCCTCGTTTCGCGCAGATCGTACAGAGTTTATCAGAAGCGTATTAAAAAACCATCCGAAAACAGCAGAACCAGAAGGGTTCTGTTATTTTCGGATGTTTTTTTGCTGTAAATAATATCCGGCTGAATGACGGGAAGGGGAGAAGACGCATGAAGAAGGACACATTTATCTTGGAAATCTATGACACACAGAATCAGAGCTGGCAGGGAAAGGTAGAATGGATACAGGGCCAGAAAAAAGAAAGCTTCCGAAGTGTGATGGAGCTGCTCCGCCTGATCGATTCGGTAGTGGGAGAAGAGGAAAAACGCGGTTTTCTGGAGGATGCGATTTAGCTGTTGAGGGGAAAAATGGAAAGAATAAACATGCAGTTGTTTGGAAGCTTTTCCCTGACCTGCGGGGAAAAGGTTTTGGGAGAAAAACAAATCCGGTCAAACAAGCTGACGAGACTTTTGGTGTATATCCTGATGAACAGGAACAGCGTGCTGTCCCATCAGAGGCTGATCGAGATATTTTGGGAGGATGAATTCCGGAACCCGGAGGGCGCGCTGAAAAATGCCGTATACCGGCTGCGGAACATCCTGAAAGTGCTGGGAACGGAAAATTATATCTGTACCCTGCCGGATGCGTATCAATGGAATCCGGAGATCGCGGTGGAGAGTGACTACGAAAGGTTTGAGTCCCTGGAGAGACAGCTGAAGGAAGCCGGCGACGGGGAAGAAAAGAAAGAGCTCTGCAGGAAGCTGATTGATATCTACGAAGGAAATGTATCATCGAAGCTTGCCATAGAGGCGTGGATGATCCCGAAGGTGGTCTGGTACCAGTCCGTATATATGGAAGCCATAAAGATGTATTGCAAAGCCCTGGAGGAGGAAAAACAGTGGAGCGAGCTGGAGATGTACTGCAACCGGGCGCTTCTGGAGGACCCGGTGGACGAGGAGGTTCACTGCTGGCTGCTGACCAGTTTACATAAACAGAAAAAATATGACCAGGTAATCGCTCAGTACGAAAAGACCAAGAAGACTTTTTACAGAAATGTAGGGATCCAGTTCCCTAAAAAAATCAGTGAATTGTTTCAGAAGATCTTGTCGGAGGAGGGGGAAGGAACGGCTGGCATTGACGAGCTGGTGGATAACCTCCGGGAGGTGGAGAAGCCCACAGGTACCTTCTTCTGCGATTATCAGATTTTCCGGCAGATGTACCGGATCGAGGCGAGACGGTCGGAGCGGCTGGGGGTGGCGGAGCATCTGCTGCTGCTGACCCTCCGGAAAAAGGATTTCTTCTTATCCGAAAAGCAGCCCAAGAGTGTGACGCAGGATGAGATGGATATTCTGGAGGAGTGCATCCGCTCCTGTCTGCGGACCGGAGATGTGGCCACCCGCTACAGTGCGGCGCAGTTTCTTATCCTGCTGTCCATGTGTTCCTACGAATCGGGACTGAAGGTGGCAGAGCGGATCCGGGAAAGGTTCCGGAAAAAGGCGGGGAGAAATGGAATGGAAATTGTATATGAGCTGACGGATCTGTCAGCGGGTATTTGAGAGGGTGAGAGGAACGAATGGAGAATATCAAAAAGCGGAGGTTTCCCCCCAACGCGATTCGGTTATGTATTGATGAGTACGACGGAGAGCTTCAGGGCCGGATTTACAGCAGGATGAATGAAAAACCGCTTTCCTTCGGAAGCTGCGGCGACCTGCTGGTCCGGGTGGATAAATTGTTTGACCAATGCGGTTATCCCCAGGCGTTTGAAGATAAAAAGGATTTTAAAGGCAGACAGGTGATGGGACACTACCTGCCGCCCAACCTGGTTA
>CAMNQN010000102.1 GCA_946549155.1 uncultured Lachnospiraceae bacterium | reverse complement strand
AAGCTGGGAAATCATCAGGATTTCCCGGCGAACCGCTCCGGTGCCCGAAATTTTCGTCCGGCTGCATCTTAGATTTTCTTGGTATCCGGAGTTATTTTCCAGATGCTTGCGGCCCTGCGCGCCCGCCTCTTCCTGCGTCCTCTTACTTAACTAACAACCTACTGAATCGGCTCGAAATCCGCCGCTCCGTGTTTGCACAGCGGGCATACGATATCATCCGGCAGCGTATCGCCTTCATAAACCCAGCCGCACACCTTGCAGACAAAACCCTTCTTGCCTTCCGTTTCCGGCTTCGGCTTTACATTGTTCTGGTAGTAGGTATAGGTCATGGTCTCGGTCTTTGAGATCACACGGGCCTCCGTGATGGAGCAGATGAACATTCCATGGGTGTCCATGTCCACATAGTTCTCCACCTTCAGGGACATAAAGGAATTGATATAACGGGGCAGGAAGGTCAGCCCGTTATCGGAACGCAGCGGTTCCATATTCGCAAATTTATCAACATTTCTTCCGCTCTGGAAGCCAAAGTTCTGAAACACGGAGAACGGGGCCTCCGTGGACAGACAGTTCACATTCATAATGCCGGTCTGCTTGATCACGTGGTGAGAGTAATTCTGCTTATTGATCACCACCGCCACACGGTTCGGCGTATTGGTCACCTGGGTCACGGTATTTACGATCAGTCCATTGTCCTTTTTGCCGTCGTTGGAGGTCACCACATACAGACCGTATCCGATATTAAACAGGGCACTCAGATCATTCTTATCAGCGGTCTCATCCTTCTGAGCCAGGTAATCCTTGCACAGTTCCTCCGCCATAGCCCCAATCTGAGCCCTGCTGTCCTCATTCAGTGCGGACATCACGCGCACCGTGGTATCAGTAAAGGTCAGATTCTTGCACTCTGCCAGCATATTTTTCATTACCTTTGCCGCCAGGGGCGCCCAGGAACCGTTCTCCAGCAGTCCAATGGTACGGTTGCAGAAATTACGCTCGGTCAGATGATGAATATATTCCTTCATGAAGGGATATACATCCGCGTTGTAGGTGGTGGTAGCCAGCACCAGTTTGCTGTAGCAGAACGCGTCGCTGACTGCCTGCGCCATATCACAGCGGGCCAGGTCATGAACGATCACCCTGGGGCAGCCATTGGATTTCAGCTTTTCCGCCAGCAGCTCCACGGCCGCCTTTGTATGACCGTATACGGAGGTATAAGCAATCACAATGCCCTCTTTCTCCACACGGTAGGAGGACCAGATATCGTAAAGGTTCAAATAGTATCCCAGGTTCTCTTTCAGCACCGGTCCATGCAGCGGACAGATCATCTGAATATCCAAGGTCGCTGCCTTTTTCAGCAGAGCCTGTACCTGGGCGCCGTATTTTCCTACAATGCCGATCAGATAACGGCGGGCTTCCTCCGTCCACTCTTCTTCCCTGTCCAGGGCCCCGAATTTTCCGAAACCATCTGCGGAAAACAATACCTTGTCCGCAGTATCATAGGTCACAATTACCTCCGGCCAATGCACCATGGGGGCCGCCACAAACGCGAGTACATGTTTTCCAAGGGACAGGGTATCGCCCTCTCCCACCACGATCCTTCTGTCCGCGTAATCATCACCAAAGAAATTCTTCATCATGGCGAAGGCCTTCACAGAGGAAACCACCATGGCCTTGGGATATACCTTCAGGAAATTGGCCACATTGGCGGAATGGTCCGGCTCCATGTGCTGTACCACCAGATAATCCGGCTGACGCCCATCCAGAGCCTTCTCAATATTGTCCAGCCACTCGTGGCAGAAATTCTGATCCACCGTATCCATAATGGCCACCTTCTCGTCCAGGATAGCATAGGAATTGTAAGACATTCCGTTGGGAACCACATACTGTCCCTCAAACAAATCGACCTGATGATCATTGACACCAATGTACTTAATATCCTCTGTTATAAACATTTTTCGTCTCCTTTACACATTTATGATACATCTACCATGATTTTCCCCGTTTTCCACGACTTTATCACAGATCAATCATATTGATTTCCACATTATTTTTTCTGCCCTTCTTTCCGGCAGGCTGGGCCGGATTCTGGGAAACAGGCTGGGCCCTGGGCTGCTGCGCGGGCTGCTCATACTGGGGCATCTGCTTCGTTTTTTTCTGCGACACCTGCGGGCGCACATCCAGTCCCATAGATCCAGGCTGGGAGGATCCTCTCTGACCCGCACCGGTTCCATCCCCATATCCGCTCTGACCCGCGCCGCTTCTGTCGGGTACGCTCTGGGAAGCTCCGGCGCCATATCCCTTCTGCATGGAAGCCGGTTTCACACCGCTCCCAATCTGCTCATAGGTGAACTCCCCATCGTCCTCCATGGAAGGCGCCGCCTTTTTCTGCTTCTTCTCCGCCTTCTGCTTCTTTTTATCCGCTTTCTCCTGAACCTTCTGCACCTTCTTGCTGTCCGTATACCCATAGCTGCGGTAATCATTCAGCTCCGCCTTCAGGTCCTTCTTTTTCAGAAGCAGGTTGATCACCACGAACAGCAGAATCACCGCCAACCCGATCAGGCCGTACATGATCTTTGTAAACAGACCCACCTTGTCTTTCAGGGAAGTGATCTGCCCCTTCAAATTGGTGATGGTATTCTCTGCCTCCTGCAAAGAATTTTTATCCACCTTCACATACTGGGAATCCTCCGTCTCGGTTTCCGTTTCCGTCTCCGTTTCGGTCTCGGTTTCCGTCTCACTCTCCGTCTCCGCCGCCGGCGCCGTGCCGTCGGAAACCACATTCAGCTCATATGTAAACTCACTGCCGTTGCCGGCCTGCACCGTAATCGTGACATAACCGGTGCCATCCTCATTGAGGGTCGTGCCGGTGATGCTGCTGACGGTGGCGCTGCTGCTGGAAGGTACCGGGTCCAGCGCCAGCTCCTTCGTGCCGCCGGGCACCGTCACGGTGTAAGACCAGGTATTATAGGCAAACTCCGGTGAAGTCACTGCGCCCTCCGTCAAAATTCCCAGGGACGACAGGGAATTATCATCTTCGGAAGCAAACGCGCTGATCCCAAACAGCAGCATGCACACAAGCACCGCCAAAACGCAGACCCTTCCTTTTCTCAACCACTTGTTCATTATACTCCTCATTCCTTTCCTGTCATAACCGCCAAAATGCTACGCCTCGTCGATGGCCTTTCCAATATCCTTGCGGTAATACTTATTTTCAAACGAGATCCAGTCAACAGCCTGGTAAGCGTTAGCCCGGGCCGCCTTCAGGTTTTCGCCCTTGGCCGTCACGCCCAGCACCCGTCCGCCTCCGGTAACAATCTTCCCGTCCTTGAAGGCGCTGCCCGCGTGGAACACATAGTAGCCGTCCCTCCCCCGGAAATTCTCCAGGCCGCGGATCTCAAAGCCCTTCTCATATTTTACCGGATATCCGTCGGAAGCCAGCACCACGCAGACCGCCGCATTGTCTTCAAAGTCCAGATCAATCTGATCCAGGGTGCCGTCAATACAGGCTTCAAACACCTCCACAATATCATTCCGCATCCGGGGCAGCACCACCTGCGCCTCCGGGTCGCCGAAACGGGCGTTGTATTCCAGCACTCTGGGACCCTTCTCTGTCAGCATCAGGCCAAAGAAAATGATGCCCTTAAAGGGCCGCCCCTCTTTTGCCATAGCGTCCACCGTGGGCTGGAAAATGTACTTCTGGCAGAACTCCTCCACCTCCTTCGTGTAGAAGGGGCTGGGGGAAAAGGTACCCATACCTCCGGTGTTCAGTCCCGTGTCCCCGTCTCCTGCCCGCTTGTGATCCTGGGCGGAGGTCATGGGCTTGATGGTTTTCCCGTCAACAAAGGACAGCACGGAGACCTCCCGACCCGTCATAAACTCCTCTATCACCATCCGGTTTCCGGCGGAGCCGAACTGCTTGTCCTCCATAATGGATTTCACGCCGGCCTTCGCTTCCTCCAGCGTGTTGCAGATCAGGACGCCCTTGCCTAACGCCAGGCCGTCCGCCTTCAGAACAATGGGAAATTCCGCCTTGGTCTCCAGATATTCCACCGCTGCCGCCGGATCATCGAAATTCTCGTAGGCTGCCGTGGGAATGTTATATTTTTTCATCAGATCCTTGGAGAAGGCTTTGGAGCCCTCCAGAATCGCCGCATTCTTTCTGGGGCCAAACACCCGCAGGCCCTGGGCCTCAAATACATCCACAATGCCGCCCACCAGCGGATCGTCCATGCCCACTACAGTCAGATCCACGCCCTGCTCCCTGGCAAAGGACGCCAGGCGGTCAAATTCCATAGCCCTGATATCCACACACTGGGCATACTCCGCGATCCCCGCGTTTCCAGGCGCACAATAAATCTTCTCCACCTTCGGGCTCTGGGCGATCTTCCATGCCAACGCGTGCTCCCGGCCGCCGCTACCCACAATCAATACTTTCATCTTAACCTCCTGTCACCGGTTCCCGTCCGCCGTCCCGGCACTGCTTTTTGCCGGGGTATTATGCGGACAGACCTACTCTTCCCGGATAATTGCCCGGCCATCCGCCACTTCCACCCGGCCCTGGGCGATTAACTGAATCGCCTGGGGCAGCAGCTTCCACTCCGCTTCCTCCATGACGCGAAGCTGCAGCGCTTTGGCCGTGTCGCCTTCCTTCACCTCCACCGCTTTTTGCAGGATGATCGGGCCGGTATCCGTCCCCTTGTCCACAAAATGGACGGTGGCCCCCGTCACCTTCACGCCCCGCTTTAACGCCTCCTCGTGCACCTTCAGGCCGTAAAACCCGGTGCCGCAGAAGGAGGGAATCAGGGAAGGATGAATATTAATGATGCGGTTCGGGAACGCGTCCACCATCTGCTCCGGTATCACCACCAGGCAGCCGGCCAGAACCACCAGGTCCACCCTCCGCTCCGTCAGGCAATTCAGCAGTTCCTGATTAAACTGCTCCCTGCTGCTATAGTCCCGGGGAGAGATACATCTGGCTTCAATCCCATGCTGTCTCGCTCTCTCCAGCGCATAAGCGTTTTTATTATTACTGATCACAATCTCGATTCTGGCTCCGGTGATCTTCCCTGTTTCAATGGCGTCAATGACAGCCTGCAGATTCGTGCCGCCGCCGGATACCAATACTGCCAGCTTTAACATAAAGTAACTCCCTTTTCACCCTTCTCAATCTGTCCGATTACAAAGGCTGTCTCTCCTGCCGCCTCGATGGCCCGCTTCGCCTTCTCTGCGTCCGCCGCGTCCGCAGCCACCACCATGCCAATGCCCATATTAAAGGTATTGTACATCATCTCCTCCGCAATGGAGCCTTCCCTGGCCAGCATCCGGAAGATGGCAGGCACCTCATAGCTGTCCTTTCTGATCACGGCGCGCACGCCCTCCGGCAGCATCCGGGGCACGTTCTCATAAAAGCCGCCGCCGGTGATATGACTGCAGCCCTTAATGCGCACGCCGGCTTCCCGCACGCCCTTCAATGCCTTCACATAGATTTTCGTAGGTGCCAGCAGCGCCTCGCCCAGGGTTTTTCCCAGCTCCTCCCGGTAGGTTTCCAGCGTCTTCCGGTCCATGGGGAATACCTTGCGCACCAGAGAAAATCCGTTGCTGTGCACACCGGAGGAGGCAATGCCCAAAAGCACATCCCCTTCCTTTAAATCCGCCCCGGTGATCATATCCTTTTTCTCTACCACGCCCACCGCAAAGCCTGCAATGTCATACTCGTCCTCCGGCATCAGTCCGGGATGCTCCGCCGTCTCGCCGCCGATTAAGGCACAGCCGGACTGCACGCAGCCCTCCGCCACGCCGCCTACAATCTGCGCGATCTTCTCGGGATAATTCTTGCCGCAGGCAATATAATCCAGGAAAAACAGCGGTTCCCCGCCGGCACAGGCAATGTCGTTTACACACATGGCAACGGCATCAATACCGATGGTATCATGTTTATCCAAAAGAAAGGCCAGCTTCACCTTGGTGCCGCAGCCGTCCGTGCCGGACAGAAGCACCGGCTCTTCCATCTCCCTGATCTTTGCCAGCGAAAACGCGCCGGAAAAACCGCCAAGGCCTCCCAGGACCTCCTCCCGCATGGTCCGCTTTACATGCTTCTTCATCAGCTCCACCGATTTATAGCCCGCCTCAATATCAACGCCCGCGTTCTTGTAATCCATAGTATCCTCCTATTTTGTATAGTTTTTATAACCAACCTGCTGCAGCTTCTGATCCTTTTCCACCACCTGCTGTTTTAACTGCGCGGCATAATCCTTCACCTTCTGCAAAAGCTCCGGGTCTGACGTGGCCAGAATCTTGGCTGCCAGGATCCCGGCATTGGCGCCGCCGTTAATGGCCACCGTAGCCACCGGAATGCCGGAGGGCATCTGAACAATCGAATATAGGGAATCCCGTCCTCCCAGAGAGGTGGTGTGCATAGGGATGCCGATCACCGGCATGGGAAAAATCGCCGCGCACATCCCCGGCAGATGGGCCGCCATACCTGCGCCCGCAATAATCACCTTGAATCCCTTCTCCTCCGCTGTCTTTGCGTACTCAAAAAATACATCCGGCTCCCTGTGAGCGGAAATAATCGTCATCTCATAGTCAATCCCGAATTTTTCCAGCATATCCGCCGCTTTACTCATAACAGGCATATCTGAATCGCTGCCCATGACTATTCCAACCTTTGCCATCGCTCTTACCTCCCATTCCTTTGCGATCTCATTTTCAGCTTTTAATTCTACTAACTCTGCTGGGGCTTGTCAAGATTTTTCAGCGCCTCATTCAGCTCCTGCGTGCCCTCCAGCACGAACCGGCCATCCCGGATAATCTCTCTGCGGTATCCGTCCTCACCCAGCACCTCCAGAAGCCCCAATTCCTCATAAGGAATGGTAATGTCCGTGTGGCAGCCAAAATACGCTTTCCCCGGATCCTCCTTCCTCAGGATGGACACCTCATTGTCTCTGGCGATAATCTCCTTCCCGTCTGGATTGTACACCGGAAGATCCTCATTCCAGCTGTAGCAGGTATCCCCCACCGCAAAATGAGGCCCCGTCTTCTCCGCTATCAAAATCGGCAGCTTTGCCCCGATCTCGTATTTGCGTGCCATGGCGTAGGCTGTGGTATTGGTGCCGATGGCGAACTCCCCCAAAGGCAGAGATTCGTGATGGAACAGCAGATTGCCTTTCAGGAAATTCCGGTTCTCCTCCCCGGTTTCAAAATTGGCGCAGGTATACTTCTCAATCATACCCTCCCGGAAGGTGATCTCCAGATCCTGATATTCCAGCTCATTTAAGAATACCCTGGTCACATGCAGCACGCCATTCGTGCCTGACAGCTTCGGAGAGGTGAATACCTCACCCACCGGGATATTCACATCCGCCACACAGTTTTCAAAATTGGTCTGCTTTTTCGGATCCTCCAGCGGATGCAGCGCCACCGTCAGATCGGTGCGGTTGGCCCCCCGGCCCAGAATGTGCACCTGCGTTCCCTGATCCAGCGTGTCAATGATGCGCTGCTGAATCCGGTGATACAGCCCGTTATCCAGCGTATTGATCTTTACTGTCTCCCTGAAAATCTCCGGGAACTGTTCCCCGATCTGAGGAATCGGGAAAGCAATGATGGTAAAGCTCCTTTCCTTTCCTATTATATATTGATTCGTGATCTGGGCCGCCTCGTTATTCATCTTCACCATGAGCTGCTGCTGTTTCTCGTTCAGACACAGCGCCTGCTCCCTGGCCTGGGGCACAAAGGGCGTCTCCCCGAACACCTCGATCACCGCCGGCCCCCCATGGCCGTTGGCCAGCGTCTTAAAGGTTTCGTAGGCACTTCGCATCACACCCAGCCGGCGTTCCACAAACCTTTTATCCAGGTACAAGGCACAGTCCTCCCGGTGATCGTAGTCGAACTGCGGATTGGGTACGGTTCCCGTATAGCCGATGCGCATGGCCTGCCGCTTGTTCACCGTGCTCAGAGCATAACGGAAAATCACCGGTCGTAAGCCCATTTTTTCAAAGTTGGCAATGGCGGCCTTCACCATCCGCTCAAACCCAAGGCGGAAACGGATATTGACCGTCAGCTTTTTGGACAGGTCCTTCCCGGCCAGCACAAAGCCGGTCCGATACCCCTCCGTGTAGGTATCCGCCATCGCCTGAATCTCCTCCTGCGGGAGGGAATTGAGGAAGGCGGCTGTCCTAAGCTCCGTATCAGTCACATACTCACCGTACCGGTACAGATAACGCAGATCCTCAAGATCGGACTCCGTAATAATGCGCACCGCAAAATCCCTGGCCGGATCCACGCTCTGACGGATATGCTCTGTCACAAACACATCGCTGTAATCGCTGATAAACCAGTACACCATCTGCCAGATTTCCCGGTAAGCGGGCACCGGCTCCTGCTCAAAGCGGTTATACACCTCGATAAACAGCTCCAGATGCACCACGATCTGCTCCAGCAGCCCCTCAAACACATAGCCGGTAACGCCCCTTAACTCCGTGTAGAGAAAGCTCAAAATTTTCCCGTGAGTTTCCCCCAGCGTCTCCACGGCGAAGGCCGGATTCCCGTAGCTCTTCCCATAGTTCTCCGGCAGGATATCCTCATACATATCATGGTTCATCTGCTGCCACTGCTCCAGGGAAAAACCATCCGCTTCCCCCGATAACAGCTGCTCCCGCACCTGCTTCATCTGCAGCAGAAATCCGGCCACCGTCCGGAAATAAGAATCAAAAGGTGCAGGAACCGTCCGCTCCTGCATCATCTCCTGTATCCGCTCCATGGCAAGAGCATAACGCTCCTCCATGGTATCATTTTCAAAACGAAATTCCTGTTCTTCCCTGTATTCGCTCATTTCGCTCCTCACTCTTCTAAAATATTCCTACCCACATTCCGCTCAATAATATTCTTTGCAAACTCCCAGAGCTGCTGTGACCCTTCGCCTGTCCGCTGGTTTCTCCCCATCACCTGGGCCTTCCTCACGCCGTGCTCTCTCCAGGCCAAGCCGCCGGTGGCATCGTTAAGCATAACCGGCTGTATCTTGTCCAGGGTATTGGCAAACTTCGCCTCCGGTGTCTCCTGGGCCTCAAATTCCTCCCACAGATCCCGCAGGTACCGGGCCTGATCCCCGGGCAGCAGATGAAAAATACGGTCGGCAGCCTTCACCTCCCGCTCCCGCTTGCTCTGATTGCCCACCGCATCGTAGGCATAGGTATCCCCGGCATCAATCTCCACGATATCGTGAATAAGCACCATCACCATAGTCTTCAGTACATCGATCTTTTCATTGGCATACTCAGCCAGCAGCGCACACATCAGGGCCAGGTGCCAGGAATGATCCGTGTCCGTCTCTTTTCTGGAGGCCCCTGTGATGTAGCTCTGCCTGGTAATCTGCTTTAATTTATCCACCTCCAGAATAAAATTTATCTGCTGCTCTAATCTGTCCATTTTCCATTCCTTTCTCTCTGCCTAGGACGCCAGCCCCACGCAGAAAATCAAAAACCACACCGCCACCATGAAGCCGCACAGCAGCGTACCGATTTTACAAAACAGGTAAGACTTGCACTGGTCATGAAAGCTTTTCAGTCCGGCTGCCATCCCGTAAAAAGCCATCACAAAAGCGGTAAACCCGATGGAACCGGCCCAAAGGCCGCCGCTGCCCTCCAGCATGGCGCAGATCCCCACCAGAATCACAAAGACCAGCAGGGAAACGCCGCCCAGCACCGCGGCCAGAATCCCCCGCCCGGAATGGTTGGTTTCCTCATACACATAGGTATAACTCTGTCTTTTTCTAGCCATAATATTTTCTCCTCAGACGGTTGCAGACACAGAACACCCCGTATCCCAGCACGCCCCCTGCCGTATTCAAAATAATATCATCCACATCAAAGCTCCCCAGCCGGGTAAGTAACTGCGTCACCTCGATCATAGCGCTGAACTCAAAACTCAGCAGCAGAATCTTCCAGAAGCTGCGCATGTTCCTTTTCAGTACCGGTAAAATGGCGCCAAAAGGGAGAAATCCCACCACATTGCCGATCAGATTCGTGAGCACCGCATAGGGCCCCAAAAGGTGGGGATAGAGAAGATACCGCCGGATCTCCCGGAAGGGGATCACATTATACCGGTATTCCTCCCCTCCGCTTCTCCCATAGCTTTCCGCAAAAAACAGAAAGTAAATCAACAAAAAAAGATAAATCAAAAACAACAGTCCGCCCACAACCCGGACCCGTTTCGCCGTCTGTTTTTTCATCAGATCATAACGCTGCTTTTTCTTTTTAATAATCTGGCGCCATTAATAATCGTCAATACTCCCGCCGCGATGCCGGTCACCAGCACCACAATGCCCAGAATAATGCTGGACATCCCGGCTCTCCCTATCGTTTTATACACCTTTTCCTGTTCATTCATGGCCAAACCTCCTTTAAACCTTCTGAAGCTGCTGCCAATTTACTGCCTTACCCCGTACTGTTCATAGTATGCGTCAATGGCCGCCTTTATCGTATCATCAATAATAATTTCCCCCTGACACGGCCGGTTATACAGATACTCCACCACCTCTGCCATAGAAACGATGGCCGCGGTCTCAAAGCCGTACAGCTCTCTCACCTCGTCCAGGGCGCTCCTCTTTCCGCCCTTGCCCACTTCCATGCGGTTTAAGGACACCATCAGCCCTTTAATCTCCACATCGGCCGCGCCCCTCACCTTGGGCACCGTCTCCTCCATGGATTTTCCGGAGGTGGTCACATCCTCAATCATGATAACCCGATCCCCGTCCTTTAAGCTGCTGCCCAGAAAGCTTCCCTTGTCCGCGCCATGATCCTTCTCCTCCTTGCGGTCCGAGCAATAGCGCACCTCCCTGCCATACAGCTCGCTGTAAGCCACCGCCGTCACCACGCTTAAGGGAATCCCCTTGTATGCCGGCCCGAACAGCACATCAAAATCGTCTCCGTAGGTATCATGTATCGCTCTCGCGTAATATTCCCCCAGCCGCTTAAGCTGAGAGCCGGTCACATAGCCTCCGGCATTCATAAAAAAAGGAGACTTCCTTCCACTCTTTAAAGTAAACTCTCCAAACTTCAAAACCTTACTCTCCACCATAAACTGAATAAATTCCTGCTTATAGCTTTCCATATTGCCAAATCCTCCTTGATTTTACCGGATATTTCCGCTCGTCTTCTTTGTTTTTTTTATTCTACCATGTTTCATACCCGTTTTCAATTCCAAGTCTGAATTAGTTTGTGCCAAATAACCGTTACGCTATTGTGTACGCCATGTTTTTCGTGTTTAAGTGATTACCCGGACGCAGGGAGAGAAGGGGGGGGGGGGGGGGGGGGGGCGCGCAGGGAAAGAAAACAAAAACGGGTGGAGGGGGGGGGGGG
>CAMNQN010000101.1 GCA_946549155.1 uncultured Lachnospiraceae bacterium | reverse complement strand
GCATCTTAGATTTTCTTGGTATCCGGAGTTATTTTCCAGATGCCTGCGGCCCTGCGCGCCCGCCTCTTCCTGCGTCCTGCTAATTAACAAAACACAAAAAGGACAGCATCTGAAATTCCTTTCTCTTTTTCTTCGGGTATGGTACAATCGTAGTGACGTTTTTTATATACTTACGAGGGGGTATCCTATGAGCACTGTTATTTTAAAAGGAAATATCATCCACACACCCACAAAGGAAAAATTTGAGATCGTCCCAGACGGTTATCTGGTCTCCGTGGACAATGAGATCAGGGGAATTTTCACAGAACTCCCCGAAAAGTATGCCGCCTGCCCGGTGACAGACTACGGCGACCGGCTGATTATTCCCGGGCTCTGTGATATGCACCTGCATGCACCCCAGTTTGTCTACCGGGGCCTGGGACTGGATCTGCAGCTGATGGACTGGCTGGACACCTACGCCTTCCCCACAGAGGCCCGCTTTCAGGATCTGTCCTACGCGAAAATTTACTACGAAGCCTTCGCTGACGCACTGGCAAAAAATGGCACCACCCGGGCGGTGATTTTCGGCACCATCCATGTTCCTGCCACAGAGCTTTTAATGGATATTCTGGAGGAGAAACACATCGGGGCCTGCGTGGGCAAGATCAATATGGACACTCTGTCCCCTGATTATCTCTGCGAGACAGCGGAGCAGTCCCTCAGGGACACAAAACAGTGGATTTTGGACACCAAAAACCGCTACAAATATGTAAAACCCGCCGTTACCCCCCGCTTCATCCCCACCTGTTCCAAGGAGCTTCTGGAGGGGCTGGGACAGCTGGCAAGGGATTTCGGACTTCCTGTCCACTCCCATCAGTCTGAGGATATCGGTGAGATGCAGATCGTTCGGGAACGCTTTCCGGAATATGACAATGACGGGGATGTGTACGACCATTTCCATCTGCTGACCAATCAGACCGTGATGGCACATTTCATTTATCCCACAGAGCGGGAGCTGGAGCTGGTAAAGGAACGGGGAGTCACCATCGCCCACTGTCCCCAGTCCAACGGAAACGTGGCCGCCGGAATACCACCCATCCGCAGGATGTTAAATATGGGAATCAAGGTGGGACTGGGCTCCGACATCGCCGGGGGCTACAGCGTCTGCATCTTCCGCGCCATGGCGGAGGCCGTCTACCTCTCTAAGCTGAAATGGCTGGAAAGCGGCAAACAGGATGCTTTCCTCACCATCCCGGAAGCCTTTTATCTGGGTACCAGGGGCGGCGGACAATTCTTCGGAAAGGTGGGCAGCTTCGAACCGGGCTTCGAGCTGGACGCCCTGGTTCTGGATGACGCCGGCTTCACCACCTCCGCCGACCGGCTAAGTCTGGAGGAACGCATGGAGCGGATCATCCATCTGGCCGACGACAGAAATATCGTGGCACGCTATGCAGCGGGAGAGATGGCTTAGCCCCTGCCAGCTAATACCTTCCAAAAACAAAAGACCGGTCATCGCACCTCCTGCTTTGACCGGTCTTCTTTCTATCTCCTGTCTCATCTTCCAGGGCACCCCTGGCAGGCGGAGGGAGCCGCAGCGCATCCGCCCAGGGCGGTCTCTCTCAGTTCTACGGGCATCCGCTTTCCCACAGCATACATAACCCCCATCATCTCATCCAGAGGAATGAGCTGGGGAATCCCAGCCAGTGCCATCTCTGCCGCAATCAGCCCGTTGGCCACACCGGCGGCGTTCCGGTTCTGGCAGGGGTATTCCACCAGGCCTCCCACCGGATCACAGACCAGTCCCAGCATATTCATCAGCACGGTGGAAGCGGCATCCAGGCTTTGCTTCGGGGTTCCTCCCATCAGTTCCACCGCCGCGGAGGCGGCCATGGCGGAGGCCACTCCCACCTCTGCCTGACAGCCGCCCACCGCTCCGGCCACTGTGGCGTTGCGCATAGCCAGATAGCCAACGGCTCCCGCATTGTACAGTACCCGGATCATTCTCTCATCCTCAAATTGATACGCTTCCTGCAGGGCCAGCAAAAGCCCCGGCACAATACCGGCGGAGCCTGCGGTGGGCGCCGCAACGATCAGGCCCATGGAGGCATTGGTTTCCAGAATCGCCATCGCATAGGCAATCCCCTTTTCCAGAATGTCGCCGCAGATTCCTTTTCCCGCCCTGGCATGTTCTATCAGCTTCCTGGCCTCCCCTCCGATCAGCCCTCCCATGGATTTTCCCGGGGACTCTATGGGCATGGCCGCGGACTCCTTCATAATCTTCCATGCTTTCGCCATGCGGCAGTCCGCCTCCCGGTCTGTAATTTCCCCGTTCTCAATCTCCCGCAGCCTCATAACCTCTGAAAGGAGCATCTTCCGTTCCTGGCACAGGGCCAGCAGCTCCCTGGCATTTTTAAAATCCATCATTTTCTGTTCTCCCTTGCGTGGGGCCTCACACCTGCACCACCATCACATCATGCACATTTTCATTTTGCCGCAGCTCCTTTGCCACGTCTTCCGGCAATGAGCCGTCGGATTCCACAATGCTGTATGCAATCTCTCCCTTTTTCTCCCGAAACAGCCGCATAAACGCAATATTCACATTCCGGTCGCTGAGGCATTTCGTAATATGGGCCACCACGCCGGGCTTATCCTGGTGAATCACGATCACTGCGCTGTACTCCCCGGTATACTCCACTCTCACCTGATTAATACGCACAATGCGAACCTTTCCGCCGCCTAAGGACTCTCCCCGAACCACCATTTTCTGACCCGCCTCATTTTCCATGGCGATATCCACCGTGTTGGGATGCACCTCCGTCTCCTTTTCATTGGCCGTAAAAGAAAACTCCAGGCCGCGCTCCCTGGCAATCTCAAAGGATTCCCGGATGCGCATATCGTCGGTGGCAAAGCCCAGGATACCGCCTAACAGCGCCCGGTCCGTTCCATGTCCCCGATAGGTTTTGGCGAAAGAGCCATACAGCGTAAAGTCCACCCGCCGCAAAGGCCCGTTTATCATTTTCTGCGCCAAATAGGCAATCACAGCCGCCCCCGCCGTATGGGAGCTGGAGGGACCGATCATATTCGGCCCCAGCACATCAAACACACTGATAAATGACATTGTTTCCTCCTGTATAACCCTCCTGCCGCTTATTATTCCCTGTTCCGTTCCCGCATACACACCCACCGCGGCAATTCATTCCAAAACCAGTCCCGTTTTTATTTATTGTCTCCCAGCATCTTCCCTGCTCTACGGAAAAACAAAATTGTACAGACGGTGGCGCTGATGGTATCGCTGACCGCTTCCGCCAGATACAGCCCCCAGACGCCCAAATCCATCACCCTGGGAAGCAGCAGGGCCAGCGGCCACAGCAGGATCACCTTCCGCAGCATAGCAATAAAAACAGAAATCTTCGCCTGCCCCAATCCAAGGAAGGTCTGCTGACAAGCTCCCTGAGCTCCCATAAGCATCATCCCCAGCATAAACAGACGCAGGGGGGCGCACCCCATCCCGATCAGTTCGGCGTTGTCCGTAAACAGCCCAAGATAAGCCTGGGGTACCAGCAAAATTGACCCCACCAACAAGGCGGAAAAGGACAGGCAGACTGCCAGCATCGTGTAAAAGGTTTTCCAGACCCGCTTATAGTTCTTGGCTCCGTAATTATATCCTACAATGGGCTGCACCCCCTGGCAAAAGCCCTGAAGAGGCATCCACACTCCCTGATTGATGCTGAACATAATGCTCATCAGGGAGACATACAGATCATTCCCGTAGGTTTTCATTCCATTATTAAAGGTAAGCTGAATCAGGCACTCCGTGGCGCTCATAACAAAGGGGGAAATCCCCAGGGAAATCACGGAGCCCACAATCTCCCCATCCAGCCGCAGATTACAGCGGCGAATCTGGAGCATGGACTTCTTTCCATTTAAAAAGCGCAGCACCCAGACGGCGCTGACCGCCTGGGAGAGAACTGTCGCCAGCGCGGCGCCCTGTACCCCCATATTCAGCCCATAAATAAAAATCGGATCCAGCACAATATTCAGCACCGCTCCGATGCAGGTGGTGGCCATGCTGGTTTTCGCAAAGCCCTGGTTGGTGATAAAAGGGTTTAAGCCCAGCGTGATCATCACAAAAAAAGTGCCCATCAGATAAATGGTCACGTAGCTGTCAGCATAAGGCAGCGTAGCCTCACTGGCCCCGAACGCCATCAAAACCGGTGTTTTAAATACCATGAAACCGGCCGCCAGCACCAGGCTGCAAATCACTATCATGGTAAAGCAGTTGGAGATAATCTTTTCCGCCACCGTGTAATTCCCCTGCCCCATGGCAATACTGGCCCGGTTAGATCCGCCCATACCCACCAGGTTCGCGAAAGCTGTAATCAAAACCAGGACAGGAAAGGTAATTCCCAGGCCCGCCAGAGCCATGGTGCCCTGTCCCGGAATGTGCCCCACATAGATTCGGTCCACCACATTGTAAAGAAGATTCACCAGCTGCGCCGCCACCGTGGGCATCGCCATGCCAAAAATCAGCCCTTTCAAAGGCACCGTTCCTAAACGATTCTCTTTTTTCTCCATATTTATCACTCTTTTCCGCTAATTTTTTAATCCTGCCGCACCAGCCGTTCCACCTCGCACACAGTAAGCACTCCATCCTGCACATGAAACCGGATATCAAAGCCCGCAAAAGCCACGCCGTACCGGCGCTGCGGATCATTCTGATAGGAGGGCCGGGGATCCTGCCGCAAAATTCCCACCGCGGCCTCCCTTTTCTCCCTGGGAATCTGCGCCAGCAGCTGCTCCGGGAAAACCACCTCCAGCTCATAGTCCCTGACCCGGTCCGCAAATCCGCATACCGCATCGGGATGACTGTCCGTGTAGGCCAGATAGGGCTTAATATCATAGATGGGGGTACCGTCCAGCAAATCCGCTCCGGACACGTACAGCACCGGTCCCAGCTTTTCATGCAGCTCCACCCGCTCCAGCCGCACCGAGGACAGCCCGATGGCATTCGGACGGAAGGGCGACCGGGTGGCAAACACACCCATATGGGTCTTTCCGCCCAGCCTCGGTGGCAAAACCGTGGGCGACCAGGTCTTTCGTACCGCCTGGGAAAACTGCCAGAGAAGCCAGATATGCGAATATTCCTCCAGTCCCATAACCGCATGCGGATTTCGGTACTCCGGTTCAAATACGATTTTTGCCTTCAGCTCCGGCACAATACCGCTCTGTCTGGGTATGCCGAACTTTTCCCGGAAATCGCTGTGTATCCGCGCTATCGTTTTCATCTCGCCTTCCATCCCTTTTTCCTCACTCTGTTTCCATCCTGTTCCCATCCGCCCCATTTACAGCTCCGGGCCGGGGGGGTCTGGAACCTTCCTGCCTCTGTCCGTCAAGCAAATAGGTCTCGATGGCCTCCGCGCAGCCGCTGTGGTTGTTGTCGGCCACCTGAACCTGGCTGACTGCCCGGACATGATCGTTGGCATTGCCCATAGCCACCGCCAGGCCCACTGCTTCCATAGCCTCCAGGTCATTATCCGCATCTCCCACCATGATTACCTGTTCCATGGTGACGCCAAGCTCCCCGCAGAGCGTCCGCAGCCCCACCGCCTTGCTCAGCCCCAGAGGCGAACACTCAAGAGAGGCAATCTCTGAGAAGACCATGGTCACAGGCACCCCCATCTGTTTCAGGAGTTCAAAAGACTTCCTGCGCTCTTCCACACTGGTATGAAACAGATTGATCTTCTCCACACTGCAGTTTTCTTCTTCCACCGTCTGAAAAACATCTTCCACCGCTGTGGCCACCCTGTAAAACATTTCCTGATAGATTCCCATCTGGTAGTGCGCCATGCGGGAAAGCTGGGCACGGTTCACCAGCGCCCGGCCCTCGCTGATAAGATGGAGCATAACATCCCGCCCCTCCACCACCTTTTTCACCGCCGCTATCGCCTCCCGGGAGACGGATACCACAGACACCGGTTTTCTCCCTTTCAGGTCGTATACCAGTGCCCCGCTCTCACCGCACAGATAATTCATATCAGGATAATCCGCCAGAATATCTGCCATCTCATCATAGGACCGGCCGGAACAAAACACCACTTCTTTTCCGGCCGCCAAAGCTTTGTGTATCGCGGCCTGCGTCCTTTCGTCAATCTTTTTTTCATCGTTCAGCACCGTGCCATCCAGATCCAGGGCTATGATCCGGTACCCGCCGGCTTCCCGGCTCTGCGCTTTGTCCGCCGTCCCTTCCGTGTTCTCTCGTTCCACCTTTTTTCTCACTTTCTTTCCATTTCCATATCTGTCCGTATTTTTCCGGTTTCCTGCCGTCTGTACCATTGGACTCTGATACATAGAGAAGAGACGGGAATGTCACATTCTGCATCAGTCCCGCCCCACGTCTTTTCTATATCATTATACCCGAAAAACCTTTCTTTGTACAGGGAAAAATCACAAAGGATCAGCCCATACTTATGTCCCCGCTGAACTCCCCGCGCACCAGTTTAATCCTCCCCGTATCCAGACATTGTACAAAAGTTCTTGCCATCTGGGGATCAAACTGCGTTCCTGCGTTTTCCAGCAAAATCTCCTGAGCGGTCTCCACCGCATACGCTTTTTTATAGCTCCGCTTCGATGTCATGGCGTCAAAGGAATCTGCAATACATAAAATCCGGGCAGTGGCGGGAATATCCTCCCCGGCAATCCTGCGGGGATATCCCTTTCCGTCGTACCGCTCATGATGTCCCATCACCGCAGGAATCACATAATCCAGGGAGGGCAAATGGCGGATAATCCCGATGGAAGCCTCCACATGGCCCTTGATCACCTCGTACTCCTCCTCCGTCAGCCGTCCCGCCTTATTCAGAATATCCTCCGGAATACCAATCTTTCCCACATCGTGGAGCAGCGCTGCCTGACGTACAATCTCCACCACGCCCCCGTTCATCCCCAAAGCCTTGGCCAATTCCGTGGCGTAGTAGGCCACGCTGTTGGAATGGCTGAAGGTATAGTGATCCTTCGCATCAATAGCGGCAGTCAGAGCGTAGATCGTCGCCTCATATTCCTTATAAATATTGACATGGTCCGGCGAACTCTCCTTTTCCTGGATATTCTGAAATGCGATATCGAACACCTGCACGCCATTTTTTCCCCTGTGCTTTACATGATACACCGCCAGGTCCACATTATCCATCAGTTCCTTCACTGACCGGGCCCCATAGGGTGCCGCGCTGACTCCTGCGCTGACGGTAATCGCCTTCAGCTTATAATCCTGATTCTGATTGTTCATCTGATAAATCTGCTGACAGATATTCTTCACCAGATTTCTGGCGGAAAAAATATCGTAGCCCGGAAGCAATATTGCAAATTCCTTCCCGCTGTAGCGGGCCGTATATCCGCTTTCTCCCACGCTGCACTGAATGATATCCGCGATGCGCTTCAGGCACAGATCCCCTTCCTTCACGCCATAAAGCTGGTTATACAGCTTAAAATCATCCACATTCAGCATCGCCAGCGCCAAGGAGGACTCCTTGCTCTTTTCAAATTCCCGGTTCAGCACCTCATAAAAATACTTCCGGTTCAGAAGTCCCGTCATCTCATCCGTCCGGGCCTCCCGGTATGCCTGCTCATAAAGCCTGGCATTCTTTATGGCAATAGATGCCACCGAGGAGATGGAGGAAAGCATCTGAACGTCACTGTACCTCATCCCCTCTTTTCCGTCCTTATATGCAAGAAGAAGCACGCCAATCAGCCGGTTTGCATCCTTTAAGCCCACACAGCACTGAACCCCCATCTGCTCCAGCCGATACTTTTCCGTCTCCCACATGGACTTATATTCCACCGTATAGCGGAACTCCTTATAAACCAGAGGCTCATCATTTTTTTCCAGCCAGAGGATGATGGGATTCTCCTCATCCAGCGAAACATCCAGATCCTGCAGCGGACAGTCGCTGTACAAGCCCCGGTAAGGGCTTCCCGGACATCCCTGCATACAGATATAGATACGGTCCACCGATATGGTATCCTTTATCACCCGGACCGTCTCCGCCATAATTTCCTGCAGGCGCAGCGTCTTGGCCACCGAGGAACTGAAGGTTTTTATTTTTTCAGCCTGGTACAGCTCCTCCTTCACAAACACATTGTTCACCAACAGCCGCCAAAGGAATGTGGTCCCCAGATAGACAGCCAAAAACAGCACCGCAAAAATCAGCGGATAGTAATCTGCCGTCGCCGGGATGTGCGCCTGCACAAGCCTCAGCAGATAGGGATAAAGATTAAACAGCAGCAAGCCGGAAAACAAAAGCCCAAAACCATAGCAAATCCCTTCCGAGGCCAGCATCTGGAGCCGGAAGAGTCTTCTGCGGATCAGCGCATACAGCAGCAGAAACGCATTCAAAAGCCCTCCCAGAATGTCCACCGGAAAGCCGTCAAAAAATGGCAGCCCAATGAGAAGATTACCGGCAAACAGCACCACCACACCCACCACCAGCGGATCATACTGCCGGCGCATATTGGGATTTTTCCGGCATACCTTCACCACATTGCGGAACATATGAAGAATCAGCACCGCGGCCACAAGGAAAAATATCGCCACATTCCGATTCATGGAATAGACGAAGGAACGTGTTCCGTCTGTCTCCACCAGCGCCGGATATTTCAGAACAAAGCCGCTGGGAATATTGATCAGAAAACAGGTCAGCATAACCACCAGGTAAATTTTCCCCACAAAGCGTTCCCGGATATCCCCCAGCGCATTGATATACAGATAATAGGCATAGGGCAGCAGCAAAATTCCCAGAAGGGAAACATGGTACCAGAAAATATAGTTCGGCCACATCAAAGCGCGCATGAAAACAGAACCACCGCTCCAGCACATGAGCCCTACCAGCATAATCAGAAAGCTGTTCACCAGCTTATCCTTCTTGGCAGCCAGGAAGGTCAATAGCATGAAACCATAGCAAAACATGGCAATAATAGAAATGTAGCCGTATGTACCCATAAAATCCTCTTATCCGTATCCCCGGTTCCCAAAAGCGTCACCGATATACTTTTGTATGATCCTGCATCCGCAAAAGCTCGTCCAATTCATAGTAGGGCGGGTTCATCTGCCGCAGTTTTTTTCCGTATTTCCGCTCAAAGGCCCCAAAGCTGCCGCAGCGCAGTATGGTGACCTCCAGCGGGTCCATTCCCAGTATCTTTTTCAAATCACGGTAATCCTGATCGATATATTTGAAATAGGTACTGAGCAGATCCTTCAAAATCTCCGAGCTGATAGCCTGGCTGACCAGTGCCTCCTGCTTTAACTCCACATACAGATGAAGATAAGGCCGCTTCTGCTCATTGTACTCCTTGGCAGCCGCCCAGTTCTCAACAGGCAGCCCTGACAGCTTCATCACGCTCCGAATCCCATTTTCAGAAATCCGGGTAAATCCGGCAATGTCAATGATCCAGGGAACCCGATCCACATATTCAAATCGGGGAATCCGTGTATCATCCTCCCGGTTTTCCAGCCCGACACAGCGATACATATCACCGCAGCGGTATCTTGCAAAGGCGCCGCCCTTAAGAATCGTAAGCACAAGCTCATACTTTTCTCCCGGACGCACCTCATCCATCAGATAGGTCCTGGGAATATAGGAAGGATCCTCATAATTTTTTATCATATCCGTTTCCGGAATAAACTCATAAAACGCAGTATCCGGGAAGAAATACATGCCCTTCCTCGTCCAGGTCTCCGTGCCGATAATGGAGGGCTCCGTTCCCGCGAACAGCTCCATGGGGCGAATCCCCCAAAGCCGTTCCAGGTCGTCCTTGTAGCACTGATTATCTGTCCCGGCCACCATAAAGCCCTTCAGATGAAACAAATCCTTCGGCATCAGCTCCCGGCCCTCCTGACGGCACCGGTGCTTCGCCCTGATCACACGGAAGGCCATATGGGGCTTGCACTTCAAAAGACTGGACAACCCCTGCGTTCCCCTGGAGCCTGCCACGCTGGAGAGACTGAGGCTCACCGCATAGGCCACGCTCCCCAGTCCAAAAAAGAAGCCCAGGTCCTGCTTCATCGCCATCTTAAAGCCAGCCTTGTTCCGCTCACTGAAGGTCATATTCACCGCCTCCTCCACCGGAGGCAGAAATTCGATGTCAATATCCTCCCCCAGCGCCAGCGGAAACAGCCCTGTAGCGTAAGGAAGAGGGGCCAGCCCATAGAGAAATTTGTCCGTGGAAGCCACATCGAACTTCCCCTTCTCCGTACTGGTGGAGAGAATCAGACAGGCCACCACATTATTCCGGTAGGTATCCAGCATGCTTCTGGTATAGGGAGCCACCTTGATCGGATGCCGCCCGCCCTCCCAGGTAGTCTGAATCCAGATAATCGGATTCCCCGGAAGCATGTGCGGCTGCTTTGCCAGCAAAATATCCGCATAATCCTCATACTCCGTCAGAGGAACCATCTGCCGGAACTCCTCCAGAGTCCCGGGATGCTTTCCCTTTAAAATAGACTGTCCCAGCCCGCTGTTGCTCCACAGCTGGATCTGCTCCTCCATCAGACGCTTTTGAATCTTCATATAACCGTCCATGGTCAGATCCAGGAAGCCGCAGTATTGCTGCCATATTTCTTTATATTGGTGATTTTTCAGCTTTTCCTTCAGATTCATATTCTTCCGCTCTGCCTGCGCTTCTTTCTCCACGCCAAATACGCCCCTGCACTTCCTCTGTTCGGAAGCAAAAAAGGCGTTTGTTTCTTATAGTCTTCATAATTAATAAATGTTCTGGGAAAGGTCCAAAGATCCTGAAACAGGACATAGAGATAGTCCCACAAAATCATAGAAAGAAAGTATACCCCCGACTGAAACGTCCCTTCCACTCCCCACAAACACAAATAAGCTCCTGCAAACCACAACACGCCAGGATGACGGCAAAGGCCATATACTCCTTCCGTATACGCCAGGCGCTGCCTGCTCTCCTCCCGATAAGTCTCCGAAAACGGCAAGGCAAAAAAAAGTGTATAAATTAGCAGAAGCAAAAACAGCAGTGCACCCGCACCAAAAACAGGCTGTATCTGCCGCGTCGTTCTCAAAGCCCACACAGCCGAACCCGCCACACACAGACTGCCCACAGCAAAAAACGTCTGCAATACAGCACGTTTCCACAGGACACTATTCACATCATAAATAAAATACAGCAGAAATCCCGCTGTCCCCAAAACAAACGCACCCATAACCCCATGTAACCTGATCCCTTTTTCAGCCAAACAAAATCCGTAATTGGTTACAATTATAGCTCATTTCCATAGACAATTCAATCCGTAATTTAAAGGATTTCTATGTTCGTGTTTTGTTAACTACCCGGACGCAGGATGAGGCGGGACGGCAGGGCCACAT
>CAMNQN010000100.1 GCA_946549155.1 uncultured Lachnospiraceae bacterium | reverse complement strand
TGTACTCAAAATGTGGAAGAAATGCAAAACTTTTCCGGTTTATCCGGGTTAGGTATTTAAAAAAAGCGATGCACTCATATCGAACGCATCGCTCCATATTCTTTAATCAGATACCCACTCAGAGGCATCCACCGGACATCCATTCCTAAGATATAGCACTTTCCCTTCTAAAAGCTCCATATCTCTGGTATTTCGAAGGAGTACCACCACCGCCATATTTCTTCGCTGAAACTCCTTTATTGCCTCCAGGGTTACTTCTCTCATGTTCAGATCCACGTTAAAAAAAGGACGCTCACAAAAAACCACCTTGGGCGCAGCCAAAAGAATTTTTGTATACACCAGCTTTTGTTTCATTACCCCCGTCAATTCAGAAACCCGGCATTCGGAAATGCCTTCCTGAATTTCTTCGTTCAGCTTCTGCACGATATTTTTCCGGTATCTTGGTTTCAGCCAGAGCATCGGCATTTTCTTAGACAAATCCAGCATAACGTCATCAGCAACTCGCATATTCGGCTGCAGCATAGCTTCCCCAGGCGCGGCAACAATACATGCAATTCCTTTCTGCCGCAGCCGGTGTACACCAGAGAAACGTACCTCCCGATTCTGATAAATGATACTTCCTGAAAGCAGCTCTGCTTTTCCAAACATCAGTTGGCGCACTCCTCGGATACTGCGCTCATCCAGACAGCAAATGTTCAAAATTTCTCCTTTTCCCACCTGCAGCGTCAGATTCTGTAATTCTGCGGTGGTGATATGCTGAAACGCTATTACCTCCGAAGGGCTGCCGCTTTCCATTCCATAATTTTTATATGCCTGGGCCCTGCTTATGGACAGATACGAAAACAATCCCTCTTTATCTATCAAATCCGTATGAAAGCAGCCATTCACCTGCCAGTCCCGAGTCACCATCAGTCGGTTGGACCAGTCAAATACCAGTTTCCCGAAGGGTTCCAGCAGCACAAACGTGACTTTTTGCATCTGCCGCATGACCTGATATACCTCATTCAATTCCACATCCGTCAGAAACCCCGACAGATCCATCAATATAATCAGACGCTTGTCCTCCACAAATGCCCGAATCAATTCCACCAGCACCCGTTCCTTAACACTCAATTCCCCTGGCATCCGGTTCGTCTTAAATTCCACCCCCAGACGTTCCAGATAAGTCTGTGCCTTTATCTCGCATGCCTTCTGGCGAACCCCTCCAAATTTCTTCTTCAGACAAATATTTTCCGCCACGGGTATGGAATTGATCAGTTTCGATTCCTCCCCGATCACCGTAAAATCTGACCAGAAAATTCCTGCCAGTTCCCGCGCAGATATATTTTTATTGTTATAGGTAATTCTTCCCCCCGACACCTCACACTGATTCGAAAAAAAGGAAAAAATCATGTTTCTTTCCTCAATACTGCCACAGAGAATACCATAGGTATCTCTCTGGTGAATTTCCAGACAAAATTTCTGAAATCCTATCCCGCTGGAATTTCGAATCATCACATCCTGCAGACCAAGCAATTTCTTCTTCATAATTCCTCACTCAGCCTGGCCGGCAGGGATATCTCCACCAAAGTGCCTGCCCCCAGCACGCTGTTCAAACGAAGTCCATACTGTTCCCCAAACAAAAGCTTAATGCGACGGCAGACATTCAAA
The DNA here is from genome assembly GCA_946549155.1 of uncultured Lachnospiraceae bacterium. Classification (GTDB taxonomy): domain Bacteria; phylum Bacillota; class Clostridia; order Lachnospirales; family Lachnospiraceae; genus Merdiplasma. The sequence goes on along the minus strand of CAMNQN010000100.1, from coordinate 9,814 downwards.
AGAGCGATCCCTCCCTCCTTTCTATCCCGATCCTCCACAATAGAACCCACCGAATTGCGGGATAACTGCTCGTTTAATTTCTTCAGCTTTGCAGCATCTATTCCTGCTCCATTGTTGCTGATCTCGATTCGCAGCATATCGTCCACAAGTTCCACCAAAATCAAAATTTTTCCCTGCTTCCTCACGGTCTCCAGCCCATGAAAAATCGCGTTTTCCACAATAGGCTGCAGCATCAGCTTGGGGCACAACATCTGCCTCATTTTCCGCGAATCATCCGCCATCCTCACCTCCAGAGACAGCTTTTCTCCGAAACGATACTTCTGAATCGTAAAATAATTATTGACGCTTTCCAGCTCCATTTCCAGTGAAACTAAATGTCTGGTATTCGTTATGGTATATTGAAAGAATGTGGAGAGCGCTTCCGTAATATCTGCAATCTCCACTGCTCCGATGCTCAGTGCATCCCCCCGGATCGCATCCAGCGTATTATAGAGAAAATGAGGATTAATCTGATTCTGCAACGCCAGAAATTCCGCCTGCTTCGTTGCCAGCTTTATGGTATCCTGCCGGTTTAATAGTGCGTCCATTCGGCGAAATGCCTGGGAAAGCAATTCATCCGTGCTTTCCATCTCCTCCAGAAATTCATTATAAATTTCACCGGCCACAAATTTTCTGCACTGATTCCTGATCCGCTTTCCCTGTACGCTCAAAATCCAGACCGGCACCAGCAAAAGAAGCCCATCTGCGGCAAGCAATACCATCACAGTCCAAAAACGGTATCTCTGTAATTTCAGAAAAATGTTAAAATCAAAAAGCGCTGTCAGAAGCAACACCTGAACCCCGATAAAAGTCAAAACTATAGCTCCCCATAGTCCTCTCCGCCCAGAATAATAACCATATTTTTTCACAGATGAACACTCCCTGTATCAACCGTATAATTTACGGTATTCTGACGGGGTAATCCCCGTATATTTCTTGAATATTTTCGAAAAATACTTCAATGTCGCATACCCCGCCTGTTCTGAAATTATATTTAAATCCAGCTCAGACTGAACAAGCATTATTTTAGCCTTATCCATCCGTACCCGGGTCAGATAATCCACAAAATTTTCCCCCGTTGCTTTCTTAAACGTACTGGAAAAATAAGTGGCGTTAAACCCAATCTCATTTGCCACCCTCTCCAGTGTCAAGGGCTCACCACAATGCTCTGAAATATACTTCTTCGCACAGACAATCGGCTTCGACTCACTGTTCTCCTTTTCCTTTTTACCTGATTGATTCCTTCTGCACACTGTTCTCCCAACCAATTCATCAGATCCCGGAAACGGTACACCCTCTGGATTCCTTCTTCCAATTCCTCTGAAGATTGAAAAGCCCCGCCGTATTTTCTAATGCCGAACAGAAAAAGATTTACCAGATCCAGATATGTTTTCTGAATCAACCCGTATTCTGATAATCTTTTGCTCATCTTCTGAGCCGCCTCTGCGATCACCTGCTGCACTCCTGCAGAATCCATAGCCTCTATGCAGGTATTCAACTCCCGGCGCAGTTGACTGGTCAGAATGCCTGTAATATCCACCTCCCCGCCGGGTCCCTTTTCCCAGAAAATACCCTGATGGACCATCTGAAACCGCCCAATCAGACTCAGATGAATCCGGTCAAGACTTTGCGTAACCCCCTCCAGCCCATGCAGTGGCTTTCCTATTCCAAAAAGAACCTTTGCCCCCGGACAGATCATCTGGATACCGGATAATTCTGTCTGCATCTGAGCAAAAACCTGTTCATACTCCACCGTTTCCAGATCATCCCCGTTCAGAAGACACACCAATTCATTTTTCCAGACTGTACTCACCAGTTCCCGGCACCCGGACTTCAGACGTTCCCCCAAAAGCGCCTGTACCTTGGAAAGAATATGTAAAAAAGCTTCTTTACTTTCCTCATACTGCATGGCTGTAGTATACACCCGGGCCGTCAGAATCCGAAAACAGCCGCCCGTAAAAATCCTGTTTTCCATCTGCATCCCCTCTCCCCGGTTGGCAATCAGCGCCTGCAGGAAATTATTACCGGCCTGTTCTCTGGTTTGCAGAAGTTCTCTTTGGATCGTCTCCTTTTGACGGGCATCCGCCTCCTGCACGTTCCTTTTTCCCACGATTCGATCCAAAACCGCCGCCAGATCCTTTTTCTTTACAGGCTTCAACAGATAATCCTCCACCCCAAGCTTTAATGCCTGCTGGGCATATTTAAATTCACTGTAGCCGCTGATAATAACAAAATAAATCTGCTTCCCCTCTTTCTTTGTTTCCCGTATCAAATCTATTCCATTCAGCCCCGGCATCCTGATATCCGTAATCACAATGTCCGGCTCTTCTGTACGTATCATCTCCACTGCCAGAGTCCCGTCGTTTACTACACCGATCACTTCCAACCCCCATTGCTCCCAGTCCACAATTTTATAGATCAGCTGCGCGACCTTCTTCTCATCATCTGCTATTAATACCTTCATCCTACCGCAAACCTTCCTCCTTCTACTCCGCCCCATTGCCTTTTAGACACTATATGTTGTCTAATATACCATATTTCTCAATATAATTACAATGGAACATCCATCCAAAGGCACCCGAAAACACTTCTATTTCTAAACGCAAAAATAGGAGAGAAGCTTAAACTTCAAAGAAATCTACGCCTTCTCCCCCACTCTTTTCCGTCGACTATTTATTTACATATACTGCATTATCCGGTCCGAAATGCTGTAAAATCACCATAGGCTCCACCTGGCTGTTGTTTACAATGCGCACACCCATCTTTGCGCTGTCTTTGCTGACAAAAAATTCATCCGCGGTCTGGTCGCCCACCCGCATCATATTTACCGCCTCCGCGTGGAAGCAGCCGAATTTTCCAAAGCCCTGCACAAGGAAGGCGCCATAGGCAGCCTTATCCTTCAAAACCACTTCCCTGCCCGGAAGAATCGTTACTTCCTTGGCGGTAATGTAATCATTTCCATAACAAACCCATTTCTCAATCAATCCTTCCTGGGTTCCTGGCAGCTCCACCGGCGGCCGGAAATACGTTTTCTTAAAGTCCGGATCGAAGTTTGCTTCCCAGTCAATGGCATCCATAATGAAATCCACCTTGTTTTCCACCGTTTCGGGAACGATATCGTTTCTGTAGTTTTCTCCGAATACCTCGCCGCACACCACATTCTCCAGCACACAGTTTAAATCGGTTCCCCACTGGGGTTCATAGGTCAGCAGTGAGCCCGGCGCATGAAGTACGCCTGCCGGAACATACCATCCGGTACCGATCTCCAGATCAAACGCTCTGGAAAGACTGGTAATATGCGTATCATAATCGCTGTAATGAGCGATACATTCTCTGACCTGTTCCCTTGTCACATCCGAATTAAAGCCCATGTAGGTCGAGGGGCGCCGGCCCACATAATTGTTCAGCTGGGGCGGAAAATAATAGCACTCCGGCTTCGCCTGGCACCCTACTTGCTTTGCCACACTGGTTTCCGGATGAAAATGGAAATACAGCGGTGTCTCATAGTCGAAAATCTTGGAGAATACCGGAAAGGTTCCGTACTCTTCCTGCAGCCTGCTGCCAATCAGCTCCTCCTTCAGTTCCGCCACAGCATCCCGAAACAGAAAGGTTTCCCCATTTTCTGAAATCACATAGCTCAGTCCCTGATCCGGACGCTTGGGATTTTTGCTGCGGGTATTATGTACCGCGCAAAACCACCGCTCCATAATGGTACCGGCGTCCGCGCCAAATTTGAAATAATCATCGGGATGAATCTTCAGACGGTGTCCCGGCGCGCCGAACTTCACCGGGATAAAGTTCGGCACCATTTTAAAAATACCATTTCCAGCCTTAAATGTTTCGCGAATCAATTCTTTCATACTTTTGCTCCTTTCCTCCGTTTAAAGTAATCTGTTTTTCTATTTCGTACCACAAGCCCGACAGCCATCGTCTGCCCCGCCGTTAGGCGGTCACCTCTATTTTGACGAATAGCGGTCAATCATCGTCGCAATCAGCACAATCACGCCGATGGCAAAGGTCTGATAGAAGGATTGCACATTCAGCAGGGTCAGCCCGTTATTCAGTGTCTGCAGAATCAAACAGCCGATGATGGTTCCCACAATACTTCCTTTTCCTCCCGCCAGGGAAGCTCCCCCGATAGCCGCCGCAGCGATGGCGTTCATCTCGTATCCGTCGCCGGCCTGAGGGTCTGCCGCTCCCAGCCTTCCCAGAAAGATCACCGATGCCAGCGCACTGCAAAAACCGCTGAACGCATATGTCATAATTTTCATCTTCGCCGTATTAATACCGGAAAGCCTGGTAGCTTCCTCGTTACCGCCCAGCGCAAACAGGTACTGGCCAAATTTAAAATATTTCAGCACGATCATTGCAGCCACCGCCAAAATCAGGGAAAGAATAATCGGCAGAGGGACAAAACTGTTGAGGGAATTCATAAAATTCACATAAGCACTGGAGAACCCCCGCACCGGAAGGCCATTGGAAATTATCAGGTTAATTCCACGGTAAGCGCTCATGGTGCCCAGCGTAACCAGAAACGGCTGCAGCCGCATTTTCGCAATCATCACGCCGTTTAACGCCCCCAGCAGTACGCCCACCGCCAGTCCTGCTATCGCTGAGGCCAAAGGATTCATGCCGCCGTCCATCATCTGCGCCATAATCATGCCGCTCAAAGCCATCACAGACCCTACAGATAAGTCGATGCCGCCGGTAATAATCACAAAGGTCATTCCCACAGCCACACACAGATTAATCGCCGCCTGCTGCAAAATATTCAGGAAATTGCTGACAGACAGAAACTTATTCGTCAGCAGGGTAAACACCAGCATCAGCGCCAACAGGCTGGCGATAATGCCAAACTTTCTGGATAAATTCACATTTAACTTCTTCATTGTTTCAGCCTCCCACCGCATATTGCATAACGTCATTTTCCGTCGCTTCCCGGCCATCCAGCTCTCCGGTCATTTTTCCCTCATACATCACCAGAATGCGGTCGCTGAGCTTAAGTACCTCCGGAAGCTCTGAAGAAATCAGAATAATCGACTTGCCACTGTCTGCAAGCCTCCGGATCAGTTCGTAGATCTCATGCTTTGCATTGACGTCAATGCCCCTGGTGGGCTCATCCAGAATCAATATCTCCGGTTCCGCATTCAATGCTTTCGCCACCACGATCTTCTGCTGATTCCCTCCGGAAAGCTGGCCCGTCCGGAGACGATTGTCCTTCGGCTGCACGTTCAGCCGGTCTGTGATGTCCTTCACCAGCCTATCCATACAGGAAAAATCCAGGATACCGTTTTTTCTGTATTTGTCCAGATTACTCAGGGCCACATTTGCTGTGTTTGTAAGGCCAGCCACAAAACCCTGCAGCTTGCGGTCCTCCGGGATCAACATGATGCCGTTATCCATGGCATCCCTTGGGCAGGTAATCGTTATCTTTTTTCCTCTCAGGAAAATCTCCCCGCTCTTTACCGCATCCGCCCCAAAGACAGCCCTCACCAGTTCCGTTCTCCCAGCACCTACCAAACCTGCCAGTCCCAGAATCTCCCCCTTTTTCAGGCCAAAACTAATATTTTCAAATCGATGATTACTGCCTGTAAGATTTCTCACTTCCAGAATCACATCTTTATCTGCAGGCTTATCCGTATGATAATTTTCGTTTCCGATATCCCGGCCAACCATCATTTTCACCAGCGCGGGGCGATCCACCTCGCTGACGTTTACTGTATCGATATATTTTCCGTCCCTGAAAACAGTTACCCTGTCGCAAATTTCAAATATTTCATCCATTCTGTGGGAAATATAAATAATCGATTTCCCCTGCCTCTGCAGCTGCTTTACAATTTTAAACAGCTCGTCGATCTCCTTATTCGTAAGGCTCGCCGTAGGTTCATCCAGCGCCAGCACACTGAAATCATTCAGCAGGGCTTTGGCGATCTCCACCATCTGCTGCTGTGCCGTGCTCAGTGTTTTCGTAATCACATTGCTGTCGAATCCCGCATGAAGCATTTTCAGCATTTCATTGGATTTCTTTTCCATCTCTTTAAAGTTTATCGTCCCAAACCTTCCCTTGATCTCGTTTCCCAGGAACATATTCTGGGCAACGGTGATCTCCGGGATGAGCTGCAGTTCCTGATGCACCTTGACGATGCCCTTTTCCTTTGCCGCCAGCGGCGTTTTAAACTGCATGACTTCCCCATTCAGATAAATGGCTCCGCTATCCTGTCGGTAATTCCCGGACATAATATTTAAAAATGTACTCTTACCCGCGCCGTTCTCTCCCACCAGCGCATGGATCTCGCCTTTTCGCAGTTCAAAGTGAACATCATCCAATGCCTGTACAGCGCCAAAGCTTTTGCTGATATGTTCCATCCTCAAGATATTTTCATCAGATAAATTCATTTTCTCACCCGCGCTCTTATAAAGTAAGCCCGAGGCGCATCCTGTTCTGCTCACGGCTTTGCAGTCCGCGCCTCCGGCCATTCTACTGATGTCTCTTTTCCACTTTTACTTATCAAAATCAGCCGCGTTATCCGCATCCACTACCTCAATGGGAGTGCTGACTACACGGGGGATCTCCTGTCCTGCCAAAAGCCGTAAGGCAACTTCCACCGCCACCTCACCGTTGATGGAAGGGAACTGGTCAACCGTGGCATTCAACTCTCCTGCATGAATAGATTTGTACGCATCGCCGGTTCCGTCCACGCCGATCACAACTACTTCGCCCAGCTTTCCGGCAGCTCTCAGAGCTTCCACTGCGCCCAGCGCCATGTTGTCGTTGCAGCAATAGATCGCCGCGATATCGTCATTCTGGGTCAGGATATCTGTCACAACATTCATTCCTTTTTCCATCTCATAATCTGCCGGAACACTGGCTACCACTTCGATATCAGGATAGTTTGCAATCTGCTCATTAAATCCATTCACACGCTGGATGGAGGTAAAGGTTCCGGAAACACCCTCAATAATCGCCACTTTGCCGGCCTCACCGATTTTTTCTGCGATATAATCCGCTGCTTTGTGTCCGATCTCGATCTGAAGACCGCCTACAAACACATCTGCATCCGCCACATACTCGCAGTTGGCATTCACGATGGGGGTTCCCTTTTCCTTGGCCGCAGCCACCGCAGAATCCAGACATTCATTGGTCAGCGGGGAAAGAACCAGCGCATTATACTCATTCTGAAGCATCGTCTCCGCGATAGAAAGCTGTCCTGCCGTATCCGTCTCCGTTCTGGTGGCCTGGATATCGATGGTAGCATGATTCGCTTCCGCATAAGAAGTCATACCGTCTCCAAGGGCAAGCCAAAACTCATTCGCCTGATTTTTCAGAATACCACCCATGGAAATTCCCTCCGGCAGCTCCAAATCCGCAACCGGCCCAAACTTCTCTTCCAGCTGGTCGTAGGGAATCGTATCCGTCTCCGTGTCCGGATTAAAGGATTCCTCCCCCATCGCGCTTCCCGCAATCACAGCAGCCGCCATGGTAGTTGTCAAAATCAGGGATAATAACTTTTTCTTCATAAATGTTTCTCCTTTCGTTTGGAAACTTTTTATTTTAAGTGCCAGGCACTCAGTTCCTTTTTTCCATCTTTTCTATTGTCTTTCTGTTCTATTTCAAATATAAAAACGTTTTTATATTTACTGACAATTATACATCCTTCTATTTTTTATTTCAATACCATAAAACTGCTGAATTATTTTTCTTATTTTTGTGCAATTCGTCTTTTCTCTTCCCACTCATTATATATAGCATTAAAAACGTTTAAATATCAAGGCAAAAAAAGTACCCAGATCTGCCCTTTCAAGCGCCTGGATACTTTTTTTATTTATCGCCCAAAGACTATACCCTCCAGCCCCGCTGACCGCTATTTAGCAGCTTGCAGATTATGGTCTCCGGGTACCCGGAATCTCCATTCGGCGTTTCACAAGGTATATAAGCTGCTGTCTCTCACCTGTATTTCTGGTCGAAAATACAGATCCTGATAGCTCATCTGGCTGCCGGACAAACGGCTCATTAAATGCCTGGCCGCCTCGGTCCCCATCAGGTTTTCCTTCATGTCGAAGGATGTGATCCCTAATATCTTACAGATATTCAGGTTGTCCAGCCCTGTCAGCGCAATATCCCCCGGCACCTTTCCTCCCAGATCCCGTACCGCCTCCCAGCAGCCGATGGCCTGCAAATCGTTGGAGGCGCAGATGGCAGTGGGGCGGTCCTTCATCTGATACAGGGTCCGTCCGCCGCTGTAGCCGCCCATCTGCGTCCAGTCGTTCCAGTACACATACTCCTCACGGTACGGAATACCGGCATCCTTCAGTGCATCCCGATAAGCCGCGAACCGCTGGCCGTATACGTCCACATTTCTTCTTCCCGCCAGATAACCGATCTTCCGGTGGCCGATCTTCGCCAGGTGCTGCACCGCCGTATAAATACCGCTGTACACATCAATGGAAACCGTGTCAAAGGGATGCCCTGCCCCCGCCCACAGATGATTGCACATCCCCAGCAGGACCGCAGGTCCGGAACATCGTCTGATCTCATCCAGCAAAACCTGTTTGTAGGAAAAATGAACCAGTATCAGTCCATCCACCACACGCTCCTGCAAAAGCCGCACCGCATCCAGCTCTCCCTCCAGTTCTCCGTTGGTGTAATACAAAAGCAGAGAATACCCCAATGCTTTTATCTCCTTCTGTACACCCTCGATCATACCGAAATAAATCTCATTGGAGGTATCCGGAATGGCCAGCATCACCAGCCTGGTCTGACGGGTTTTCAGAATCCGCCCTGCCCGGTTTGGCACATAATTCAGTTCCTCCGCAGCTTTTAAAATCTTTTCCTTCGTCTCCTGCTTTACATACCCCACCGAATTGAGCGCATGGGATACGGTTCCCACTGACACCCCCGCTAAACGGGCCACGTCTGTTATGGAAGCCTGCCTGTTCGTCATTTCCTTTGCTTTTTTCCCGCCGTCCTGCAAACCATCTTCCCCCGCGAAAACAATGTTCTATGCCATATGTACCTTCACATTAAAAGTATAAAATCTTATCTGTCCAAGATTGTATCATCTTTTTATGTGAAAATCCACACAAAATTGCGAAGAGTTAAAAACGTTTTTATATTTTATTGTTCGACGAGCATAGGATAAGACAGACCTCAACCAAGGATAGAGAAAAATTCGCCAATAATATTATATTGTAAATAATACCATGTATCTTTTCTTGACTAACATGGTAAAATGCATTATATTGATTATAAGAAACAATCGTGTTGCAGGGTGATATTGACCTCATTCTACATAGAATGGGGGGGTGCTTATGAAGAACAAATTCAGTTTTAACGACTTGATGCAGTTCGGATTATTTTTAATCGCATTACTGACATTCATTTACTTGATTAGTCATTAGCATAGAAAAACCACCCTTGAAACTTTGACCAGTGCCAGGGTGGAGTTTTCTATCTTTTTCACAGGTCAAACCACTTGTGGGCGGTTGTTTCCCTTTATGCTCATATCATAACAGATTCCAAAAATTTATTCAAGATTTTTTTGCAGCATAGCATCCCCCGTCAAGCCCTGTCGTTACTATTCCTGTGAATGGTCTTCGTGTTTTGTTAATTAGCAGGACGCAGGAAGAGGCGGGCGCGCAGGACCACAAGCATCTGGAAAATAACTCCGGATACCAAGAAAATCTAAGATGCAGCCGGGCGAAAATTTCGGGCACCGGGGCGGTTCGCCGGGAAATCCTGATGATTTCCCAGCTCAGCGCCCCTGAGCTGTCAGCC
>CAMNQN010000099.1 GCA_946549155.1 uncultured Lachnospiraceae bacterium | reverse complement strand
GATTACGATATCCTGTAGAGCTGCGACGCCGCCAAAATGATCATTCCGGGCCTCTTGGGTGGGCTGCTCAAAAAAGAGTTGCGGATGGCAGGGGTGTATGACAGCTGTCGTGCAATCGTTTCGTATATAGGCTTCGTTGGCAAAGACCGCAGCCGGGTCCAAAAGAATAATGAGAGTTCCCGGGTTTACTTTTGGCACATATTTGGCGGTCAATTCCCCCAGAAGGCGATCGGGAAGCGCAAAAATAACCGCATCGCAGTCAGCTAAAGCTGTATCTGTATCTGTGATATGCAATCCTTTGGATGCAATGTGCTTTCTGCCGGCGTCCGCACTTTCTACCAGAAGGGGCGAGTAGCCATTTCGCAGGAGACTGTCAGTGATGCGACTGCCCATTTTTCCGCCGGCACCTAAAATGGTTATGTTTTTCATAGTTTTACCTCCTTTATCATTATTGAAACAAAACATCTGATGTTTGACATTTTACACCAAAAAATAGAAAAAGTCAACATGGTTTGAAAAAGGGATTAAGAATTTGCGTAGCGTTGGAATTTTCGTTAAGAATATATTAAAATAGGAAATAATTGGAGAAATTTGGTAAGAAGTGAACAAAAAAAGTAAAGAAAATACATGAAAAATACACATAATTTTGATTGAATAGAAAAAATGATTGACAATAAAAGATCGGATGTATATAATTTAATCATACAAAAGATCGGATGTTTAGAAATGAAAAATGTGATAAGAAGGGGGAAGTTTTGCAAATGAAAAAAAAGTTACAGGAAGTTTGCAGCTTGATGAATCGCGTGGAAGAAGGCTTTTTGATATTTGGCCTTTCTTCTATGTTTGTAGCCATGATTTTGCAGGTGTTTTGTAGGTTTGTTCTGAACGCGCCGCTGACGTGGACAGAGGTGTATGCCCGTTATATGTACATGTGGGTTGTATTTATTGGTATTAGCTACGGATGCCGGGAGAGAAAGCACATTTATGTCTCAGTTGTGTATGACCGGATTCCGGGAAGAGCAAAGAAACTACTGCGTTTGGTACTGAATATGTTGATCATGTATTTTTTTATTCGACAAATTCCCTGGGGAGTAAAATACTGTCAGTCTCTGATGCGCGTCAGAGTGAACGGTATTTCCTTTCTTCCCAGGGGCATCGTTTACTGGTGCCTGCCCATAGGGTATTCCACGGCGGTGATACGGCTGGTTTTAGAGAGTGTCCTATTGTTTAAAAAAGAAGAAGCGATTTGAAGAGGGAGGGATAGAGAATGGTTTTACTACTGGTTTCTTTTGCACTGTTTCTGATTTTGGGGATGCCCATATCCTTTTGCATGATGGGAGCGTCTATGCTTTATATGCTGGTGAATGAATTGCCGCTGTTTACGGTAGTGCAGACCATGACCAGTTCCATTGGCGAGTCTTTTACGATAATCGCGATTCCTTTTTTTATTCTGGCGGGGAATATTATGAATAATAGCGGAATCACGCAGAAGATATTTGATTTTGCTAATGTCTGCGTAGGGTGGTTTCCCGGAGGTCTTGGTCATGTAAATATCCTGGCTTCCATCATATTTTCCGGTATGAGCGGTACAGCGGTGGCGGATGCAGGAGGTTTGGGAGCTATCGAACTGGATGCGATGAAAAAAGCGGGGTATGATGATGATTTTTCCTTGGCGGTGACCGGAGCTTCTTCCATTATCGGCCCTATTATTCCCCCCTCTGTTCCGGCAGTGACTTTTGCAGTGGCCGGCGGCGTGTCAGTGGGCGCGTTGTTTGTGGCGGGGGTGATTCCTGGCGTGATTATGGGATTGGCCATGGCTGTTCTGGTGTATGTTACCAGTAAGAAGAGAAATTATGCAGTCTGTGCCAGACCCACGCTGAAAATGGCTGTGAAAGCCTTTGGCAGTTCCTTTTTTGAATTACTTACACCGGTAATTTTGATTGGGGGAATCTCCACCGGTATTTTTACTCCGACGGAAGCTGCGGCGGTGTGCGTGCTGTACGCATTGGTTTTGAGCTTTGCAACAAGATCCATCACTGTGAAGGAGCTTCCGGGATTTGTGAAGGAAACATTGAAAAACACAGTGGGGATCACGTTTATTATCGCGGCTGCATCGATTTTTTCCTATATTTTGACGATCGAGCAAGTGCCGGCAATGCTGACGAATTTGTTTTTGGATAATGTACATAATCGGTATTTAGCATTGCTGCTGATCAATCTCATTTTGTTGGTGGTGGGTATGTTTATGGAAACAATGGCTTCCCTGACTGTATTGACACCTATCTTGCTTCCGGTGGCGGTATCCTTTGGGGTACATCCGGTGCATTTTGGAATTATTATGATTTTGAATTTGATGATTGGTTTGCTGACTCCGCCGGTGGGCACTGTCCTTTATGTGTTAGCAGGATTGTCGGACGTGAGTTTTGAAAAAATAGCGAAAGCGATTTTGCCTTATGTAGGCGTATTGATGGTTGTACTGTTGATTTTGACCTTTGTGCCGGAGTTGGTGTTGTTTCTTCCTCGGCTGATGGGAATGGCAGTATGAAAAGGATCTCAAGCGCCAGAATGAGGCGAGGAAAGAGATAAAAGTGTTTCTATTATTATTTATTAAAAGGAGGTAACAGGATGAAAAGAACAGGAAGAATGGCAGGTATCTGGTTAGCGGCAGTTATGAGCGCAGGAATGCTGGGTGCTGTACCGGCAGCGGCCGGGGAAACGGAGGTGGTGCTGAAGCTGGGAACGATTTTGCCTAATGAGCATCCCTTTATGGTGGGCTATCAAAATATTGCGGATGCCGTTGCTGAAGCATCCGGTGGGTCTATGAAGATTGAAATTTACGGTTCTTCCAGCCTGGGAGGAGAACCAGATCTGGTTTCGGGAATGAGTTTGGGTACGGTGGATATGGCCAGTATCGGTCCGTCGGAGCTGGCGAATTATTTGGGAGATTTCACAGTATTTGAAGTTCCGTATATGTTTAAGAGTCAGGAGCATTTTGAAAAGTTTATTGCTCTTGACAGTCCGGTAGGGACGAAGTTGTATGAGCAGTTGGAAGAGGAGATGGGAATCCGGGTGGTAATGCCGATCTATAATGGCGCGCGTCAGGTGACCAGTAATATGGCGATTGATAGTGTGAAGGATATGAGCGGGATGAAAATGCGCTGTCCTAATGCTCAGGGCTCTATTGACATGGTAGAGCAGGTATTCGAAGCAGTAGCTACGCCAATGAATCTTTCTGAAGTATACTTGGCGTTGCAGAATGGAACCGCTGACGGGCAGGAAAATCCGATTACGAATATTTATTCCAATAGTTTCTATGAGGTGCAGGATTATCTGAATTTGACCAGTCATGTGCAGAGCGCAGGACTTCTGTGTATGTCTGCCGCCACTGCTGAAAAATTGACGGAGGAGCAATACCGGATTTTGACAGAGGCAATTGCGGCGGAGGCGGAGCCTATGCGTAAGAGAATTTCGGAGGCAGAACAGACTTATCTGGATGAGATGGAGGAATATGGGATGACCATTCATACACCCTCTGATATGGATGGCTTCTATGCCAACGCAGATACCCTGATACAGAAATATATCGAAGATGAGAAGTTTTCCTTGGAGCTTTACGATGAAATTCAAGCTTTGAACCAGTAAGAAAAAGTAATGATTTTTATTCCAGGGACCGGGATCGGTTCCTGGAATTGTATGTTTTTAAGTGAGGAAAGGGGAAACTATGAATTATCATACGGATACGGTTTCGGATATTTTGAAAGAGGTTCCGTTGCCCAAAATGGTGAGAGTCAGGCAGAAATTTTTGCAAAATAAGGTGGAGGATGTACCGGAAACGGTGCGCCGGGAGTTGGCAAGAGCAAAGATCAGGCAGCGAATCAGGCCGGGAATGACGGTGGCCCTTACCTGCGGTAGTCGGGGAGTGGCGAATATTGCCGTTGTCTTAAGGGAAACAGCAGCGGTTTTAAGGGAGGCGGGGGCCTATCCATTTATTATTCCTGCTATGGGAAGTCATGGGGGCGCCACAGCGGAGGGACAGAAAAAAATTCTTACCAGCTATGGCGTTACGGAGGAGTTCTGCGGATGTCCCGTCCGGGCAACCATGGAAGTGAAACAAATCGCGGTAACAGAAGGCGGGGAGCCGGTTTATATTGACCGCTATGCGGCAGAGGCTGATGGAATTATTCCAATTAACCGAATTAAGCCTCACACGGATTTTCAGTATACCTATGAGAGTGGTGTGATGAAGATTCTCACGATTGGACTGGGAAAACAAAAAGGAGCGGAGACCTGTCATAGATGGGGGCCGGATTATCTAGCCAGACGGATTGAGATGTTTGCTAATTGCATTCTTGATCATGCCAATGTTTTATTTGGCATTGGCCTGGTGGAGAATGCTTACGACGAAACTTGCTTGATTCGTGGAATGACGCCGGCGGAAATCAGGACAGAGGAACCCAAACTTCTGAAAATTGCTTATCAGTCCATGGCACAGATTTTGTTTAAAAATATTGATGTTTTGGTGGTCGATAAAATAGGAAAGGAAATCAGCGGTTCCGGAGCGGATCCCAATATTACCGGAAAATTTGCTACGAATTGTGTAAAGGAGGGGATGCTTCAGGCATCTAAGCGCATTTACCTGGATCTGACCGATATTACGGATGGAAATGCCTGTGGTGTCGGACTGTGTGATATTATTACGGAACGCCTGTACAGAAAGATTGATATTGACAAGACCTATCCCAATTCCATTACCTCCACGATTCTGAATGCTTCGAAAATTCCTATTTTTGTCAGAAATCAAAAGGAAGCATTGCAGTTAGGTGTGTATTCCTGCAACTGCCCGGACCAGAAAAGAGTAAAGATGGTTCGGGTTTCCACTACTGCGGAGTTAGGAGAAATTTTTATTTCGGAGGCGTTATTGGAGGAAGCCAGACAAAATCCGAAGGTTGAAATTCTCTCGGAGCCGGAGGAGATGACATTTGATGAGAATGGCGACCTGTTTCCGGATTCATTTATATTATAATCTGGATGAAAGAGCAAACCTATGATATAATATTAAGTATTTTACTGGTAAATTATGGTTTTTGGGGAATAAAAAATGTCGGATCAGAAAAAAGACGGGTTGAATGTTTTATATGCAGGAGAGACAACAAAAAGGAGTTCGGCAACGGATCTGGTTATCAATAAAATAAAAGAACTGTTGCTGGCAAGGGAACTTAAGCCAGGAGATTTGCTTCCACCGGAAAATGATTTGGCTGCCGCGATGAATGTGAGCAGGGGCTCTGTTCGTGAGGCCATGAAGGTTCTGGCGGCTTTTGGCGTGGTGGAGATTAAGCGGGGAAACGGGACTTATATTGCGAAGAGCATCAGCAGGAAATGCTTTGATCCGTTGCTGTTTAATATGTTATATTGCGCCAATAATGAGGACGAGATGAGCGAGATCAGAGAGTGTATGGAGCTTGGCGTTGTGAAAGCGGCTGTCAGACATGCCACTGCGGAGGATTTGCAAGGTTTGCGGCGGATTCTGCAGAAGTTCGCGAAAGATATTGAGAATCCGGACTTTGATGAGAAACTGATTTATGAGCATGAGCAAGCGTTTCATAAAGCGTTAGGAGCGGCCAGCCATAATCAGCTTTTGGATTATATGTATGAATTTCTCATGGATTTTTTCCAGATGGAAATAAAATCGGTTTCACGGAAAACGAAAACTGCCGCAGGGCAGAATACCCTGAAGCTGCATACCAGGATATTGGAAGCACTGGAGGAAAAGGACCTGAAAAGAGCGGAGCGCGCTATTACAGTTTCCGTGAAATCGTGGCATAAGTTTATATAACGGAATTTAGAACTATGGGCGGCTGATTTTACACAGATTTTACATAAGAACCTCTTTAGAATTTACATAGGTATGATATGTTCAGAGAGACGCAAATTTTGAGTACGGGGGACCGCAAAAAATTTGCGGGGCGGTTTGGCGGCATATTTAAAAGGAAGCTGAACAAACTAACCAGTATAGAGAATCTGAAGGATTGTACACAGGAAAAGAGGAAAATCATGGATCTGTTTAATATTTTGACAATGGTTGGCGGCCTGGCGTTGTTTCTTTACGGAATGGACACCATGGGAGCCGGACTGTCCCGGTTATCGGGAGGCCGGATGGAGCGGCTGCTGAAACGGCTGACAGCGAATCGGTTTATGGCGGTGCTTCTTGGAATGGCGGTGACGGCGGTTATTCAGTCTTCCTCCGCCACCACGGTAATGGTGGTAGGATTTGTAAACTCCGGCATCATGAAGCTGTCACAGGCAGTGGGTATTATTATGGGCGCAAACATTGGTACTACGGTAACCTCCTGGCTTTTGAGCCTGACGGGGATTGAGAGCTCCAATGTGTTTCTGCGTCTTGCGAAGCCCTCCTCCTTTTCGCCGGTGCTGGCGGTGATTGGAGTGGCCTTTTTGATGTTCTCCAAAAAGGATAAGAAGAAGGACGTTGGAAGCATTCTGGTGGGCTTTTCCATTTTGATGTTCGGGATGGAGACGATGAGCGGAGCGGTGAAGCCGTTGGCTCAGATGGAGAGCTTTACCAGCATCTTTACCATGTTTTCGAACCCGGTGCTGGGGATGCTTATGGGGGCGGTACTGACTGCTGTGATCCAGAGCTCCTCTGCGTCGGTGGGTATTCTGCAGGCATTGTGCGCTACAGGGGCGGTGACCCTGGGAACAGCGCTGCCCATCATTATGGGGCAGAATATCGGGACCTGTATCACGGCTATTATTTCCAGTGTGGGCGCCAGCAAAAACGCCAAGCGGGCCGCCGCTGTGCACCTGTATTTTAATGTGATTGGCACTGTGCTGTTTATGACAGTATTCTATACGCTGAACAGCTTTCTGCATTTTGAATTTCTGTCCGGGGCTGCGTCCCCGGCGGGCATCGCTGTGATTCACAGCCTCTTTAATATCGGGGCAACGCTGGTACTGTTTCCCTTTGCCGGGGGCCTGGAGAAGCTGGCTATCCTTACGATCAAGGATCGGGAGACGGAAGAGGAGAAAGTGGTTAACGAGGATTTTGCCCGGCTGGACGACCGGTTTTTGGATAAGCCGGGCCTGGCGTTGGAGGAGAGCCGCATTGTCGCCTTCAATATGGCGGATCAGACCAGGGAGGCGGTGCGGCTGTCCTTTGAACTGATGAAGGAGTATGATGAAGCCCGGGCTGCCAGGGTGGCGGAGCTGGAAAACAGAGTGGACCGGTATGAGGATCTGTTAGGCACCTATCTGGTGAAAATCAGCAGCCGTGAAACATCCCGGAGGGACAGCCGGGGGCTGTCCATGCTGCTTCATGATATCGGTGATTTTGAGCGCATTTCAGACCATGCGGTAAATTTGATGCAGGCTGCCAGAGAGATGCACGAGAAAAAACTGGAGTTTTCGCCCAGCGCGCGGGAAGAACTGGCTGTGTTTGTGCAGGCGGTGAGTGATGTGATGGACTACGCCTTTACCTCTTTACAGAAGGAGGATAAGGAGATGGCGAAGCAGGTGGAGCCCTTGGAGCAGGTGATTGACAGTATTAATAAGGAAGAAAAGCAGCGTCACATACGCAGGCTGACGCAGGGAAAATGTACCATCGAGTTGGGCTTTGTGCTGTCGGATATCTCTACCAACCTGGAGAGAATCGCCGACCATTGCTCCAATGTGGCGGCAGCTTTTTTGCAGTTGGATGCGGAGGACTTCGAAACCCATGAATTTCTTGGTGAGATGAAGGATGAGAGCAATGAGGAGTTCCGGCGGGCGTATCAGGCTATGAGCCGACGGTATCAGCTTCCGGAGCTGTCGGAGGGCGAGAGAAGGAAAGCGGCTCCTTTGCAGGCGTAGAGTGCGTGCCGCAGCGGCAGGCACAGGGTGTGCAGAGAATGCGCGCTGTAATGGCAGGCACAGGGTGTGCAGAGAATGCGCACCGCAGTGGCAGACACAGGATGTGCGAAAATAAGAAAAGGCGGATGGAATATGGCGTGTATCTATGTGGTAGAGGACGATACGGATATCAGGGAGATTGAGATCATTGCGCTGCAAAACAGCGGACATCAGGTCAGTGATTTTGAGAATGGAAAGGCGTTTTTTAAGAAGCTGGAGGAGAAACTGCCGGATCTGGCGATTCTGGACATTATGCTGCCGGATCTGGACGGATACGAGATTTTAAAGCGGCTTCGCGCCAATCCTGGTACCAGGAAAATTCCGGTGATCATGGTCACGGCGAAAACTACGGAGATCGATATGATCAGGGGACTGGATATGGGGGCGGATGATTATATCAAGAAGCCCTTTTCTGTTATGGAACTGATCACCAGGGTGAAGGCAGTGCTGCGCCGGACGATGGAGGCGGAGAGCAGCAAGTTTATCACCGTGGGAGAGGTGTTCCTGGATAATGAGCGGCACATGGTGTATGTGAATGAGGAGGCGGTGGAGCTGACCTTCAAGGAGTACGAGCTGCTGAAGCTTCTGATGGCCAATGCCGGTATTGTGATGACCCGGGAGATGATTATGCACCGGGTATGGGGAACGGAGTTTGAAGGGGAATCCCGCACTGTGGATATGCACATCAAGACACTGCGCCAGAAGCTGGGAAGCGGCGGGACCCGCATCAAGACTGTGCGCAATGTGGGGTATGTGATGGAGTAGATTGGGATGAGAAAGAAGATAAACAAGCAGCTGATAGGAATAGCGATAGCAGGCATCCTGGCCACGCTGCTGCTTATGTCGGCTGTTTTTTATGATTTATTTAAGCGTCAGGTGCAGGAGGATTTGGCTGCCAATGTGACTATTTTGGAATCTACGGGCATTTTTCAGCGGGAGAGTGTGGATAAGATTGACATTGATCTGGATGATCTGCGGATTACCTGGATTTCTTCGGATGGAGCGGTATTGTATGACAACGATGCGGACGTGGGAAACATGGAAAACCATCTGGACCGGCCGGAGGTGCAGGCGGCCCTGGCGAAGGGAAGCGGCCAGGCGGTGCGCAGATCCAGAACGCTGAACAAGAGTACCTTTTATTATGCGGTGGGACTGGAGGACGGTTCCGTGCTGAGGGCAGCCAGAGAGGCAAAAAACATCCTCAGTGTTTTTGAAAGCGCGCTTCCGGCTATAGGGATTATTATTCTGGTGATGATTGTTTGCTGCGTGGTTCTGGCCCGATTTCTGACCAGGAATCTGCTGAAGCCTCTGGAGGAGATGGCATTGAATATTGAGGGTTATACGGTGAAGCCGGCCTATCGGGAACTGGAGCCCTTTGCCGATACGATTCGGGCACAGCATGAGGATATTTTAAAGGGAGCCAAAATGCGGCAGGATTTTACGGCAAACGTTTCCCATGAGCTCAAAACTCCGCTGACTGCCATTTCCGGTTATGCGGAGCTGATGGAAAATGGGATTGTGCAGGGGGAGGAGGTAAAGCGGTTTTCCGGGGAGATAAGGAAAAATGCCAGCCGTCTGCTTTCGCTGATCAATGATATTATCCGGCTTTCCCAGTTGGACGGCATGGAAGAGGAGAACGGGTTTGAAACGCTGGATCTGGAGGAGATCGCCCGGGTCTGCGTGGACAATCTGCGCATTAGCGCCCAGAAGCACGGAGTGTCTCTGATGTTTCAGGCAGAGAAAACGGTGATCCGGGGAAACCGGGAGCTGGTGACGGAGCTGGTTACGAATCTGTGTGACAACGCTATCCGTTATAATAACTGGGGCGGCCGGGTGATTGTGACGGTGAAAGGGGAGGCGGAAAAAGCGGTGCTGGAAGTGAAGGATAATGGTATCGGCATTCCGAAGGAGCATCAGGACCGGATATTTGAGCGTTTCTACCGGGTAGACAAGAGCCGCTCCAAGCAGACCGGCGGAACCGGTCTGGGGCTGGCGATTGTGAAGCATATCGTAGCGCTGCATGACGCGGCGCTGGAGCTGGAGAGCGAGCCAGGAAAGGGAACAAAGATTCGGGTTATATTTTAGTGGGTGCGGAGCCGTATTTGTTTTTGTAGGCATAGTAGAAGGAAGTATAGTTTTTAAATCCACTGCGATAACAGGCTTCCGTAACCGGGATCCCATTTAAAATGTGGCTTCTAGCCAGGAACAGCCGTTTTTCTGAAATATACTTTCCGATGGTATAGCCGGTTTCCTCTTTAAAAAGATGCATCAGGTAGGAGCGGTTCAGAAATGCTGCCTGGGAGATGGTGTCGATGGACAATGTATCTTCTGTGAGATGGTCGTTGATGTATTTTAAAATGCTTTGAACCGCGGGATTGGAGGTCATGGCCTCCGTGTAGCTGAAGGTATCCTCCAGTACGATGCGGTTTAGCAGGATAAGGAATTCCATAAATTTTATTTTCCGGTACAGGCCGCAGGCAAACTGGTTGTCGGAAAAACCGGAGGCCAGGGCGTGGCAGACCTGGATCAGGGAGGAGGCCGGGGCGGCGGAGAGCGCCTGTCTTCCAGGCAGATTTTGCGCTGGGGAGGATGGCTGCCCGGCTGGGCGGATCAAGCCGGCCTGCTGGGCCTGACTGCGGGCGAAGCATTGGTACAGGTCGTTTCCTTCCCTGCGGCATTCTTCAAAAAAGGCCGGAGAGATGTAGGCGATGATACGCTCATAGGCGGAGGTGTCGTGGATCACCGGACGGTGAATTTCGCCGGCCCGCACCAGGATAATATCAAACGGTTTCAGGTCATACTGCTTGCCTTCGATGACGTAGCTGACATTTCCCTGGAGAAAAATCAGGATTTTGTGAAAATCATGATAGTGGTATTCAAAGGTTTTTTGTTCCTGATCTATGATATAAAATAATTTGAATTTTTCGTCCAGATAGCCGGTTTTCTGATAGGACAGTTCACGGCGGGGGTTTTCCATGGGAGAGCCTCCTTTTCTTATATTGTTTTTTTGTTTGTATTTGGTTTTTGAATCAGTATACCGCACTATTTAAAAGAATGGAAGCACAAAAACGGTATTCCCATAAAATAATGTCGGATATAATAAAACATAAGAAGTTCCGAAAGAAGCCGGGAAAGTATCTTTCAAATAGATTGGTAAGGAGAATGGGAATGGATACAGTTCTTTTAAAATATCATCATCTGGGAAATGACTATCTGGTATACGACGTCCGTAAAAATAGCCGGAAACTGGACGCGCGGGCGGTACGGATGATCTGCACCAGAAATTTCGGGTTGGGGGCCAGAGGGATTCTGGCCGGGCCGGTGATGGAGGGACAAAGCATGGGATTAAAGGTTTACCGTCCCGACGGAAAAGAAAGCCGGATTGATGAACCCGCGGCGGAGACTTTTCTGCAATATTTGGAGGACGCCGGATATGACAGGCAGAAGCGCGTTATTCTGCATACAGAAGACGGAGAAATCGTTTTCAAGGGAAGACAGAAGCGGGAGGCCGCAGAAGCGGTGGGCAAAATGTATTTGTCGGAAAGCTTTGCATTTGGAAAATGATTTGCGGCTGTTTGTGTTTAGTTAATTAGCAGGACGCAGGAAGAGGCGGGGGGGGGGGGGGGGAAAAACAACAAAAAAAAATTAAGAGGTGTTTGGGGCGGCGGGCACCCCAACAACAAGCGGGGG
>CAMNQN010000098.1 GCA_946549155.1 uncultured Lachnospiraceae bacterium | reverse complement strand
ATGGAAAAGAAAAACCGCCGCTGCCACTCCTGCTTTGATACCTGGTTCTGCACACAGCACCAGTGCGATATGCCTCTGTTTCCCGGAATCCATTTCTATCCCGGCATAATTCTCCGGGATACCCAAAACGGAGAGGAGCTTTTTCTCACCCACGGTCATCAGGCAGATTTTCTCAACAGCACTCTGTGGCCTCTGTCCCGTTTCCTGGTGCGCTATCTGTGGAAGCCCCTGGAACAGCTGGGCGTCCTGGATCCCACCAGCGCCGCCAAGAATCATACCCGAAAGCGCCGCACCGAGCAGCAGCTATGCCGCTGGGCGAAAAAGAACCACCGGATTCTCATCACCGGCCACACCCACCGCCCCATGCTGGGTTCCGAAGCCTCTCCCTGCTTCAATACCGGAAGCTGCGTACATCCCCGCTGCATCACCTGCATCGAACTGGAGCACCGCTGCCTCACCCTGGTAAAATGGACCATGCTCACCCGCCCCGACCAAACCCTGTACGTAGGCCGCGAAGTCCTGGGGGACCCGGTCCCCCTGTGGAAGCTCTGACAAAAGCGTTTCCCCTTCCGGATTTACACTGCGAATCCGGAATTTCCTCGCAAATCCATGCACATCCTCCGAAGGTTCTGCGGAAATCACGTTCCATGGAAATCCTCCCACGTAAAGAACAGCCTTCCAAAACCAGCATCCGCAAGGAGCCGTCTAAAGAAAAGCCGGGTGAGTTTTCTGCACATCCAGGTGTACACATGTCCGAGACGCCTGTTCACAGAGCGCGGGTTGTATCATCCGTGCACTGCGAACAGGTGTCGGAAGGACTAGGTGAACACCGGATGTCAGAAACTCACCCGGCTTTTCTTTAGACGGCTCCTTGCGGATGCGTCCTCTTGTTACTTTACCACAATATTCACAATCTTGTTGGGCACATAAATCTCTTTTACGATGGTCTTTCCCTCCATCATCGCCTTTACCTTCGCATCCTCCTTCGCGATGGCAAGCACCTGCTCCTTCCCTGCGTCGGTGGGAATCACGATGGTACTTCTCAGCTTGCCGTTTACCTGCACGCCGATCTCCTTGGTGGCATCCACTGTTTTTGCCTCATCGTACCTGGGCCACTCCGCCAGGGACAAAAAGCCCTCGCCACCCAGTGTCTCCCAGATTTCCTCGCACAGATGAGGAGCAAAGGGGCAAAGCAGCTTGATAAAGATCACCAGATTCTCCTTATTGATGCTGCCCACCGCATAGATATCATTCAACAGTGTCATCAGGCTGGCGATAGCAGTGTTAAATTTCATATCCTCAATGTCGGAGGACACCTTCCGGATGGTCTTGTGCAGCTTGGATTCAAATTCCGGGGAGGCCGGCTCGTCGGTCAGCCGGTCGGTCAGGGCCGCCACACGCTCCAGGAAACGCTTGCATCCCTTGGTAGAGCTGTCGTTCCAGGGCGTCGCCACCCCGTAATCTCCCATAAACAGCACGTAGGTTCGCAGCGTATCCGCACCGTACTCCTCCACGATATCCAGCGGGTCGATCACATTTCCCTTGGATTTGCTCATCTTTTCGCCGTCCGGCCCCAGAATCAGCCCCTGAGCGGAACGCTTCGCATAGGGCTCCGGCGTATTCACCACACCCAGATCATAGAGGAAGTGATGCCAGAATCTGGAATAAATCATATGTCTGGTCACATGCTCCATACCACCGTTGTACCAGTCCACCGGCATCCAGTAATTCATCTTGTCCGCATCCGCCAGACACGTTTCATTGTGGGGATCAATATAGCGCAGGTAATACCAGGAGGAACCGGCCCACTGGGGCATAGTATCTGTCTCCCGCTTCGCGTCCCTGCCGCACTTCGGGCATTTGCAGTTTACAAAAGAATCAATCTTGGCCAGCGGAGATTCGCCCTCCTGGCCCGGCTCAAAATTCTCGATCTTGGGCAGACGCAAAGGCAGCTCTTCATAGGGAACCGCCACATCACCGCAGTGAGGACAATGCACAATGGGAATCGGCTCTCCCCAATATCTCTGCCGGTTAAACGCCCAGTCCTTCATCTTGTACTGAACGCCGCCCTTGCCGATACCGAGCTTTTCCAGCTCCCCGATCATTCTGGCAATAGAATCCTTTTTATTCGTATAGCCGTTGAGGAATCCGGAGTTAATCATCTCCCCGTCTCCCGTATAGGCCTCCTCTTCAATATTTCCACCCTTAATAACCTGGATAATATCAATGCCAAAGGCCTTTGCGAAATCATAGTCCCTCTGGTCATGGGCCGGTACCGCCATGATGGCTCCGGTGCCGTATCCCATCATCACATAGTCCGCGATAAAAATGGGAATCTTCTTTCCATTTACCGGATTAATGCCCTCCAGACCTTCCAGCTTTACACCGGTCTTATCCTTCACCAGCTGCGTCCGCTCAAACTCTGTTTTCTTATTGCACTCTGCACGGTACGCCTGGATAGCATCCATATTTTTGATTTTATCCGCGTATTTGTCAATCAGCGGATGCTCGGGGGCGATTACCATAAAGGTAACGCCAAAGAGCGTATCCGGTCTTGTGGTGTAAATCTCCAGCTTATCTTCGATGCCATCCACCGCAAAGTCCACAAACGCTCCGGTGGATTTCCCGATCCAGTTCACCTGCTGCTGCTTGATATTTTCCGGATAGTCCACGGTATCCAGTCCCTGCAGCAGTTTATCCGCATATTGGGTAATCCGCAGATACCATACGTCCTTGGATTTCTGAATCACATCACTGTGGCAGATATCGCACTTTCCGCCCTGGCTGTCCTCGTTGGAGAGCACCACCTTACAGGAGGGGCAGTAATTTACCCACGCCTTGTCCCTGTACACCAGGCCCTTCTCAAACATCTTAAGGAAAATCCACTGGGTCCATTTATAGAAATCCTCATCTGTGGTATCCACCACCCGCTCCCAGTCAAAGGAAAAACCAACACGCTTCAACTGATTGGAAAACTTTTCAATATTTCTGTCGGTAATGATCCTGGGATGAGTTTTGGTCTTGATTGCATAATTTTCCGTAGGCAGGCCAAAGGCGTCAAAGCCGATGGGAAACAGTACATTATAGCCTTCCATCCGGCGTTTTCTGGACACCACCTCGATACTGGAATATGCCTTGATATGGCCCACATGCATACCGGCTCCGCTGGGATAGGGAAACTCCACCAGGCCGTAAAACTTCGGTTTGTCCGAACCATCCACCGCCCGGAAGATCTTGCCGTCCTCCCATCTCTTCTGCCATTTGCCTTCTATTGCCTTGAAATTGTATTTCATAAACAACCTCCGTACATTTCATTCTCTGTGAATTTACTGTCTAACATTCTAGTCCAATGGCACAAAAATGTCAATAAATTCCTACTGGTAGTTTTGTATCACAATCTGCAGCGTTCTCCGGTCCCGAAATTCATTCACCGTGGGATAATAAGTAACAGAGAGCAGCATTCCGTTTGCCCGTCCTAAAAACAGCTTTTCCATCTCCTGCGTTCCGTACTTTTCCGTCAGATAAGACTGCATTCTCTCCACATCGCCGAAATAGAGGGCTTCCATGGCGGCCCCCTGCTGGTTGCAGACCGTAAATTTCAGCACATTTTTATTTTTACCCAGAACAGCCGCCTTCAGCAGCCTCAGATTCTTTTCCGCGAAAAGAGGCTTCGTGTTTCCCTTTCCAAAGGGCTCCAGAACATGAAATTCCTCAATCAGCTCCTCGGTAATGTAATCCAGGGGCATGGGTACGTCGATCATAATCTTCTCCACGAAATCCTCCAGCGTTAAGCGGCACAGCTCATTTATGCGCTGCCGGAACACCGGCACATTCTCCTTCGCCAGAGACAGCCCTGCCGCCATAGGGTGCCCGCCGAATTTCAGAAACAGATCCTGACAGCGCACCATCTCCTCAAACATGGAGTAGCTTTCGATGGAGCGGCCGGAGCCCTTCACACAGTCCTGGCCGTCCGTCAGCACGAACACCGGCCGGTGATACCGTTCCCGGATCCGACCTGCAATAATGCCCGCGATACTCTCATGGCAGTCCGGCAGATACACCACCAGCACCCGGTCCTCCTTCAGGGATGTGGTCTCAATCTGCTCTGCCGCCTGCTCCACCCCTTTTGCCGTCAGATCCTTCCGCTCGTCATTCAGCGCCTTTAATTCCTCCGCCAGCTGCGCAGCCTCCTTGGGGTCCGTACACAGCAGCAGCCGCAGGGAACGCTTCGCCGTATCCAGCCGGCCGCTGGCATTGATACAGGGGCCTATGACAAAACCGATATGATAAGCCGTCAGCTCCGCCCCCTCCAGGCCCACAGCCCGAATCAGGGCATTCAGCCCCGGATTAGCTACTCTGTCCACAGTCTGCAGCCCCAGCTTCACAATGGTGCGGTTTTCCCCATCCAGGTCCATCACATCCCCCACGGTGGCAATCGCCGCAAAGGGCAGAAATTCATCCGCCTCCCGCTCCTCTCTCCCCGACAGAACGTAGAGCATCTGTATCAGCTTCCAGGCCACCACCGCCCCGCAGATTTTTTTATAGGGATAGGGACAGTCCGCCAGTTTCGGATCAATCAGCACGTTTGCGGGGGGAAGCTTCCAGATTTTTTCTCCTTCCCGTTCCTCAAACATGGGCTCATGATGATCCGTGACAATCACCGTCATGCCTAATTCTCTGGCATAGGCAATCTGCTCTGTCGCCACAATTC
Organism: uncultured Lachnospiraceae bacterium; assembly: GCA_946549155.1. GTDB lineage: Bacteria > Bacillota > Clostridia > Lachnospirales > Lachnospiraceae > Merdiplasma. The sequence goes on along the minus strand of CAMNQN010000098.1, from coordinate 6,894 downwards.
CATTGTCACAGGTGAGGATCGTGTCCGCCCCCTCCTGAAAGGCCAGGCGGATCAGGTTGATATTCAGCCCGTATCCATCCTTCATCCGATCCGGAATCTCATAATCCACCTCCGCTTTCAGCCGCTGGAGTCCCCGATAGAGGATGTAGGTAGCGTTTACCCCGTCAATATCATAATCTCCGATAATCCGGATTTTTTTCTTCTGTGCAATTTTTTCCTTTAAAAGAAGGGCCGCCTCTCTGGCTCCGCCAAGCAGTTCTGGAGAATGCAGGTTTTCCCGGCCCCCGTAAAGGTATTCCCGGATGGCATCCTCCCCCACAATATCCCGGTTCCGGATAATCCGGGCCGTCACCGGATTGATGCCAAACTCCTTCGCAATCCCGTTAAAATCGGCCCGCTTCGCCGCCACAAACCACTTTTCCATTCCGTCCTCCTAATGAAAACAACCTTGCGTATCAAAAAACAAAACGCCCCGCTGTCCGCCGCGTTCCATCTCTGGAAGCTGCCAGTCCGGACAGAGAGGCGTCGTTCTCCTCAGGGCCTATGCCCTTTTAGACTACTTATTCTTTCCTTCCACCGCAATCTTACCGCTTTTCTCCGCGCGCCTGCGCATCAGATACCACAGAGCGCCTGTGATACATACGGAGGAATATCCTCCGGCAATAATACCTACCATCAGCGGCAGGGCAAACTCCTTGATGGAGGGAACCCCAAGAATATACAGCGCCGCAACAGTCACAAAGGTGGTAAAGGACGTATAAATACTTCTGGTCAGCGTCTGAGAAATACTTCTGTTTACGATCTCCTCCAGCGTATCCTTTTTCGTCCGCAGCTTCAAATTCTCGCGGATACGGTCAAAGATCACGATGGTGGCGTTGATGGAATAACCTACAATCGTCAGCATACAGGCAATAAAGGTATTACCCACGGAAATGCGGACCACCGCGTAGCAGGTCAGAACCACAAGCACATCATGGCATAACGCCAGCACTGCACTGCTGGCAAACCGGATGTCAGAGAACCGGAACCAGATGTAAACCAGCATGCACAGCACCGCCACGATCACCGCGATCACCGCGTCGCTGCGCATCTCATTACTGATAGTGGAGGAAATAGTCTCAAAGCTGATGCTCTTTTCCGTCTCCCCATTCTCCGCAGTATACTCTGCAATACCGAAGGCCTCATCCAGCTTTTCCGTCAGCTGCTGACGCTGTTCCACAGTGAGCACCTTGGTCTTAAAGATAATCTCTTTTCCGCCTGCTACCTTCTGAGCCTGAATCTCCGCGTCGCCGATCACCTCCTGGATCACCGGCTTAACGTCTGCATCGATATCCGCGATACTGTAATCCTCATTGAAAGTCACATCCGTGGAGGTACCGCCGCGAAACTCCATGCTCAGGTTCAGCACGCCATTTCCGGCCGCCTTATTCGCCAGCATAGAAACCGGACCGGCCAGGATAAATACCAGCGCGACGATAAAGAGGATATTTCTCTTTCCAAGGAAATTGATGGTCTTGATCTCCAGGGCCCTGCCGAAATATTTTTCATCCTTCATGCCCAGGGCATAGGAGCAGTTCACCAGAATTCTGGAAATCACACAGGCTGTAAACATAGATACCACGATACCGAGAGCCAGCGTCTGCGCGAAGCCCTTCACGGAACCGGTGGCCATAAAGTTCAACACAACAGCCGCAATCAGGGTCGTCACATTTCCGTCAATGATAGCGGAAAGGGCTTTCTTAAATCCGATGTCAATGGCGGAGCGCACCGTCTTGCCGGCGGCGATTTCTTCCCGGATACGGGCGTAAATAATTACATTGGCATCCACAGCCATACCGATGGACAGAATTACACCGGCGATGCCAGCCAGGGTCAGCGTCATATCAAAGGCGTTCAATGCCACCAGCTCCAGCCCTGTGTACATCAAAAGGGACAGGGCCGCAATCACGCCAGGCAGCTTGTAGACGATAATCATAAACAGCATAACGATGAGAATACCGATGGCGCCCGCAATCAGGCTGGTGGAGATGGCCTCCTCGCCCAGCTGCGCGCCCACCACATTGGAACGGATCTCCTCCAGCTCCAGGGACAGGGAACCGATGCGGATGGCGGAAGCCAGGTTCGCTGCCGACTCTGCCGTAAAGCTGCCGGAAATAATACATTTTCCGTCGGTAATCGCCTCATTTACCACCGGGCTGCTGATATATGCGCCGTCATATACGATGTGGATTTTCTTTCCCACGTTGTTGGTGGTAGCCTCGGCAAAGGCGGTTTTTCCCGCATCCGAAAAGGTCAGAGATACCACATGCTGGGAATTTCCCATGGAATCGTTCTGCGTACCGGCCTGTGCGGAGGCCACCTCCGTACCGTCAAGAATCACGGTGCCATCCTCCAGCTGGAAGGTCAAAGATCCCGGCTTACCCAGCTCCTCCAGAATCGTGTTGGCATCGGAAACACCGGGAATCTCAATATTGATCCGGTTCGCTCCCTCCTGATAAACGGAAGCCTCCGTGCTGTAATTATTTACACGCTGCTGCAGCTTATAAACCGTATCCGCCATATCCTCCGCGGAAGGATTTTCGGTTCCCACCGTCTGATAGGTGATGGAAACGCCGCCGGACAGGTCCAGGCCCAACTTGATGTTTTTCGCTGCTCCTGTTCCCGTGGGGCCCCAGCCTACCGCGGCGGTAATGAGAACCACCACCAGCAGAACAGCCATCAGGACAGCAGTCCATGTTGCTTTTTTCTTGTTCATTGTTTTTCTCCTTTTTTTTTACTCTGACTTTGGCTTTTCTCTTTCCCTTTTCACCGGGACTAGCTCTCCTCCGCCAGAGCAGCTTTTATCATAATGGCGCACTCCACGCGCTTGCGCTGGAGTTCACAGCCAATATCATACGCATCATAAAGGCTGCCGTGGAAATTGTAGGAATTGGCGGCACAGCCTCCGCTGCAGTAAAACTTTGCGAAACAGTTCTGACATTTTTCCTTGGCATAGACGTTGCAGCCCTTAAACTGATCCACGATATCGGGACGGGTAATTCCCTGATCCACATTTCCCATCAGGAACTCCTCCTGCCCCACAAACTGATGACAGGGATACAGGTCGCCCCAGGGCGTCACAGCCAGATACTCCGTACCGGAGCCGCAGCCGGACATACGCTTGTAGACACAGGGGCCTCCCGTAAGATCAATCATAAAGTGGAAGAAGGTAAAGCCCTTCCCCTCCTTTTCCCGGCGAATCATCTCCCGGGCCAGCTTATCATACTCCTGACAGATCCTGGGGATATCCTCCTCCCGCAGGGCGTAGGGCTCCTCCGGGGAAGCCACCACCGGCTCCACAGAAATCTGCTTAAACCCAAGGTCTGCAAAATGCAGTACATCCTCGGCAAAATCCAGATTATTTCTGGTAAAGGTTCCTCTCACATAGTAGCGTTCCTGCCCCCGGCTGTCCGCAAACTTCTGAAATTTGGGAACCACCAGATCATAGCTGCCCTTTCCATTGCGGAAGGGACGCATCCGGTCGTGAATCTCCTTCCGGCCGTCCAGGCTCAGCACCACATTTCCCATCTCTTTATTGCAGAACTCCATCACCTCGTCGTTTAGGAGCACACCGTTGGTGGTCAGCGTAAAGCGGAAATTCTTATTATGTATCTTTTCCTGCTCCCTGCCGTACTTCACCAGGTCCTTCACCACCTGCCAGTTCATCAGAGGCTCCCCGCCAAAGAAGTCCACTTCCAGGTTTCTTCGGCTGCCGGAGTTGGCAATCAGAAAATCCAGCGCCTTTTTCCCCACCTCATAGCTCATAAGGGCTCTGCGGCCATGGTACTCCCCCTCCTCCGCAAAGCAGTATTTGCAGGCCAGGTTGCAATCGTGGGCAATGTGCAGACACAGTGCCTTCACCACAGTCTTTCTGGCTTTAAAATCCAGAACCGCATCCCGGTAAATATCCTCCGAAAACAGGACGCCGGCCTCCTTCAGAGCATTGCACTCCTCCAGTGCCTCCTTCAGATCCGCTTCCTTAAATTTATCCTTCAAAGAGGAAAGGACTTCCTCCTCTGTTTTCTTTTTTTCCAACAGCTCAACCACATCATATACCAGGTCGTCCACCACATGGACGGATCCGCTGTTCACATCCAGAATGATGTTGTAGCCATTATTTTTGTACTGATGGATCACAATGTATCCCCTTTCCATTTCCAGTAAATTCATTTTCTGCTGCAGTTTCATCCACAGCACAAAGGGGTTCCACAAACAGCCCCTCCGCCGTCACATTCACCCACAACAAAACACCCGATATCTCTATCAGGCGCCACAGTGAAAATATGCAGAAGCCCCGGCGACTTAAAGATGGGCCGCCGCAGTGGTCGCTAACGGTTTTCTGACCGTCCCACCCCGCGGCAGCCCAGATACAGATTTCCTATTTATTGTTCTCGCAGGTCTGATTTCCAACCGTGCAGCTGGTCTTACATGCAGACTGGCAGGAAGTCTGGCACTCTCCGCATCCACCCTTTTTCAGAGTGTTCTGCAAAGACTTGGTATTCAGCGTTTTGATATGTTTCATAATAAAAGCCTCCTTTTTTCAGATTCTCGCTGCGTACAAACCCGGAATTTCAGACCGGTTCACGCAGCCCATGGGTCGATTATATCATAGGTATTTTCATTTTTAAAGCTCTTTTTCGTCCTTTTTTTCCTTATTTACAGAATTTGATGCTGCACACTGTATTCGTGTTTGGTTAATTACCTGGACGCAGGAAGAGGCATCTGCCCGCCCGGCCCCGTCTTTTCCTGCGTCCCGCCAATTAACAAAACACGAAGTTCCCCCATTGCACATTCTCCTTCTGTATATTAAAATAGGTTCCATAAAACCAACTTTTATCAGGGAGGCCGTTATGAAGCTTTTATTTTTGGGGGACAGCATCACAGATGCGTATCACTGCTTTGATCCGGAAAATTTAGGAGAAGGATATGTGCGGATGATTTATGAAAAATTAAATTCAGATCCCAATGGTTCCTGCTGTTTCGATGCCGCAGCTAAATTTCTGGTCTCCAATAAGGGCATTGACGGCTTTACTGTTTCCCGGGTTTACGGTATGTGGCAGAGCCTTCCGAACAAATCCCGCTGGGATACCGTCTCTGTTCTGGTTGGAATCAACGACGTAGGCGCCTGGATGGACTGCGGCCATTCTGATTCCTGGATCAATGGCGCTGTGTTGGACTTTGCCAGAACCTATGAGGATCTGGTCACGGATTTTCTTGATTACAACATCCGGCAGTTCCTCCTGATGGAACCCTTTCTCTTCCCCTGCCCGGAAAACTATCAGCTCTGGATGCCCTGGAGAAAAAAGCTCTCTTCCCACATCCAATCCATCGCCCGCCGCTACGGAGGTACGTTTCTGCCCCTGCAGGATGTCCTCGAAAACGCAGCCCGGATGGAGGGCGCCTCTGCAATCACTCCGGACGGTATTCACCTTACGGAAAGAGGAAACCGTCTGCTTGCCGACTGCTGGCTGAAGCGCTTTCCTCATTGAATGCACCAAACCCGTTAAAACTTTCCTAACATTAAACCCGCTTTTTGTAAAGCAGCGCAGAAAGTAATCCTATAAGCAAAATCGCGACACATACACCAAGCATCAGATAAGAATTAGAATTCAATGTGTTTCCTTGATTTTCCGTTTGCCCATCGCTATGATCGGGAGGCACCATTCCTTGCCTGCCGCCTTCCTGCAAAAAGCCCTGCATATTGCCATCTCGTGGCATATCGGGCATTTGACCTTGACCGTTATTATCCGGTCTACTCATACCACCGCCCTGTCCACCATCCATACTGCCCATATCAGAGATAGAAAGATTAGAAGCATCCATCAAAGTTTCTTTCTCCTGATTATCGGAGGTGGATGCAATCGTCCCGTTCAGCTGGGCGGTTACGCTCTCTGCACGGAGCAGGCAAAACTCTTTGAGTGTATCAATTCCTTGTTCAAATTCTTCATAGGTACAGAATTTTGTAGGGTCGCTCTCTACATAGGGAGAAATTATAGTCTTAACATCATCTATCATTTCCACGAAATATCCGCTATCGAAATACTGCGAAATAAACTCGGCAAAATACTGATGATAAAGCTCGGTATATTCTTCGCTTTCAAAAATCCAAGAGAGCATCGGTCTTGATTCTACGGTTCCGCCTGATACGGGCGTGTCAATGGGATAATTTACAAGGCTTGTTGCATCCGGGCCTCCCACAAAACCGCCAAATGCAAGATTGTAGTCCCACGGGATCATAGAAAGCTGACCCTCTTCTTCATAGAGATAATAGTTGTGCATCATTGAGTCGGTGTAGCTGTCAAAGTTACAGACAAAATTATGCACCACAAAGTAGCGTATGACCTCCTCTACATTCACAACTTCCTCAATGCTGTTGTTTTCATTCAACTTTTTAAGAGAAGCAATTAAACGGTCTTTGTCCGCATCTGAAATGTCCGTCTTAGCATTATCAAAGATATTGGAATAGCTGGAGTATATAGTCCACGATTGTTTTGGGTTCAAGTCCTTCGGTTCGTATCTTGTAACAAAGCTCTTTCACAAGCGACTTTTCGCTTATGGAAAGGCTTTCAATGTCTTTGTTTGCGATAAGCCGAGCTTCTTCTAATGTGATGACCGCTTGTTCTTTACTGCACAAACCGTTAATCTTACTCTTCTTTTCAAGTAGAATTAAGGACAGATCATCGTTATAATAGCGGATACGAAATTTTTCCCGTGTATTTACACCGTTCATTTTTTCAAGCAATGCTTTATCTCGAAAATTGTCAAAGTACAAGCTTCTAATTTTATAACTGCCATTTACGGCATGACTGTCCTGCTGCATAACAGCAGACAATCGGCTGCGAAGCGAGAGCATAT
>CAMNQN010000097.1 GCA_946549155.1 uncultured Lachnospiraceae bacterium | reverse complement strand
GGAGCAGTTTTCCAGAGGCATCTGCCCGCCCGGCCCCGTCTTTTCCTGCGTCCTGCTACTTAACAAAACACGAAGGACACCGCATCCCGGAAAATCAGAATGAATTTGGCGAAATCAGAAATTCCCCGTTCTCATAGATACACTTCCCATCAATGAAAACTTTCCCGCCGTTTCGCATTCCCTTGATAATATCCCAGTGAATAGAGGAATAATAAGCCTCGTCATAAGGCCTCCCCAGAGCCATATGAATAGTTCCCGCTATCTTCTCGTCAATTAAAATATCCGTGGTGCAGACATTCACGAAAGGATTTGTGCCAAAGGCAAATTCGCCACAGCGGTTGGAACAGGCATCGCTGGCAATAATCTGTTTTACAAAATCCAAATTATCCTCTGCTTCCACCTCCACCACAATCCCTTTTTCAAACCGCAGCTTCAGATTATGGATAATTTTCCCGCCGATGGTTGCTGGCAGATCAAAACTGATCGTTCCCTCTACGGTATCCCAAATCGGAGCAACATTGATTTCACCATCGGGAATGTTTATCTTATTGTCCCCCACGATCCATTTCTTTCCGCCGTAATCAAAGGAAAAATCCGTTTCCTCCCCGATCACCTGCAGATGGCTGCCCCGGTCTAAAATATCCGCCATGCTCTGCCAGTAAGCCACATGCTCCGCCCAATCGATGCTGCAGGCATCAAAGAACATATCCATCATATATTCGTAGCTCACATTGGCCTGCTGGGCAAACCTTTCATTGGGTACGCGAACCAGTGCCCAACGGGTTTTCTGCCAGCGCAGCCCTGAGATTACGCCCATGGCCTTCTGATATTTGGCCAGCTTTTCCGCAGGAATATCAAAGCATTCATTCAGATTGAAGGCTCCTCTGAGAGCCAGATAGCAATCGGCCCATTCCATCCCGTAAGCTTCTATCTCCGGTACCCAGGAAATCTGTTCCTCATTTCCATACAGAAGCACTTTGTGCTTCAAAGCCTCGCTCATAAACTGAATTTGAGGGTATCCCCCCGCTTTAATGCAGGCTTCATAGGCCGCCAGAGCCAACGGATAGGATTCCACCTCATACATGGCAATCATCAGCTTCTCACCCGGCCGAATCCCCAGGGAATAATCAATCAGAGACTGCCCCAGCTTTTTCCATCTTTTATCCGTCATCGTCCCTGCCTCCTACCTGCGGAATGATTTAACCGTATCCATAAATTCTTTCACCCGGCCCGCATCCGTCAGATTCTCAAATTTGCCCTCCACCTTAAATGTGGTTCCAACCACTGCACCGTCCGCAATCTTTAAAAGCCCTTCAATCGTATTCACACGGCAGCCTGTATTCGCAAATACCGGTGTCTCCGGCACAACAGCTTTCGCTCTCTTCAGCGTCTCAGGATTCGTGGCGGAGCCTGCGGTGGCGCCTGATACGCAGAGCACATCCGGGCGGCAGTTGAATACAGTTGTCTTTGCAATCGATTCAATCGGGCGGTCTGTCAGATATTGCGCAGCCTCCGGAACAATATTAAACAGAAGCTTTACGTTTTCTGCACCAATTTCTCTCTGATGACGAACCACCTCTCCGCAGTTGGTATTCCACAATCCAAAATCACTGGCGTACACCCCGGTAAAAATTTCCCGGACAAATTTTGCATCGGTGGCTACTGCCAGATCCAGGGAAGCAATGGGATCCCACAGACAGTTTACTCCATATGGAACCTCAATCTCATCCTGCAGCTCTCCGATAATACGGGCCATGCAGGCCACAGTTTCTGTGTGGACCTTGGTTAAATAAGGAAGGCTGAACTCATTGCTGAACATAATGGCATCCACTCCGCCCTCCTGCAAAGCCAGCAGGTCATGTCTCGCTTTATCCAAAACCTCCTTCATTCCCCGGCCCTTATCATAATAGGGATCTCCCGGCATTGCCTGAAGATGACACATTGCAACAATAGGTTTTTCCGTTCCAAATACTTCTTTGATCCATTCCATGTTTTTTCCTCCTTCAATTGCTTAATTTATCACCACAGTTCATGCATCAGATCTGCATTTCTTGCGTATAGCTGCCAGTAAACCTCTTTATATTTTTCATATTTCCTGTGATTATCCTTATCAGGTTTCACCACATTCTTAATCTTTACCAGCTCTTTTATGGTTTCCGGTGATTCGATAGAGCCAACAGCTAAGCCGGCCATCAGGGCATCCCCATAGGATGCGCCGACGGTAACCTCGGGAACCATCTGGGTGATGCCGCAGATATCGCTGACCACCTGAAGCAGCCTGAGAGATTTTGTTCCACCTCCCACCGCCGTAACCTGTTCCACGCTAATGCCTGCTGCCCGCAATGCGTCCAGATTCTGGCAAATCCCATAGCCGATTCCTTCAAAAGCCGCATGCACAATATGGCCTCTGGTATGGCGAAGAGTCAGGCCAAACAAAACGCCCTTTGCCCTGGGATCTTGTATGGGCAGCCGCTCTCCCTGGAAGTAGGGAAGCACCACCAACCCGTCACTGCCCGGCTCTATTCCCTCCGCTTCCCGGAACAATGCACTGTAAGCATTTTCACCACCCTCCTGCTCTGCCCTCACATACTCCCTGGCCAGCTCATCGCGCAACCATTTTGTCAGGGAACCGGTGGTGGCCATGCCGCCGGTGCTGCAGTTTCTTCCATCGATGGTGTAATGTTTTCCTCCTGCTTTTGCACCGTCTCCCCCGCCGGAAACGCTGATCCAGAATGCGGTGGATCCGTACATTAGCATTACATCCCCCGGATCTACCACACCCACACTGACAGCCTCAGCGCCGGCGTCCGTGGTACCGCAGATCACTATGGTACCTTCCGCCAGTCCGGAATCCTCCCTCCCCCGTTCTGTCACTCTGCCCACAACAGAATAAGTTCCGGTAATCCGGGGCAGCAGCTCCTTCGGACATACCATATCGCAGAACTCATCCTTCCACTCCATGGTTTTAGGATCCAGCATGGGAAGGGCAGCGGTGGCCGAATACCGATCCACACAATAATTTCCGGTCAGCCGGGCCGTCAAAAATCCGGAAGCAAATGTGATATGTTTTGTCCTGGCGAAAATTTCCGGTTCGTTTTCCTTTACCCATAGGATCTTCGGTCCGAAATGCTCAATCGTCAGGCTGGTACCAAATTCCGAAAGCAGACGTTCCTCCCCGATCTTTTCATTTAACTCTGCAGCCTGATGGATGCAGCGGCTGTCAATTCCGTAAAGAATCGCATTCCTCAGCGGTTCGCAGTTCTCATCCACAAAGGTCACAGCCGCCATAACGGTGCTGATCCCCACAGCCGCAATTTCCTCCGCTGTTCCTCCCACCTTCGCCAGCAGTTCCTTCACGATCTTCCTCAAATCATACATCCAATCCTTCATAGGATCGTGCTCAGCAAAGCCCGGCCGGGGAGAAATCAGCCCATGGGCCGCTGCTGCTGTAGCCAACACATGACCACCCATATCTGTCAGCGTACCCTTTGATTCAGATGTCCCCGCATCAAATCCAAGTAAATACTTTTTTCCCATTGATACCTCCTGTCACGTTCATCCCAGCATCTCTTTGATCTTAGGCACCACCGCATTGGCCAGCTTCTCATGATCCGTCCTGGAATAATGCAGACCATCCAGGTCATTCAATTCAAAGCCCAACTCTCCGCAGTCAATGTACCCACAGCCATAGCGCTCTGCAATACTCCGGTAAAGCGCCCCGAATTCCAGACTTTTCCCGTAAGCCAGCGGGCCAAAGCTGAAGCCGTAAATCATTTTATCAATATCCGGCCTTACCGGAGCCGGAGCAATCAATAATACCTTCGGTGCAGGATACCGGTAATAGGACTGCCCGGCAGCCGCCACCAGCTTCTCCACGCCAAACGCAATCATCCCCGCAGTAAGATTAAACATATGTTTCAGTTCATTGACTCCCATCTGGATGACTACCAGATCAAGGGGAGCCTGGGCATCCAGAGCCGTCTCCAGAGCGGCAATTCCCAGCCGATGGGGAAAATAAGGATCCTCCACCATACAGGTACGGGCATTGAGCGCATCTTCAATAATACGGTATTCCGGTCCCAGCATATTCTGTATTCTTCCCGTCCAGCGCAGATCATAGGGCATACGCTGGGCAGAATCTGTTTTTTCATCATATAAAGTGACATCATATCCCCAGGTATTAGAATCACCAAAGCAAAGAATATTTTTCATAACCACCCTTCCTTTCTCTAATCTCATTCCTTTCGGCTTCCCTTAAAATACAAACGGAAATATCCGTTCTGATTATGAGGCGCCATGTTCCCGAATCAGCCGCAGCAGCTCCAGCAGCGTCTCATCGTCCTCTCCCATCTCCTCAAGATCAATAAGTCCGGCTTTTGCCCTGTCAAAAAGCGCGGTACCATAGGACGCAATTTTGTCTGCCACATCGGAATCTTTTTCCACTTCCGCCTGATAGCAAAGCACCTTCAGCAAATAAACCAGATCATTCACATCCTGTGTCTCCTGCCAGGCTTCTTCCGCCTGCTGCGCAGATACCCCCTGAAAATCCCCCAGAGTAAAGGTACCGTTCCTTTTCGCCCGCGCTACCCGGGTGGAAAGCAGCATACAGATCACCACCACTGCCAGAGACAGAAAACGCACCTTGTTTTGCTGCGCGGTTTTTTCCCTCATTACAGACTCCTCCTGACTGATCAATTCTCCGATTTTTCAGCCCCCGTGGCTATTCCTTCCAGGAAACGATCTTTTTCTGGGCTATGGAGATCAGGCTGTACATGATCAGCCCGATGATCGTCACATAAAAGATACAGGCAAAGGACTGTGTCGTTTTCAGATACTGGGAATACTTAATGATCTGGGATCCAAGACCGGTATTACCAGCACTGTATTCTACACTGATGCAGGTAGTAGTGGCAAAAATCGCTGCCAGTCTCAGACCTGTAAAAATATCGGTAGCTGCGGAAGGCAGTGTCATCTTTACAAAAGTCTTCACCGGTGAAGCACCCATGGACTGCATCAGTTCCTTTCGAATAACCGGAACATTATTAAAACCGGTACAGGCATTCATATTGATAACCGCAAAGGACTGGATAACCACCGTGGTGATACGCATATTCAGTCCATAGCCCATCATCAGCATCAGCAGCGGAATCAGGGAAATCAACGGCGTGGTAACCAGAAATGTTATGTAAGGGCTCATGGCTGCATTCAGCAGCGGCGAACTGGTCACCAGTGTGGCAATTGTTAATCCTACGGGGATCGCGATCAAAAATCCGATCAGCACCACTTCAAGCGTAACCAGAATATGGGGCCAGAATTCCGGGAAATCCACCACCATGGATTTAAAAATTTCTGTTGGCTTCGGTAAAAACCAGGCCGGTATTTCATTTACAACACAAGCCATTTCCCAAATGAAGAAAATAAGAAGAAAGGAAACGACCGGTGCCGCAACACTTGAGATCCTGCTTTTCTTTTTCATGTTCCCATCCCTCCTACTTAATCTTACTTAAATCAATTTTGCCGATAAAGCGTTCCAGCTTTTGCCGGTATTCAATAAATTCCGGCTGCGTGATCATGGAAAGCTGACGCGGTCTTGGCAGATTAAGGTCAACCGTCTCCACCAGCCGCCCCGGCTGGGTTCCCATAACATACACCCTGGAGGACAGCAGCACCGCCTCCTCGATGTTGTGGGTGATAAAAACAATCGTCTTTCCGGTTTTGCTCCAGATATCCAGCAGCTCCATGTTCATCTGTTCACGGGTAAGCTCATCCAATGCTCCGAATGGCTCATCCATCAAAAGGATCTCCGGATCATGAACCATGGCCCGTATCACGCCTGCACGCTGCAGCATACCGCCGGAGATTTCGGAAGGGTAGGCATTGGCGTATTCTTTCAAGCCTACCATTTCCAGCAGTTCATCTACCTGCTTCTCCCATTTCGCCCCTTTCAAAGCAAAAACCTGAAGCGGAAGTGAAATATTCTGTCTCACAGTAAACCAAGGGAGCATGTTCGGCTGCTGGAAAATAAAGCCCATCTTCCGAAGCACCTCCTGAGGCATTTTTTTCTTTTCATGATTTACTTTCTGTCCATCAATATAGATATCGCCGCTGGTGGTGGGAATGATCCCGTCCAGCATACGTATCAGAGTGGATTTTCCACAGCCGGAAGGGCCCAGGATCGCCACAAACTCTCCCTCCTGGATCTCCATGGAATAATCCTTAACCGCAGTGATCGACTGATTTCGGGTTTCAAATATTTTTGTCACATGGTCAAATTTGATTTTTGGCTCTTTCACTATTCTTCCCCCCTACTTTTTCCAGAGCACAATGCGCTTTTCAATGGCGCTTACAATCGTGTAGAGACTGATACCTATGAGCGCAATAAGAACAATACATCCGTAACTCTGTTCAAAATTACTGTATTTCAGGAATTTGATGATCCGGTCTCCCAGACCCATACCGCGGCTGACGAAATCCGCTGATACAGCTCCGATGGTGGAAAAAATACAGCCCAGCTTGATACCGGTAAATACCTGAGGCAATGCATTCATAAATGTGATGTGAATAAAGGTCTCAAATTTGGAGGCCCCGATGGATTTCGCAAACTCCAGCTTTTCCTGCTCCACATGAATAAACCCGTTTAATGTATTCAGACAGATGATAGGGGTGGCCTGAATGATAACCACGATCACGCGGAGATTCGGATCGGTGCCAAGCCACAGCGTCATCAGCGGAATCAGTGTGATCATGGGTGTGATAACCAGCCAGATGACCACCGGCTGCATGGCTTTGACAATAATATCAAACTGGGAAAACAATGCTGCCAGCACAATACCTGCCGGTATGGCGATACAGAAACCGATGCAGATAATCTTTATTGTAAACAGCAGATCCGGCAAAATGATATCAAAACTTTTTATTGTCCCAATCAAGATATTCGTCGGAGTCGGCATAACATAGGCAGGCACATCGAAAACACGCAGTCCTATCTCCAGCCCCACATAAATAATTGCAAGCACAACCAGGGGTGCAATAATATTAACGGGATCTTTTTTCTCTTTTTTCTTTCGCTGTGTAATTGCTTCATTTTTTGCCACTTTTAATCCCTCCTATCTGGTTGCACGGATAATGTTGTTAATCTGTTCCCTTAACTCATTGTACCGGGCATTCTGACCGATCATGGTATTCCGCTCTTCCACCGGTATATCCACCTCTATCTCATGGGTGATGACCGCCGGTTTATTGGAAAGAACAAAAATACGATTTGCCAGCAAAATTGCTTCATCTACATTGTTGGTAACCATCACGATCGTTTTCTGAGTCTTTTTCCAGATATTCAGCAATTCATATGAAAGCATTTTTCTGGTTATGGCATCCAGTGCGCCCAAAGGCTGATCCAGTATCAGAATATCCGGATCATGCACCAGCGCTCTTGCAATCCCTACCCGCTGCTTCATACCGCCGGATAATTCATGAGGATATACCTTCTTGTAATCCAGCAAGCCAACGATCTCCAGCATCTCATCGATACGTTTTTCCCACTGTTCTCCCTTCAGCTTCATGATCTTCAGCATGATCCTCAGATTTCCCTCCGCTGTCCTCCAGGGTAAAAGATTATTGTTCTGAAAAACAAAGCCGAATTTTTTCAGTTTCTCCGGCGGAATACAGGCGCCAATATTCTCGCCGTTCAGTTCCATCGAACCGGTAGTAGCGCTTTCGATGCCACCCAGGATTTTAAGATAAGTGGATTTTCCACATCCGGAGTTACCCAAAATGACAATAAACTCTTTCTCATAAATATCCATACTGATATTTTTGATGACTTCCATATAATTTCCGTTTTTTTCCGAACCGAAGGATTTGGAAATCTCTTTTACACTAAATACTTTGTTTGCCATAGTTTATTCTCCTGTTTTTTTGCGCCGTAAAATACAATCCATAGCAGCAGATGCATTGTATACAATCTGATTGGTAAACAATTTATAATTGGGGCACATCTCCGCGCTGGCCCATCCTTCATATCCCACCGCTTCAAATGCATCCACTACTTTTACCCAATCCACATCACCGGCCAGAAGATCTACAAATCCGGCCAGGCCTTTTGCATCTCTCCTGAAATCTTTGAAGTGAACCTTTTTGATACGTTTACCCAAAATCTTGATCCAGTGTTCCGGATAACCGTACAAAACCATATTACCCACATCCAGAAATGCTCCCACATAGTCGGATCCGATCTCATCCAGAAAATTTCTGAATTCCATGGGGCTTAAAAGGAATTTATTCCAAATATTTTCTATTCCAATGATCACATTTTTTTCTTCCGCATAAGGCGCAAGCTCTTTCAAAGCGGCCTGCGAACGCTCATAGGCCACATCATAATCGATAATTTCACTACCGGCAAAAAAAGAAACATCATCCGCATCCGGCACCACATCCTCCGGCCGGAAGTCCACGCCTACCGTACCGGGGCAAACCAGAATGCAATCCACCCCCAGCAAAGCTGCCACATCCAACTGGCGTCGTACCACTGCTTTGGCCTGTTCCCTGATTTTTTCCTCATTTGCCGTCAAAGAAAATTCCCAATATAGCCCGGTGGCAAGGCTGCAGATTTGAATACCGATCCTGTCTGCCAGTTCCCGGATGGCCCGTATTTCATCATCGGAACTGCACAGACTAAGCGGCCCCCTTTTCGCCAGTGCCAGTTCAATCCCTTCATATCCCGCATCCTTCGCAATTTTCATACATTCTTCTATTGAACATTCCTGATTAAAAGACCAGATATTAATCCCCTTTTTTATTTTTGCCATGTTCTGCCTCCTTGCCTTATCTTCTTTTCCGCCCACCAGTCCTATAGCAAAAAAGCCTCGGGGATAAATATCCCCGAGGCTTTTTATCCCTGGTAAAATTTTTTATTCCGCTTCGTAACGGGCCGCTGCGCTTTCCCAATCATAAGCATCCGCATCCGCTTCTACCTGAGCCTTGTCCCATGTCAAATCAACAAAATCGTTCGTGAAAATATCTTCCAGCGCAATCTCCTGGGAAATCACACCAGAGCTTAATAATTTATCTACATTAAGCTGCCACTTGTCTTCCCATGAAACCCCGATAGTTTCAAGGAGAACAGCCTCCTCTTCACTGCCCGGAGCCCCGAACATCTGATAATTACGACCTTCCTGAACATATACGGCCGCCTTCCAGGTTACATCGATATTCGGCCACTGATTGCAGGAAACGGCTGCCGCTGCTTCTGGATTGTATTTTGTAAAATAAATACCTTTTGCCAACGCACGGCAAAATCCGGCAACTACCTCGGGCTCCTTTTCGATCAAATCAAAGTTGGTGATGATAGAGTTGGAACAGGTTTTAAGCACCTCATTGCCATCAATATAATTAAAATCATATCCCTGTCCCATCAACTGCCAAGCCTCGCCCGGCCATGTAAACAGAATATCCAGAGCGCCTTCTGCCACCTGAACAAAACGGTTGTCCCCTGCCACTACAAATTCCAGATCTTCTGCCGGATCAATGCCTGCCTCGACCAGGGTAGGCGTAACCAAAGACTCCCAAGAAGCATCACCCAAAGCCACCGTCAGCTTTTTACCGTATTTTTCGACAGCACCGGCAATATCTTCAAACGTCTGATAAGGGCTGTCCTTCAGTACGCATAATCCCCAAATATTAATAGCATCATAGGAGCTGACAACCTTTATAGGAAGTCCCTGTTCAATAGACTGAAGAATCAATGACGGACCCGGAACTGCAAAATCTGCCTGACCAGTAGCAACCATCTTACAATCGGTGGTACCAAACGTTTCCACCATTTCAATGGTAAGCCCCTCTTCCGCAAAATAGCCCAGATTCTGGGCCACCCAGAAAGGCGTATCTTCCAGCACCTCTGCTGTACGGGCAAGGCACATCTTAACAGTTCGCAGTTCTTTTTCTTCTGCCTCTTCTCCAAAGGCTACGGTACCCATACTGAGCGGAAGGGCTGCTGCAAGAAGCATTGCTAAGATTTTTTTCATTTTGTTTCCTCCTTTTTAAATAGTTTTTGCTTTTTGGTCATAATTGGGCTTTTTGACCAATTTCCCCCTTAGAAAATTTATATTCCTGTGCATCTTTGATAATTTCATTATAACGTCTTGTATATACAATGTCAAGATTTATTTTTATTTTTTTGATTGTTTTATTATTTTTAAGTTCTTTTTTTTCAACTTTTTTAAATATACATGATTTTTCATGTTCTTTTTTCATGCTTTGGGTAGCTTCTAGCTTTGTTTACTTATCTTTTCTTCCTCAAATGATGATATAATTTTCTTTTTATTTTTTAACCGCTCTTTCCAAATTTCCGCATTATAATAGCGCCTGCATTTCTGCAAGCGCTCCTTCAAAAATACCAGAGATGAACTTTTCTTTTTTTATCCTTCGGAAGCAGAGACGGCCGCCGCAACGATAATCTCTACTCCCTTTTCCGTAAAACCTTTACGGTTCCGGTCATCAATCTTGTCAATAATTACTTTATCTATTGCCGACAAATCGCAGAGCTGGCAGAACACCTTCCTGCCCAGCTTACTGCTATCAGTAACCATAATTACTTCATCCGCCGCGCGAATCATGGCCGCTTTAATATCCACTTCTTCATAGGTTCGATTCGATATGCCAAATTCGAGGTCTACCGCATCGCATCCAAGAAAAGTTTTATTTACATGAAGTCGGGAAAAAAATTCTATTGCATTATTTCCTGTAAGAGTATAAACAGAATCGTTCAGTGTCCCTCCAGAAACAATAACCGTCACATTATCTTTATCCGAGAGTTCCATCGCTATTTTAATATCATCCGTTACCACCGTCACATTTTTCTGAACAATATTTTTTGCAATTTCCAGCGTGGTAGAGCCGGAATCCAAAATAATGATATCACCCTCCTCAATATATCTGGCAGCCACCACGCCAATGCGTTTTTTGGAATCTTGATTTCGTTCTGCCTTGAATGCATAAGGGATCTCGTGATGCAGGTTTTTCGCAACAGAAATCGCCCCTCCATGAGTTTTCACAATTAAACCTTGAGCGTCCAGTGCCTCAATGTCTCTGCGGATCGTCACTTTCGATACGGAAAAATATTCTGCTAACTCGTTTGTATTGGCCTTTGTATTTGCATTTATATATTCTAAAATCCGTTCTTGGCGTTCTATTTGAAACATAAGGGAACTCCTTTTTAATGCACTTATTGCAAAAATGTCATATCTTATAGATATTATAATGGTTTCCCACAAAAAGGTCAATTACATTAATGCTGAGTTTGAGAGAAATGGCAGCCAAATTTACTATTGAGGCAATTGCTCTGCTGGAGCCGGATATAAGAAGCTTCTGGCCATGACTACAATATTAATTTGCGTGAATCAGATATTTTTTTGCTTAGGATGTCCCATTCGGCGTGATTTAATAAAGCTTGCCAGAGAACAGCAGGATGAGTCGGGGCCCCATGACCATATACATCTGGAAAACAGTTCGGAGGATACCGTAGAAAAATTTAGGTGGAGGCAGACCCAAATTTCGGGAGAGCTGACAGCCCTCAAGGCTGACAGCTCAGAGGCACTGAGCTGGGAAATCCATCAGGATTT
>CAMNQN010000096.1 GCA_946549155.1 uncultured Lachnospiraceae bacterium | reverse complement strand
GGACTAGGTGAACACAGGATATCAGGAACGCTCTCCTGCCATTTTGTGACAGCCTTTCTCCCGAAATCCGGGGCTGGCTGCATCCTGACTTTTCTTAGTATCCGGAGAAGTTCCCAGTGTTTGCAGTCTCACAGCCTCTCTCCGCTCCGGCATCCTTCACAACCTCCCCGGCAGCAATCTATTCCAGATAACTGACAAACACATTCCCCGCTTTTTCGAACATCTCGGTACTGTCATTCATTCCCGAATAATACCACTCTGTATCGCCTGGTTTCACCAGGTAAACATTGTACTCGTCGTATCCCACGATGGTGACAGGCCCGGTCTCCGTCTGTGCAATCACTGATTTTCCATGGCTGACGAAATACAGCACCTGATCCAGGGTGCAGCCATACAGATCCACCACCGTCTTTCCGGTGGACTGGCTCAGTGCTTCCGGATCCATGGTACCGGTGAAAAAGGCTGCCGGAAGCTTCGTCAGATCTAGCTCCACGGAAGTGGCCTTGTCGCCCCGCACCCAAACATAATTCTGGCTGCTGTCTACCACGACTCCCACCAGCTCATCCGCCCGGACAATCGCCTCATTGGGGTAGGTATAAATCCCCTCCAAAGCGCCGCCCGCGTAGACATAATACAGCTCCTGTTTCTCATGATTCGCTGGAATGTCCAGCGTTCTGGCCGTATCATAGGTGATAATCTTGCTCCGCACAATCTGCGGATTTTTATTGGAGAGGGCGGAGCCCGTACGCAGCACCACCTCCGTCTGCTTTCTGGCGGAGGTTTTCGTGGATATACCGGTTGCCACGGAATCCTGGGTATCCGTATTCACAATATGATCCTCCGCAGCCTCCACAAAGCCGCCGTTCCCTTTCGCTACCCGGGTCATGGAAAGCATGTTGTCGGTCAACACCGTATCGGTCACATAATATCCTGCCGGCTCATAGTGTTTGATCTCATTTCCCTCACCATCCTCGATGATCAGCTTATACATGGGGAAACTGCCGTTTCCACCGTGGGCGGCGCTAATGTCCGCACTGTAGGC
This sequence comes from uncultured Lachnospiraceae bacterium, assembly GCA_946549155.1. Lineage (GTDB taxonomy): Bacteria > Bacillota > Clostridia > Lachnospirales > Lachnospiraceae > Merdiplasma. The sequence goes on along the minus strand of CAMNQN010000096.1, from coordinate 10,574 downwards.
CACACCGTACACCAGATCCTCATTTATAAAAGCCACCGGGCGGATTCGCTCGTCGCTGCCGCAGGCAATCTCCCGGATCGTTCCGGTCTCCGCATTCAGAACGCAGAGAGTGGCAGAATCAAGCTCCTTCCCCTCCTTCAGCCAGGCGAAATACCGGCCAAAACCGGAACCCGCATAGCAGTTTTCCTTCACACCGGCAGCCAGGACCTCATAGGTTCTTCCGTTTAAATCCACCTTATACACGACGCCCTCCAGGTAGATGCAAAAGCTGGAACCATCCTCCGAAATGCAGGCCAGGGTATTCACATCCCGCCGCAGCAGCTCCGGGCTCTCCATGCTGGAAAGGAAAATTTTTTCATCTACCATGGCGGTGGCCGATTCGTAGTAGTAGACCGCCACACCGTTTTCCCCCTCATGGCTGCCCCGGTTCATATAACCCGCCACCGCAAACCATACGTCTCCCTCCGGGCTGACCCGGAGAATCTTTATCGCGTTTTTATCATAGAAATCCCGGTAATCCATATTTTCCTTCTGGGGGAAGCCAAACACCTGCACCAGCTTATCTTCGCTGACCTCGTAGGTCCACAGCTCCTCCTCCTGCACGAAGGCAATTACCCGGTTCTTTTCATCCGTGGCATACTCCACGTCCTTATCCCGGATGCCAAGATTGATGCCCTTGCTCTCAATCACATTGTTGTCCGGATTAAAAATCTCGTCCGTGGTTCTCTCAAAATTCAGCAGATATACACGGCTGTCCGTGTAACGCACACGATAATACTCGTGGACATTAAACACCTCCGTGATTCCGGAACTATTGACCGAAGCGATTCGGTAATCCAGGGTCAGCGTGGCCGTATTCTTATTGATCTCCGTCAGCCGGGGCGTAGGCTTATAATAAATCTGCGGATTCAGGCCGGACCACATCAGCTGGTTTACACTGTCATGGATATCCATAAAGGCCAGCGTGGCCTCCTCGTCGGTGGTTTCATCCGGCTCCACCGCGGTACCGATGGACGCCTCATCCGTCCGGTTTACGCATTTGTCATAAAATCCGCTGACATAATTCAGGTAATCCCCGGTATGCAGTCCGTCTGCCAGCAGCACATGCGTGTAGTAGTAAATACTGCGTCCGCCAAAGGTCACCTGAAGCTTGAGGACATATTCCTGATTCATCAGCATCTTATTCTGCAGAGTCAGCGTGGCCGTCAGATAATCGCCATCATTCTGAAGCTTCACCACCTTGGTGTTTTCCAGCGATTCCGTGCCATCCAGAGTCAGCACTTCGTAGGACACCCCGTCAATAGAGGTGCTGAAAGCCTGAATCTGAATCGTCAGCTCCCGGTTGGATTCCAGAGGCGTAATACTGTCCCTGATATAAGAAACATCCATCTCCCTGGCATACCCGTGCAGGCAGTTAAAATTAGTACCGTCCTTCTGCATATACACCAGCGGGAAGGTGGAGCTGGACATCGTCTCCGCCACATCCGGCATCACCTGATTCACCATGCGGCTAAACACCACCACCGAACCCACAAATATAAGCAGCAATAGAATAATGCGCAGGAATACATTCCTGACTGTCCTTAGCGTATCTTTCATGTAACTATCCTTCTTCCGTACCGGAATCATTCTTACCGTTCACTTCTATCCCGGCTCAGCACCCTGGGCCAGGCTGTACTCATTCTATCAGACTTCACCGGCAGGCGCAACCGGCATTCACCAGAATCTGCGGTTCTGGCAGCGGCGGTGCCTGCATCTCCTGCGGTGCATCTCATCGAGAAGCATCACCTGCACCAGATCGCCAAGCCCGAAATCCTCCCTGCGCCGCCTGCGATTCCCGGACTGTCCGGAAAGAACCTGCGGCTTAGTCAGGCGCTCCATCTGCTCCGTATTTTCCTCCGGCAAAAACGATTCCTCCTCCGGGAACGCTTCCTCCATCCTGTCCGCAGCCACCGCCGTCTCCGGATTCCGCAGCGCCTCCTCCACGGAAAAATCCTTCAGCTGATCCGTAATCTTCTCCGCCAGCCGCATCAGCAACACCCGGTCCGGGTACTCGTCAAACATCATGCTGCCCTCATATTCCAGCTTATCGCACTCTTCCTCCACATGCTGCTGAATCTCCTGGGCAATCCTGGGGTAAAAGGACTGCAGCCTTCTGGCATCCTCAAATACCCGCTTCTCCTCCTCAAATAAGTCAGGAGTCCCCGCCGCTGCCAGAACCGGAGCGTAAGGCGCCCCCAATAATGGGAAATAAGACATTCCCGCCTGATTTATGGCCTGCCCGGATATCCGGGAATTCATCATAGGATCGTATTGACTGGAGTACAAATATTTCATTTGACTCTCCCCATTTTTCTTTGTCATTATTATCTTATGCCGGAAAATGGGGGGCTGCTCCTGTCTGAGGCTATTTCAGCAGCCGTCTCAGCGTGGGCTCCACATGAAGCTCCTTCATGCACGCCTCCAGCCTTCTTCGCTGCGTTTCCCGCTCTTCCTCTCTCTGCGGAAGCTCAATCCGCTTTCCGCCCCTTCGTTTCACCGCCCGAAGCAATATATTCTTTGGCGTATGCTCCATATCAATAAATTCCAGCACCTGCACCTCATATCCCTGCTGCTCCAGCAAAGAAGCCCGCAGCCCATCCGTAATCAAAGCCGCCATACGCTCCTTCAAAAGCCCGTATTTCAGCACTGGTTCCAGCATTTCATTCTTCATCTGGCGGTTCAGCTCATGCTGACAGCAGGGGACAGACAAAATCGCCCGCGCATTCCACGCCACCGCCTTTGCCAGCGCATAATCCGTGGCCGTGTCGCAGGCGTGAAGCGTCACCACCAGATCCACCTGCTCCACTCCCTCGTAATCCGCGATATCCCCGGTCAAAAACTGCAGCTTCTCATAGCCGAATTTCCGGGCCAGTTCGTTACAGTGCCCGATCACATCCTCCTTCAGGTCCAGCCCGATAATCCGCAGATCCAGTCCCTGAAGATGATGAAGATAGTAGTACATAGCGAAGGTCAGATAAGACTTTCCGCAGCCAAAGTCAATCATCGTCAGCTCCCGGTTTCTGGGCAGCACCGGACAGATATCCTGAATAAATTCCAGAAAACGGTTGATCTGACGAAACTTATCCTGCTTACTGTTAACCACCCGGCCCTCCGGTGTCATCACCCCCAGCTCCACCAAAAAGGGAACCGCCACTCCCTCCTCCAGAATATACCGCTTTTTCCGGTTATGAGAAAGCGCCGCCGCCGGACGGGCCTGGGAGAGCAGCTTCTTTTTCACTGTCACCCTGCCCTTTTTGCTCACCAGCACAGAAGCGCTCCATTCTGTGGTATCCGCCTGCATCTGCCTGTAGTCCGCCTGCATCCAGCGCTGCGCCTCTGTGATCAGCTCCTCCTTCTGAAAATTAATATGCTTTTCCTTTTTCCCATCCCAAAACGCCGCCTGAAAAACCAGAGACTGCCGCACCATAAGCGGCCGGACCCGGATCTTCACCGCCGCCGCCGGATTTTTCGCGCCGCTGAACACAATCTGCAGCAGCTTTTCATTCAAAATCTGTTCCAGTAATTCGATGAATTCTTCCATAGAAACCTGTCTCCCTCCGTCTATCCTGAAAATGTCCCGGATTCCCCCCTCCTGGGTATCAGGACTTCCAGTATATTGTAATCAGGCAAAAATCGTCATCCGTATGATACCGGTAATTCCAGGTGGAGGTTCCGTACACTCCCATCAGATACTGCCCCGCATCATTGAGCATATTGTTCTGAAACAGCTCATACTTGGCGGAATTATAGGCATCCTGGGAGCCGAATTTCATCACGATGTAGCTCTCATCCGACCACACCGAATTCATCAGCGCATTGTAAACCGTATCATAATCGAAATACTCGTAATACAGCCCGTTCAGCTTGTAATAATTGTAGCTGTCGTCCGTGCATTCCGGCAGCGGGACACTCACCTCGGGAATATGCGTCTTGTAAATCTCACTGTCCGTACAGCACAGATAATTATAATTCATGGTGGAGGCAGACCCGGATTCCCCCTCCCGATTTACGAACACCGGGTCCCCCCAGGTCACATCCACATGGTAATACACCCCGTCAATCCGGACAATATTCCAGCCGTGGTCCCCTCCGTCGGAGGTCTTGCCTGTCACATAGGTGCAAAACATCCCCATCCGGTGAAGAATGTACTGGAACGCCTTGGAATATCCGGCGCAAACGGAGCTGTGCCCCAAAAGCGCGCTCTGAATATTCTGGTTATCCGGACTGTTGCTGTCGTAATCTGTGGTGTTGATCAGATATTCATAGACAAACTTAATCTTCTGGTAATCCGACGCGTCGGCGCTGATCTGGTTCATACAGTCATCAGCGGCCGCCTCCAGCTGGGTTCTCAGATAATCTCTGCTGTCCACGTCCACCGTGGTGGAAAGCGTATATCCCATCACCTTCCCCGTCAATGTGGATTCCTTCACCTGCACGCTGCTGCCCACCCAGAAAAATTCAGGATGATCCGCCAGCACCGCGTAGTAAGCGTCCCAGAAGGTTTCCGTGTCCACAGAAGCATACAAATCCGCCGAATCCTCATAATTCCGGATCCGCTCGTACAGCTCCCGGTAAATTTCGTTCATTTCGCTGGGAATCTGATTAAAATAATATTCCTCAATGCCCCCGTGATCCCACCAGGTATCCCCCAGCTGATAATAGGGACTCTCCTTCATCCCCGTTTTCACCGCCGCAGTATCCAGCACCCCGCAGCTGCTCAGCAAAACGGTCATCACCAGAATTCCAATCATCCTGCTCAGTCTTTTGTACCATCTCTTCACTTGATTTCTCCCTTATTCCTGTATCCTACCGTTCCCATTTATCACAGAGCCGGTTGATCTCCTCCGTAAATTTCTTCAGATCCTTGTTGGCCCCGCCCTCATTCCTGCGTATCACCGCCATCAGACGCTGTCCGGCTTCCACCAGCTTCGCATAAATTCCGGCAGCCTTCCTGGATGACATCTTTCCTCCAGGCTCTCCGAATGCCGCCTTTTCTCCTGATGCTTTCCGGATTTCCACCGGCGCCGCCTCCACCAGATACTGCCCCAGCTCCAGATCAAACACAGACCCGGAATAGGGGGCGGACGCATTCAGTCCCAGCTCCTGCTGCAGCCTGCCGCAGAACAGCTGACAGACCTGATCCTCGCCATGGGTAACAAATACCATCCGGGGTTTTTCCTTCAGAGCGTCGATCCACCGAATCAGTCCCTGGTTATCCGCATGCCCGCTGATGCCCGGCAGACGACAGATCTCCGCCTTCACCTCAATCTCCTCCCCGAAAAGCTTCACCGCAGACGCGCCCTCCAGGATGGCCCGCCCCAGGGAACCCACTGCCTGATATCCCACAAAAAGCACCGTGCATTCCGGCCGCCACAGGTTGTGCTTCAGATGATGCTTAATCCGTCCCGCGTCGCACATACCACTGGCAGACAGAATCACCTTACATTTCGGGTCAAAATTAATGGCTTTCGAGTCCTCGCTGGTGACAGAGGTGCGAAGTCCTGTAAAACCGATGGGGTTCACGCCGCGATTCAAAAGCTCTCTGGCCTCCTCATCAAAATCGCTGTACATTCTCTCCCGGAATACGTTGGTGGCCTCCACCGCCAGAGGACTGTCCACCCACACCTCAAAGCCGTCATGGTTTTTCACCATATGCTCTTCCTTTATTTTCCGGATAAAATAAAGCATTTCCTGCGTTCTGCCCACCGCGAAGGAGGGAATCACCACATTTCCGCCCCGGTCAAAGGTCCTCTGCAGCACCTTCGAAAGCTCCACCGCGTAATCCGCCGGCTTTTCATGGCTCCGGTCCCCATAGGTGGACTCCATCACCACATAATCCGCCTCCTCCAGATAGGTAGGATCACAGATCAGAGGCTGATCCACATTTCCAATATCACCGGAAAACAACAGTTTCCGCTCTACCCCGTTTTCCCGCAGCCAGATCTCGATGGAAGCGGATCCCAGCAGATGCCCGGCATCCACAAACCGGATCCTGATTCCCTCCGCGATCCGCCTCTCCTGCCCGTAATCACACCGCACAAAACAGGAGATTGCCCCCTGGGCGTCCTCCAGATCATACAATGGTTCCACCTGAGGCTGGCCCGCCCGAATCGCCTTGCGGTTTTTCCACTCTGCTTCAAACATCTGAATATTTGCGCTGTCCATCAGCATAATATTACACAGCTGCGCGGTACCGGCAGTGGCGAAAATCTGTCCCCGGAATCCCTCCTTATACAGTAAAGGAAGCTTCCCTGAATGATCCATGTGCGCATGGGTCAGCAAAACCAGGTCAATATCTCCCGCCTTCACCGGCAGAGCCACATTCTCAAACGTATCGGGGCCCTGTTCCAGCCCGCAGTCTATCACTATTTTCTGTCCGCAGGCCTCTAGAAAATAACAGCTCCCTGTTACCTCATGGGCCGCGCCCAAAAATGTCAGCTTCATATCGTTACCTCCCAGACTCAAAAAACGCTTTACATCTTCTATATTATATCATTCCAGCCAACACCTGTCACTTGACTTTTCATGATGAACGGGTAAACTATACTTAATATGTGTTACTGTTCCCTCCGTTCACAGCACCGCGCTGCGGATCCTGCGGAATCCACCGCGCTGCGCCCGAACAGTAATCTTAGTATATCCTGAAAATGCGTAACTGTATCTTAAGGATTTGTAAAATAATTTCTGGAGGAAAGCTATGAAGAAAATTGTTCTGACCGGCGGCGGCACTGCCGGCCATGTTACTCCGAATATCGCGCTGATGCCCCGTCTTAAAGAGCTGGGCTATGAGGTTCACTACATCGGTTCCTATGATGGGATTGAGAAAAAACTGATCGAGGAGATGGGCGTTCCCTATTACGGAATCTCCTCTGGAAAGCTGCGGCGTTACTTTGACTGGAAAAACTTCACCGATCCCTTCCGGGTACTGAAGGGCTTTGGTGAGGCAAAAAAACTGCTGAAAATAATAAACCCTGACGTGGTATTTTCCAAGGGCGGCTTCGTAGCTGTGCCGGTGGTGCAGGCCGCCAAAAGATGCCATATCCCCACCATCATTCACGAATCAGACATGACCCCGGGGCTGGCCAACAAGCTGTCCATCCCCGCAGCTGCCAAAATCTGCTGCAATTTTCCGGAAACCGTAAAATATCTTCCGGAAGGAAAAGCCGTACTCACCGGCTCTCCCATCCGCCAGGAGCTTTTAAAAGGAAATAAGCTGGCCGGACTGAATTTCTGCGGTTTCACCGCCAAAAAGCCGGTGCTGATGGTGATCGGCGGCAGTTTGGGTTCCGTAGCGGTGAACAATGCCGTCCGCAGCATTCTGCCCCAGCTTCTGAAAACCTTCCAGGTAATCCACCTCTGCGGAAAAGGAAATCTGGACGAGACACAGAAGGGCATGGAAGGATATGTCCAGTACGAGTATATCAAACAGGAACTAGCCGACCTGTTCGCCCTGGCGGACATAGTGATCTCCAGGGCCGGGGCCAACGCCATCTGTGAGCTTCTGGCACTGCGCAAGCCCAATCTTCTGATCCCCCTGTCCGCCGCTGCCAGCCGGGGCGACCAGCTATTAAACGCAAAATCCTTCCAGCAGCAGGGCTTCTCCATGGTGCTGCAGGAAGAAGAGATCACACCCCAGCTTTTGCTCTCCACCATTTTGGAGCTGTACGAAAACCGGAACAGCTATGCGGAGGCTATGAAAAAGAGCGGGCAGAGTAATGCGATTGAAATGATCACGGAGCTGATTGAGGATGCAGCTAATACGACGGTTTCGAAATAGCTGGACCCTATACTTATCTATTTTCCCGATTGCACAGGGTAAAAAACGCAGCCTGCTACGCCTGCGTTTTTTACCCTGCAATTTTAGCTAAACAATCCCAACAGCTCCTGCTTATCTTCTTCTGTCAGCTTACCCGGATCCCAGGTCACTCTTACATGCTCACTGTCTCCCTTATATCGGGGAATCAGATGCATATGAAAATGGAATACCGTCTGTCCCGCCGGCTCTCCGTTATTCTGAACAATATTCATACCGTCACATTTCAGCCCGTCCTTCAGAACAGAGGCCACTTTCTTTGCCACCACCATGGCCCTGGCCGCCAATTCATCCGGCAGCTCATACAAATTCGCCGCGTGCTCCTTGGGCAAAATCAGCGCATGGCCTTTGGATGCGGGCCCCAGATCCAAAATCACCCGAAAATCCTCATCCTCATACAGCGTGGCGGAAGGAATCTCCCCGTTGGCAATTTTACAAAATATACAATCATCTGCTCTCATAACACTTTCCTCCATTTCCTTTCAGCTATCTGAACCGCTGAATACCTTCAGTTTAATACAAATTTCTGCCTGTGTCATTAAAAATATCGCGGTTTATCCATAGCCCTTCCTTTATGGTACAGCAGAAGCGCCAGCACAAATCCGGCCGCGAATCCTCCCACATGGGCCGCGTTATCCGTCCCGGTCTCCGTAAATCCCTGCACAATGGACAAAACCGCCATCATCGCCATGCGCTGTAACGTAATGTTCCCCAGGCGGCCCTTATTCCGGATAACAATGTAGAGCAAAGCTCCCACCACCGCAAAAATCGCTCCCGACGCCCCCGCTGATACAGCATATGTTCCCCTTCGCAGCTCCATCACCATGGACAGCACATTTCCAGCCAGGCCTCCCAGCACATAAATCAGCAAATATTTAACCGGCCCCACCACCGTTTCCAGCAGGTCCCCCAAAAAAATCAGGCAAAGCATGTTGTAGAGCAGATGAGGCAGCCCAAAATGCAGAAACATTCCCGTAAACAAACGGTAATACTCTCCCTGCAAAATCGCAGGCGTATAACACGCGCCATGCCCCAGCATAAAATAAACGTCCTCCGTATTCCCGGCCAATGTAAATATCACAAAAACAAGAATATTGGCCGCCGTCAGCGCCAATGTCACCTTTCTTCTGGAGCTCAGAAATTCTCTGATTTCATCCATCCTTTTCACTTTCCTCACTTTATTTTAATCAAACAGCTTTTCCGCCGCACATTTATTCATTCCACCAAATAGGCAACTGCCGCACCCGCCGCATCCCGATGCTCTCCATTTACGACGATTCCCAGCACCGGATTCTCCAGAAGTCCGCCCATCTCCCGGTATTTTTCACTTCCCCTCAGATCAATCCCGTAATCGCGCTCCTCTTTCCGGTCAATTACCACTCCCTCGTCATCCACCTCTTCCACACAGCCGCTGACCAGAGAATCCGTCAGCTCAAGCCCCTTTGGAATATACCTGTCCACCTCATCAAAAAAGCCGTTTTTCATATACTTATCAAACGTTTCCCGGTCAGCAATCATCACATCTACTGACGCAGCCTGCAGCCTGGTAAGAAGAACCACTTCACTCTCATAAGAGCCCGTGGTAACCATCGTAAAATCAACCGTCTGGTTCTTTCCTGTCCATCCCATGCTCTGGCGCAGCTCCTCCTCCATAGCCTCCGTATCAAAATCCATGCTTTCATTCACCACCATCACAGAAAGCATCGATTCCGTTCTATCAAAAAAGACCGTCTTAATAAAGGAAACTGCCATGCAAAGAACAATCACGATCACTACCGTAATCTTAAAATAGTAATCCATAAAATACTGTCCCCGTTGCTTCCAGTTCATCTGCCCCCACTTGATCTTTTCCTCGCCCATATCATCCTCCGAAATTTGTGTTTTAAATAATGCGCCGCATTTCTCCTCGTCAAGATATGAAAAGCTTCCGCTTTCCATGTCGTACATTATAGCATATTTTAATTCGGCGTCCTCCTGTTTATTTAAATTTAACATTTCTGTACCGGCAATTCGTGTTTGGCTAATTACCCGGACGCAGGAAGGGAAAGCGTGGAGCCGGCACTGTCATCTGAAAAACTGCTTCGAATACCAAGAAAATCTAAGCTGGAGCCCAACCCGAATTTGAAGCACCGGGTCAATTCGCCGGGAAATCCTGATGATTTCCCAGCTCAGTGACCCTGGGTCGGCAGTCTTGAAGACTGCCAACCCTCTCCAAATTCGGGTTGGGCTCCAGCTAAGATTTTCTAAGGTATTCTGCGCAATGTTTTCCAGATGACAGTGTCGGCTCCGCGCTTTCCCTTCCTGCTGTTCCTGGTAAGCTTTACAGAAGCACGCTGAATGTGACATCCTAAGCATAACATATCTGATTTGCGTAAACTAACATCACAGTAGCGGCAAAAAATTTCCATTTGTCATTATACCATCAATCTTAGATGTTTGCCGCTTAGTAAGTCACATTGTTTGGCTGAATTTACAGAATCACGCGAAATGTGGCATACTAAGCGGCAAACATGTAGCCTGCGTAAGCTGATAATGGAATGATATATGCTGAGTTTGAGAAAAATGGCGGCAAATTTGCTATTGAAGCAATTGCCATGCAAGAGCCGAATATAAAAAGCTTCTATCCGTGACTACCATATTAATCTGCGCAAATCGAATATTTTTTGCTTAGGATGTCACATTCAGCATGATTTTGTAAAGCTTACCAGGAACAGCAGGA
>CAMNQN010000095.1 GCA_946549155.1 uncultured Lachnospiraceae bacterium | reverse complement strand
GGCGTGGTATTCAGTATGCAGAAGCAGTCCGGCTATTCCACCGGGGAGGTGTCTGACCGGATCAAGGAGCGGTTTGCCAGGCTGGAGTCAGAAAATGAAAAGGTAAACATTATCGAACTGATGGACCAGGGAATCTATATTGACCTGGTGGTGGATTCCGTATTGCAGAATATTCTCTCCGGCGCGGCGCTGGCGGTGATCATTCTTCTGATTTTTATGAAGAGCTTCCGGCCTACGCTGGTGATTGCGTTCTCCATTCCCATTAGTATCGTGACGGCACTGGTGCTGATGTATTTTTCCGGCATCAGCCTGAATATTATTTCCCTCTCCGGCCTGGCGCTGGGGGTGGGTATGCTGGTGGATAACTCCATCGTGGTGATTGAGAATATTTACCGGATGCGGGGGCTGGGCTGCTCCGCCAGAAAGGCAGCCGTGGAGGGGGCCAATCAGGTGGCGGGCTCCATTGCCTCCTCCACTATGACCACTATCTGCGTATTTTTGCCCATTGTGTTTACGGAGGGTATCACGAGGCAGCTCTTTGTGGATATGGGCCTGACCATCGCCTACTCCCTGCTGGCCAGTCTGGCGGTGGCTTTGACGGTGGTGCCCATGATGGGGGCGGGGCTGCTGAAAAAGACTGTGGAAAAGCGCTCCCGTTTCCTGGATGCGGTGCAGTTTGTTTATGGGAAAATCCTCAGAGAAGTTCTGCGTGTGAAGCTTCTGGTGCTGGCGGCGGCCCTGGGACTGCTGGCTTATTCCGGATATCTGGCGATTTCCAGGGGAACCGCTTTTATGCCGGAGATGGACAGCACCCAGATGACGGTGAGCCTGACGGCTCCGGAGGGAAGCACGCTGAAGGAGACGGCGGCCATTTCCGACGAGGCCATGAAGCGGATTCTGACGATCCCGGAGGTGACAGACGTGGGGGCCATGGCCGGGGGCGGCTCCATGAGCCTGGGCGGCGGCAGCGGAGAAGAAATTTCCATGTATGTGCTGTTGGATGAGGAGAAAACCCGCAGCAATCTGGAGCTGGCGGATGAGATTTTGGAGAAAACAGCGGGATTGGAGGGTGAGATTTCGGTGGAGACCTCCACCATGGATATGTCATCCCTGGGCGGCAGCGGCATTTCCATTCAGCTTCAGGGCCGGGAGCTGGATGAGCTGAAACGGATCGCCGGTGAGGTGGCGGATATTCTGGACAGGGTGGAGGGAACCACACAGGTTTCTGACGGAATTGAGGAAAAGACGCTGGAGCTGCGGCTGGTGGTGGACAAAAACGCCGCCATGAGCTATCAGCTTACCACGGCCCAGGTATTTCAGCTATTGCAGGGAAAGCTGGCGGAGGCCTCCAGCGCCACCACCCTTTCCACCCAGTCCAAGGATTACGCGGTGCTGGTGCTGGATGATGCGGACGAGACCCTGACCCGGGAGAAGATCAGGAATCTGACCATCACCGGGAAGGATGAGGAGAATAAGGAGGTGGAGGTGCCGCTGGAGGAGATTGTGGACTTCCAGGATACAGAAGGCTTCTCTTCCATCAACCGGATCAATCAGAACCGGTATGTGACGGTCAGCGCCGGGATTGCCGACGGCTACAATATCGGGCTGGTGGCCCAGAAGGTGGAAAAGGCGCTGGAGGGCTATGAGGTACCGGAAGGGTACAGCCTGGAGATGGCCGGTGAGGATGAGACCATCAACGAGGCCATGGGACAGGTGATAAAAATGCTGGCGCTGGCGGTGGTGTTTATGTACCTGATTATGGTGATTCAATTTCAGTCCCTGCTGTCTCCCTTCATTATCATGTTCACGATTCCGCTGGCCTTTACGGGAGGCCTGTTCGGTCTGTATCTTACGGACAGTCCCGTCAGTGTGATTGCCATGATCGGTTTCGTGATGCTGTCCGGCATTATTGTAAACAACGGTATTGTGCTGGTGGACTATATCAATCAGCTCCGGCGGGAGGGCATGGATAAAAAGGACGCTATCGTGGAGGCGGGACGGACCCGTCTGCGCCCCATCCTGATGACGGCCCTGACCACGATCCTGGGCCTGATGCCCATGGCCATCGGCATGGGCATGGGAGCCGACATGGTACAGCCTATGGCTATTGTTACCGTGGGCGGACTGGTGTACGGTACCCTGCTGACCCTTTTCGTGGTGCCCTGCATCTACGATATGCTGAATAGAAATAAGAGTATGGTGGAGGAAGAAATTTAGGGGTCTGTATTTATTCTGTTTCGGTGGCCGGCAGGACCAGCGTGAAGGTACAGCCGCCGCCGGGGGTATCCTTCAGGAGCAGTTCTCCCCGGTGGAGCCTGGCGATTTCCCGGGCGATGCTTAAGCCCAGGCCAAAATGATTTTTGTCCCGGCGGGAGGGATCGCCCCGGTAAAAGCGTTCAAACACCGCTTCCTTCTGTGCGCTGGGAATCCCCGGCCCATTGTCGGATACGGTGAGGTTAAAGTGGGAGGTGGAATGCTTCAGGGAGAGCTTTACCCAGCCCCCGGCGGGAGTGTAGGAAAAGGCGTTGTCGATCAGGATGGCTAAAAGCTGGCGGATGCGCTCCGGGTCGCAGAGACAGGGCGGCGTCTCCTTTGGGGGCAGGGTAATCTGCCACCGCAGGTTTTTGCTGCCGGCCAGAGTTTCGTAGGATTCCCAGGTCTGCAAAAGCAGGGTATCCAGCTCCGTGTGGACGGGATGGATGTTCCAGCTGTGATTGTCAGCCCCGGCCAGCTGCAGCATATCACTGATCAGACGGGACATGCGCTGTCCCTCCTGGGTGATGGTATCCAGAAACTGGGAATCAGCAGGCATACTTTGGCTGCGCACGGCGTCGGTGTTGCTTAGAATCACTGTCAGCGGAGAGCGCAGCTCATGAGAAGCGGATGCGATAAACTGCATCTGCTTTTTTCTGTTTTCCTCCAGAGGTTTTAGCATCCGTGTGATGAAAAACCAGAAAAAGAGGGAGAGCAGAGTGAAGGCTGCCAGGTCCGCCAGGAGAAAAAGCTTTCTCTGATGGGCGATCTGCTGCCCCAGCCGGCTTAAGGGATGCAGCACCGTGACGGCCAGTGTTCCGTTGTGATAGGGAATCAGCGCTATGGAGGCCAGCAGGCGCTCTCCTGCGGATGGCAGGGGAAATTCCCTGTGGTAGATGGTGGAGAGGGGAGCGCTGGCTGTTTCCATAGGGATTCCATAGGTTTGGAGGGCGGTTTCCTCCGCCAGATCCAGCAGTGCTTCCGTTTCTGCATTCGGGGAAAGCTGCTGGAAGAACAGTTCTGTGCCGTTATCACGGATACGCAGGGTGAACTGGCAGCGGGCGGCTATCTGGCGGAGCCAGTTGTGGGACAGGGTGGACTGCTGCCGGAGGGTCTGATAGGTGGTAGTTAAATTGGCCTCATAGGAGGACTGTTCCTGATTTCGCAGATTGGTTTCGGAAAAGGAGAGGCAGATGATGGTGAGCACTGCCAGGATAACACCGGTGACGGCCATGCACAGAGCGGTCAGCCGGAAACGGACTTTATGAAACATATAATTTTCCTTCAATATATAAACAGTAAGCATACGATAGTCCAGGGGCAGCGTATTCCGGAGCATGGGGGCTGGACGTTCTCAGGACAGCCGGTATCCGATGCCCCGCACAGTGGTGAGGGCAGTCTCGCTGTTTACTGCCCGCAGCCGCCGCCGGAGAAAATGGATGTAGTTGTCCAGATTTCCATTTTCGATTTCCGTATCCGGGCCCCAGACCCGCAGCAGGATGGTGGAGCGGGGAAGGGTCTGATTGGGATTTTTTAAAAACAGCGTCAGCAGCTCCCCCTCCCGGCGGGACAGGGTGCAGCTTTTGGAGCCGCAGGAGAGCTGGCTCTGATCGGGCTGAAACCGCAGATCCCGGTAGGAGAGAAGGCTGCTTTCCCGAAGGGGGCCGGGGCGGCGGCAGATGCACCGAATCCGTGCCATCAGCTCCTCGAAGGCGAAGGGCTTGGTGATATAATCGTCTGCTCCCAGATCCAGCCCGGTGATTCGCTCCTCCAGACTGCTTATGGCCGTGAGGAAAATCACAGGGGTCATACAGCCCCGGGCCCTGGCCTGCTGCAGCACCTTTGCCCCGTCCATGCCGGGGAGCATCCGGTCCAGCAGAATCAGATCGTGACCATTCTCCAGAATATGAAATAATCCCTCCTCCCCGTCGTGACAGACTGTGACGGTAAAGCCCTGCTGCTTAAGGGAAAGCCCCAGAGAGCGGCAAAGAGCAGTGTCATCCTCAATCAGTAAAATTCGCATTGATCCATTCTCCTAATTTTTTTATTTTTCATCATATCACAGAAATCTCTAAATAATCTTTAATTTGAGCTTAAGATAAAGGGAAAATAGATTTTATTTAGAGATTATTTAGAGAATGAAGTGATAGCATGATAAAAATCGCTGTTGGGTGGTGTGGGCAAAGGCGGCGCCGGGCTGTAAACAGCCCGGAAGAAAACAGGAGGTATCAGAATGAGAGGAAAAGAATTTGGAAAAAGGATTCTGGCTGGGATGACGGCAGTCTGCCTTGGCCTGACGGGTATCCCGGCAGCAGCCCAGGAGGCGGACGGAACCGCTGTGGGACGCTATCTGGAGACAGAGCTTTCCCTGCCGGGGGAAGTGACAGACAATGGGGAAGCTATACTGGATCTGGCAAGGCTGGAGGATGGGAGCCTTCGGATGGTGACCTATGACTGGGACAAAGTGGAGCCGGTGAGCCTCTGGGACAGCTTGGACGGGGGAGAAAGCTGGGAGCAGGCGGCGGCGCTTCCCCGGCAATACAGCCAGCTTTATTTTATGGATATAAAACTGGCGCCGGATGGCAGCGGAGCGGGAATTGCCATGATTCAGGGGGATTGGAACAGTGAGGAAGGCGCCGGGAGCAGGGAGGATGCCCTGGAGGAGTCCGGTGGAAATGAGGATTATAATTATTATTATGTGAGCTTTGACGCGGAGGGAAAGGCGCAGGCAACGCAGCAGCCGGAGAGCATTGGAGGACTGCTGCAGATCACAAAGGACGGCCAGGTACTTGGCATGGCCTATAATGGCGATGTCTGGCTGTTGGAGAGGGATACCGGTGAGGCTTTGCAGCAGCTGGCATCCTCCGCTTCTATGGTAGGAGTCTGCGGACAGGAGGGACTGATTTTGTCCAGAGACGGGGAACTGCTGCGCTATGACCTGAACAGCGGGGAGCCTCTGGAGCGGGATGAGGCCATGAATGAAGCCCTGTTCTCCAACGGGGAGGATTACAGCGATATTTCTTCCCAGGGCCATAAGATCAACTTTGCGGAGGATGAGGAGGGGCGGCTGTATTACTGCACCAGAAAAGGAATTTTCTCCCATGTGATGAGGGGAAGCGCCGTGGAGCAGGTGGTGGACGGCAGCCTGAACGCTCTGTCGGATTCCTCCATCGGCATTGTGGCCCTGGAAGCGGCGGAGGGCAGCTTTTATGTGGTTTATAGCGGCGAGGCCAGCGGAATCCGAAAGTATGCCTTCGATCCTGCGGTCAGCAGCGTCCCGGAGCGGGAAGTGACGGTCTATTCTCTGTGGGAGGACAATGGAATCCGGCAGGCGGCGGTGCAGTTTCAGAAAATGTATCCGGATACCTACATTAATTATGAAGTGGGAATAAGCGGGGAGGAGGGCGTCACTGTATCGGATGCCCTGCGGACGCTGAATACTGATATTCTGGCCGGCAACGGGCCGGATATCCTGTTTATGGACGGGATGTCCGTGGACACCTACGCAGGCCGGGGAATGCTGACGGATTTAAGTGAAATGCTGGCGGAGGTATCCGGCAGGGAAGGATTGTTTGAGAACATTGCCTACACCTATCGGGAGGGGGAGACGGTCTGCGCGGTTCCGGCCCGGTTTGGAATAGCTGCCGCGGCCGGGGATACCTCGGTGTTAAACCGCCTGGAAAATCTGGATTCCCTGGCGGAGCTGGCGGCGGAGGAAAAGACCATTGGCTGGGGTGAGATGATAGGACTCCCGCTGGGGCTGTATTATTCCTGTGCCGGAAGCTGGGAACGGGAGGACGGATCGATTGACCAGGAGAAGCTGTCGGAATATGTGACCGGAATAAAGAGGATTTATGATAACTGGATCACTTCGGCCACCGGGGAGGAGCAGGAATATTTCCGGGAAGGGATTGATTATCTTCCGCAGATGAACGGGACAGAGTATTATGGCATCGGGGGAGGCGCCCTCAGTATTCTCTCCGGCGATAGGAAGCTGGAGGTTGGATTATTGATGTCTCTGATTGATTATGCGGCTTATACGTCTTTGAATTTGGAGGAAAATAAATCGAATACCGCCTGCAGTGTCCGCCTTTTCGGGGGCCAGCAGCAGAATGTGTTTGTCCCCCTGAGCAATCTGGGTATTTTAAGTACAGCCAGGGAGCCGGAGCGGGCCATGGATTTTGTAAAATATCTGCTTTCCGCAGAGGGGCAGACCACGGTGAATGGAAGGGGATTTCCGGTGAACCGGACTGCGTTCCGGAATATGTGGGAGGAGGACAGCTGGTCCGGGGAGTATACGGCGAGCGCCAGTACCAGTGACGGAAGCTCCTTTGCTGAGATGACCTACTATATGCCCACAAAGGAGGAGCAGCAGTGGCTGACCAATGCAGCGGAGACCGTGAACATCCGGGGAGACAATGGGAGTGTGCTGCAGGAAGCGGTACTGACGGATATGGCGCGCTGCCTGAAGGGTGAAATCGGCGCGGAGGAAGTGGTGAACAGTATTATGCAGAAGATGAATCTTTATCTTGCGGAAAATCAGTAAAGAGATGAAACCGGAGAAAAGGAGAACAAAGGGAGGAAGGGTGCGGCGAAGGAGGAACAGCCTGGCCGGCCTGCTGTTTTTGCTGCCGGATTTTATCGGAGTGCTTTTCTTTGCGCTCCTTCCTTTCTTTCAGGCAGTGGTGCGGTCCTTCCAGAGCGCGGTGACGGCCCGGTGGGTGGGATTGAAAAATTACCGGGATGTGCTGGGAAACAGTGCCTTCCGGCTGGCTGCGGGGAATACGATGAAATTTACGGCAGTCTGTATCCCCCTTCTGGTGCTGCTTTCTCTGGCGGCGGCAGTCTGCATCCAGAGGGTCAGGCTGGGGAAGGCGGCCCTAAAGGGCGCTTTTCTGCTGCCCATGGCAGTGCCGGCCGCGTCGGTGGTGCTGGTCTGGAAGGTGCTGTTTCATTCCAACGGCCTGATCAATGGGAGCCTGCAGCGGTTTGGAATGGAAAAGATTGCCTGGATGAGCTCCGATGCGGCCTTTTGGGTGCTGGTGATCAGCTATCTCTGGAAGAATCTGGGCTATGACATGATTCTCTGGCTGGCCGGACTGGCGGGTATCTCCCCGGAAATCTATGAGGCGGCCCGGGTGGACGGCGCAGGGGAATGGAAGTGCTTTACGAAGATTACCCTGCCCAATCTGAAGCCCTCCCTCTATACCATCACCGTGCTGTCCTTTCTGAATTCCTTTAAGGTGTTTCGGGAGGCCTGGCTGGTGGCGGGGGATTACCCCCATCAGAGCATGTATTTGCTTCAGCATCTTTACAATAACTGGTTTCGGGAGCTGTCCTTCGACCGGATCGCGGCCACTGCGGTGCTGAACGGCGGCGTGGTATTTTTGCTTATTCTGTTTTTGCAGAGAGCCTGGGATACCGAGGTATAAGCGGACGGTCAATGATACGCAGGTATGGAAAGGCCGGGCAATGAAATGCGGGCAGGAAAGGGCCGCCAATGATATGGAGGAAAGGGAATGCAGCCCAAGGCACGGGCCATGAGGGGATGGGATCGGAAAAATGGGACAGGGAAGGCTGGTGAAAGAGGATGGGACGGCATCTGGCAGGGAAAGTATTTGGAAAATGCGGGAAAGGGGCGGTATGGCTGGTTTTGGTTCTTATGGCTGTCATCGTCTGCTTTCCGGTGGCCTTCGTGGTATCCGGCGCGTTCTCGGCCCAGTGGGAGCTGGAGCAGAACCTGGGACCGGTTCTGGGCAGCGCGGAAGGAATGGCCAGATGGTCTCTTTTGCCTCTGGCGCCGGCGTTTCAATCGCTGGTGGAATTACTGATGGATTCTCCACAGTTTTTTGTAATGTTCTGGAATTCCGTGAAGATTTCCCTCAGCATTCTGGCGGGGCAGATGATTTTTGGCATACCGGCCGCCTGGGGACTGGCCCGGTTTTCCTTTCCGGGAAAGGGCATTGTCCAGATGATCTATCTGGTATTGATGCTGATGCCCTTTCAGGTTCTGATGCTGCCGGAGTATATCATTTTGAATGGGATGGGGCTTCTGGACACCCATCTGGCAGTGATTTTGCCTGCGGTATTTTCCACCTTTCCGGTGTTTATTATGCAGCGCTTTTTTCACGGCGTCCCGGAAGCAGTGCTGGAGGCCGCCCGAATCGACGGCGCCGGAAATTTTCAGATCTTTTGTTCTATTGGTGTCCCGCTGGGGCTGCCGGGCATCCTTTCCTCCGGACTGCTGGGGTTTCTGGAATCCTGGAATATGATCGAGCAGCCCCAGACCTTCCTGAAGACAAAAGCTTTGTGGCCTCTGTCCCTGTTTTTGCCGGAGATTGGCCTGGAGGAAGCGGGGATGGGCTTTGCCGCGTCGCTGATGATGCTGGTTCCGGCCCTGCTGCTGTTTCTGTGCGGGCAGGAGTATCTGGAGCAGGGCATCGCCGCCGCGGCGGTGAAGGAGTAGGGACGCTGAAGCTTGAAGAGAGGAGCGGGACATGGGAAAAAAGAAAAAGCTGATGCGGATTACCGCTTTATTTTTTGCATTTATATTCAGCTTTACCGTATTGTCCAGGGCCTCCTGGCAGTATGGGACGGCGGTGGTTAATGTCAGCCGGCCGGAAAACCGGATGATCTCCCATCGGGTGGTCAGTACCGGGAAGGTGGTACAGAATCAGGAGCTGGCGGTGGTGACGGAGCCGGACCAGAGGGTCACGGCGATCTGCGTGAAAGAGGGACAGCAGGTAAAAAAGGGCGATCTGCTGTTTGAGATAGAGATGAAACTGCTGGATGAAAAGATTTTAAGCCAGCAGCAGGAGATGGAGAAACAGAAGCTGCAGGTGCAGGACGCCAGGAGCCAGAAGGAGGTCAGCGCGATGCAGAAAGCGGATCAGCAGGCCCAGGCGGCGGAAAATTATGCCCTGAACACAGAGAGCGCGTCGGTGCGTCTGGCCAGGGCCCGGCGGCAGCTGTCGGAAGCCAGAAAGAAATTAAAGGATTTCAGGAAAAGCAGCGGCACCAAACCGCAGGATAGCGGCGTGGAGGAGGCTTTGGAGAACGCCTTTCAGGAAAAGCAGGAAGCCTATCTGCAGGCAGCCCGGGAGCTTGCGCAGCTGCAGTGGCAGATTGAGAAGGCGGTGGATGACGCGAAAACCCAGGCGCAAACCGGCAGCGCCCGTGCCGGACTGGAGCTGAATGATACGGTACATACCGGCATGAGGGAGGGATCGGCGGATGGTCTGCTGGAGGACATGACGCCGGAGGTATCTGCGGGGAGCGGGCAGAATGGGAGAGCGGGGGAACTGCTTCCGTCAGCCGGTCAGAAGGCCGGCGAGGTTTCGTCGATAGGGGCTGGATGGGAGGAAAGCAGAGACCAGCTCCCGGAGAGCAGCGTGTCTGCGTTGGCGGCAGCGCCGGAGGATGCTCTGCTGGAGGATACGACACCGGAACTATCCGGGGAGAGCGGTTGGCAGGATACGGAAGGGCAGACGCAGGGAAATATGCAGGCAGATATCTCCGGAATTGGCAGTGCGCAGACGGATATCCCCGGGACAGACAGTATTCAGATGGGTAACCCGGCGTCGGATAATGTTCAGCCGGGAGAAGGCTCGTGGGACGACGACGTTCTTCTGGAGGATGATTCTTCAGAGGGGGACGGGCAGCTGGGAGGAACTGGCCAGACTGACGGCAGCCAGGGCGGAGGCGGCGGAACGGAAGCTCCGTCTGAAAACCAGAATGGCAGCACAAACTCCCTGACGCAGGCACAGCTGGAGGAGGTTGAGAAAGAAGTGCGGGCTGACTGGCAGTCCCGTCTGGACGCGGCCCAGTCCAGGGTGGATCAGGCCCTGCAGGAGAAGGAAGCCGCCCAGGCGGCATTGGCCTCCTACCAGCAGGAGCGGCTGGCGGCGGCAGACTCTCAGGAGGCCCAGACGGAGCAGCAGCTTGTGGAAGCGGTGCAGACGGCCAACGATGCCTATGTGGATGCATCCCTGGCTGCCAATGAGGTGTCGGTGACCTCCGGCAGGGCGGTGGCCTCCTCGGGTATCCCGGATGCCTCAAACAGCTCAGACCGGATGAATGAAATTACCTACGAACAGATGGAGCTGGAGTTGGGGAAGCTGGAGGAGCTGAAGGCTTCCCGGGGGAAGGTCTATGCGCCTGTGGATGGAATGATCACAAAAATCAACATTACCACAGGGGAAAAGACATCGGACACCACCGCCATCCTGATGGCAGATCTGGAGAAGGGGTTTCGTTTTGTAGCGGAGATTACCAGGGAACAGGAGAAATATATCGGCACCGGCGATCTGGTTACGCTGACATCCGGGAATAAGAAAATGACGCTGGAGGAGCAGGAGGTAACCGCCGTGCGGGCCAGCGAGGAGCAGGAGGATATTTATGAGGTGACGGTGGAGCTTCCGGCGGACAGCTTTGACATCGGCACCGCGGTTACCATGGAGTTTGAAAAGAAATCCTCCGCCTACCCCTGCTGTATTCCGCTGTCGGCACTGCACCTGGATGAAAAAAATCAGACCTATGTGCTGGTGACGGATGAGTACCAGTCGGTGATGGGAACGGAGCTTCGGGCGCGGAAGGTATCCGTAAAGGTTTTGGAGCAGAATGAGTCCTATGCGGCGCTGGAGGAGGGAAGCCTCACCAGCCAGCAGCAGGTAATCACCCGCTCTGACAGGACGGTGGAAGAGCAGAGCCGGGTCCGCATTCAGAAGTGACAAGGAACATTCGTTTGGCAGCGGGGAGAAGCGTATGGCAGGCACATGGAAAATTATAGCGGCGGCGGCCCTTTTTCTTCTGGCCGTTCGGGAGGAGACGGCGGTACGGCCCCAGGCGGAGACGGTCACAGTATTCCTGGAGACAGCAGTGGATGGGGACCGGGCGGAGGAAATCTGCGGGGCGGAAGCGGAGAATGGACAGGGGACATCGGTTTGTTTCTGGAAGGAAGAGAGCGGTGTGGAAATTTTCTGCCGGGAGACAGGACAGAACAGCCGGATATGCCGACTGTTCACGGAGGGAAATACGGAGCTTCTGCTGGCGGGAACTTCCCTGCTGTCCTGGCAGCAGGGAAGCTGTTACCTGGATGCTGAGACAGCGAGGAAGTTGTTTGGAACCGGAAAGGCAGAGGGGCAGGTGGTCTGGAG
This sequence comes from uncultured Lachnospiraceae bacterium, assembly GCA_946549155.1. Classification (GTDB taxonomy): domain Bacteria; phylum Bacillota; class Clostridia; order Lachnospirales; family Lachnospiraceae; genus Merdiplasma. The sequence goes on along the minus strand of CAMNQN010000095.1, from coordinate 608 downwards.
CGGGGACAAAAGCCATACCGTAAGGGGAACCTTTGAGAGTCAGGAGCGGTTTATGATGTGTCCGGCCCGGGAAAACGGGGAGGCGGCCTTTTCTGCCTGCAGCCTGAAATTTGCAGAAGGCGGGAACCTCCGGGGACAGGCGGAACAGTTCCTGATGAGAAACGCCCTGACAGGCAGTGTGGTGGAATTTACCTTTTTAGAAAGCCTGATTCGCAATTTACTGCTGGTATTTCCGTCTGTGCTGGCGGTCAGGCTCGGCCTGTTCCTGCTGGAAAAAAAGGGGAAATTAAGGTTTCTGCCGATGGGGGCTTTGGCGGTACTGACCGTATGGCTGCTGGCGGGAAATTTATCTGTTCCGGCGGATATGATTCCGACCCGGTGGTCAGACTTTTCCTTCTGGGGAACCTGGTGGCAGAGCGAAAAACAAAATCTGCTTCTGATTTTGCAAAGTCCTATGGGGGCTGTCCATCTGGAATTGCTGATCGGGCTGGTAAAAGCGGCAGTGTACGGAGTGGGAGCGGGGGTTTTGATTCTTTAGCATGGTTAAATAGCGGGACGCAGGAAAAGACGGGGGGGGGGGGGGGGGGGGGGGGGGGGGGGGGGGGGGG
>CAMNQN010000094.1 GCA_946549155.1 uncultured Lachnospiraceae bacterium | reverse complement strand
AGGTTTTCCTGGTATCCGGAGATGTTTCCAGATGTTAGTATCTTCCCCGCCCCTCTCACTCCCTGCCTCGTTCACTACCTCCCGGGTAACATCCAAACACGAACAGAATAAACTCCCGGAATATTGTCTTGTACGGAAATATGTATTATACTTAAAAAAAGCTTTGGCAATAGCAATCGATCATATAAAAGGAGAATGCAGCTATGAAATTTGTGATTCAAAGAGTATCCCAGGCCTCCGTCACCATTGATGGGAGAGTGGCCGGCGCTATCGGCAAGGGGTTTTTGGTGCTGATTGGGGTAGGGCAGAATGATACCAGGGAGGACGCGGATTTTTACATAAAGAAAATGATTGGCCTGCGGATTTTTGAGGATGAAAACGGGAAGACCAATCTTGCGCTGAAGGATGTGGGGGGACAGCTTTTGCTGGTATCTCAGTTTACGCTGTACGCCAACTGCAAAAAGGGAAACCGGCCCAGCTTTATTGAAGCGGGCAGCCCGGAGGCGGCGGAGCATTTGTATCAGTATATTGTGGAGGAATGCAAAAAGCAGGTCCCGGTGGTGGAGACCGGGGAATTTGGGGCCCATATGAAGGTAAGCCTTTGCAATGAGGGACCTTTTACGATTATTCTGGATGAAAACATCGGGCATTAAACAGGAAAATTGGAGGGACAGACAGGATGAATACAATAAAGGATATTATGGAGGAAGCGCTCTCCGGCCTTCCGGGCAGAGTCAGCTGTTATTACAAAAATCTGACCACCGGGGAGACCTTTGGCTATCAGGAGGAGGAAGCTATGATGGCGGCTTCTGTTATTAAGCTGTTCGTAATGACGGAAGCTTTCGCCAGAATGGAAGCCGGGGAGCTCCCGGCGGACCGGCTGATTACGGTACGTCGGGAGAATCACGTTCCCTCCTGCGGAGCGCTGACGTATCTGCATGACGGTATTCAGGTGACGGTGATGGATCTGGTGACGCTGATGATTATCCTCAGTGACAATACGGCCACCAATGTGCTGATTGACCTGCTGGGCATGGAGTCCATTAATGCGCGCATCCGCTCTTTAGGATTTGAAAAGACGATTCTGCAGCGGAAAATGTTTGAATATGAAAAGGCAGCTCTGGGACTTCAGAATTACATTTCCGCCAGGGAGGTGGGTATGCTTCTGGAGAAGATGTACCGCGGCACGCTGATCAGTCCGGCTGCCAGCGAAAAAATGCTTTCCATCATGAAAAACCAGCAGTTGAATCATAAGATTCCATTTTTGATTGATTCTCTGAAAGATGCGCCGGAGATTGCCCATAAGACCGGGGAGGATGAGGGAATCTCCCATGATGTGGGGATTGTGTTTGGCAAAGAGCCCTTTGTGATCTGTTTTTGCGGAAACGGGACAGTGGTGCCCCGGTTGGAACGGGTTATGGGGGAATTATCCCTCCAAATTTTGGAAAAACAGTCAAAATAATCGGGCTGGAACACTTTACCGGAATAGTAACCGTAAATTTTTCGTTTTTATGTTTTAAATCAGAAAATTCTTGTATTTTCCCACCATGGAGATTATAATTAATTGTATAGTGCAAAGGGGTGCTGTGAACGCAGTACCCTTTCTGCCTATATCGGTGAATTTAGTCAGTAAGGAAGGCTGGCTGGAGCATACAGCCATAGTTGTATGGCAGGTCTCAGACAGCACAAAGGGAATGGAACATGAGAATAGAAAGAATAGAAACTGCAGAGGTACATATTCCCCTGAGGACGCCCTTTAAGACGGCGCTGCGCACGGTGGAGACGGTCAATGACATTATAGTAAAGATTACGGCAAGCGACGGGACGGTGGGCTACGGCGAGGCCCCGCCTACGGCAGTGATCACCGGCGACACCAAGGGTTCCATACGCTGCGCCATTGAGGAGTTTATCGGCCCCTCCCTTCAGGGCATGGATCTGGAGGATCTGGACGGTATCATGAAAAAACTCCACGGCTGCATTTTAAAAAACACCTCTGCCAAGGCGGCGGTGGATATGGCAGTTTACGATCTGTTCGCCAAATCCTGCGGCAAGCCGCTGTATCAGGTTCTGGGCGGCCATAAGAAGGAAATTGAGACGGATCTGACCATCAGCGTGAATGATGTGGACGAGATGGTGAGGGACAGCGTAAAGGCAGTGGAGCAGGGGTTTGGCATTCTGAAGATCAAGGTGGGAAAAGAAGGCCTGAAGGATATGGAACGGATCAAAGCGATCCGGGAGGCAGTGGGACCGGATATCCGGATTCGCATTGACGCAAACCAGGGCTGGACGGCCAAGCAGGCGGTACGCATCATCACCGCCATGGAGGATCAGGGCATCGAGATGGATCTGGTGGAGCAGCCGGTGCCGGCCCATGATTTCCAGGGTATGAAATATGTGACGGCCCATGTATATACCCCCATTCTGGCGGATGAGAGCGTATTCTCCCTGGAGGATGCCATTCACATCTGTCAGGAAAGAGCAGCAGATCTGATCAATATCAAGCTGATGAAAACCGGTGGAATCTACCAGGCCCTGAAGATCTGCGGCGTTGCGGAAAGCTACGGCGTAGAGTGCATGACCGGCTGTATGCTGGAGAGCAAGATTGCGGTCAGCGCCGCAGCCCATTTATCCGCGGCGAAGGGCATTATCACCAGAGCAGACCTGGACGGCCCCTCCCTCTGCAAAACAGATCCCTATGAGGGCGGCCCGGTCTACGACGGCCCCGTCATACGCATGAACCAGACGCCGGGGCTTGGCATTACGGGCGTGCCGGTATTTGGCTGATTTTGAATCTACATATGGGCGGTCACGCCGCTCATGTTTAGAGATAGAATGACCGGGCAGACAGAAAAAGTGTAATCCCGGAAAGGAAAAAAGGAGGAAAAGCAATGAAAAAAAGGATGATAGCAGCAGTGCTGACACTGGCTATGACTGCATCTCTTCTTCCCGGAGAGATGGCGCTGGCCGACGAAGCAATCTATACCGAACTGTACTCCAGTGAGGTATCCACGTTGAACTATCTGGTGACCTCTACGATTGAGGAGCAGAGGGTGGGCGCGAACTGTATCGATACGCTGGTGGAGTACGACAGCGACGGACAGATCAAGGCGGGCGCCGCCACTGATTGGACCTATGACGAAGCCACCAAGACCTGGACCTTCACACTGCGGGAGGCGAAATGGGTGGATTACACCGGTGCAGAGGTGGCGGACGTTACCGCACAGGATTTCGTGGCTGCCATGAAGTATGAGCTTACGCCGGAATATGAGAGCGCCAATGTACAGAATCTGTTCGGTATCATTGAGAACGCTCAGGAATACTATAACGGCCTGGTGTATGACGGCGGCGCCGACGAGGACGGTGTGACCTGGGATAAGATTGATTTTGAAGAAGTAGGGGTAAAGGCTGTGGATGACCATACCCTGACCTACACCCTGACCAAGGATGTTCCCTATTTCCTGTCCTCCCTTGCATATGTACTGTATATGCCGGCTTACGGACCGCAGCTTGAGGAGCTGGGCAAGGAATTTGGTACCGCAGCGGACAAGATGTACTACAACGGCGCTTATTACATCGCTGAGTTTGCTCCCCAGGAGCGTCAGATTTATATGAAGAATGCGCTGAATTACGACGCGGATTCCGTTTATATCGAAGCGATCCAGAGAATTTACAACTCCGAAGCGGAGACACTGGGGCCGGAGATGGTAAAACGTGGTGAGGTGGACTACGCCGAGATCAATGCGGATCTGCTGGATGACTGGCTGAACAACGAGGAGACTGCCTCCATGGTAAGCCGTGACCGTCCTAAGACCGATTACTCCTATTTCTACTGCTTTAACTTTGATCCCCAGTTCGGCGATGAGTATGAGCCGGAAAACTGGAAGCTGGCAGTAAACAACGAAAACTTCCGGAAAGCCCTGATGGCCGGTCTGGACCGTGTGAAAGAGGTGGCGGTTCTGGAGCCCAACGCTCCTGAAGAGTTTGTGATCAACTCCATTACTCCGGTTTCCTTTGCTTACAATGCGGACGGTGCGGATTTCACCACCGTAGGCAAGATGGCTGAGCTTGGCGATACCTTTAACCAGGATGCCGCTCTGGCTGCCAGAGACGCGGCGGTGGAGGAGCTGACTGCGGCAGGCGCTACCTTCCCGGTAAAGGTTCTCATGAAATACAATCCTTCCGTAACCGACTGGGATAAGGAGTGCCAGGTAGTAGAGCAGCAGATGGAAAGCCTGTTAGGTGCTGACTTCATTGATATCATTGTGGAGGCTGGCCCCACTGACAACTTCCTGACAGAGGTTCGCCGTTCCGGACAATACGCATTTATGAAATGCGGATGGGGCGCTGACTATGCGGATCCGGAAACCTGGACCGACCCGTTCTATCAGAGTAAGACAGGAAATTCTTACGACGACGGATACAAATATGCGTTCCTGTCCAGAGCCATCGAGGAAGGCACGGAGACCGGGGATACCGTTTCCCAGTATTTCGATCTGGTGGACGCCGCCAAGGAAATCACCACGGATACCAACGCCCGCTATGAGGCCTTTGCTGAGGCGGAGAGTTATCTGATTGAGCATGCCCTGGCAGTTCCCTTCAGTATTTCTGTAAGCTCCTACATCGCTACGAAGCTGGATGTATTTGAGGGACAGTATGCACCCTTCGGCGTATCTCAGCTGAGATTCAAGGGACAGCATCGTCTGGATCATTTTGTATCCATGGAGGAATACGAAGCAAACGCAAAATAAGCAGGCGCGTATAAGAAACACAGGTGAAAAGAAGCGGGGGCCGCGGACGCGGCCTCCCACCTGCGTTTGGATTTCGCGCCTTTCTTTACAACCGGGATACTCTCGTAAACGGACAGAAGTGATCTGTAAGTTTTCGGCTGTTTACGAGAGTATCTCTGTATTTAAAGCAAAAGAGGTGGTATAAGAATGTTAAAGTATCTGGTAAAACGAATCGCCCGTTCCTTCGTCACCCTGCTTCTGATTCTGACCATTGTTTTTTGTCTGCTCCGCCTGATGCCCATTGAAGGGTATTTCCCCAATTTTGACAAGATGACAGAGCAGCAGATACAGGTGGGATTGGACGAGATGGGACTCAACGACCCGCTGCCGGTCCAGATCGTGCGGTTTTTCAATGACCTTCTGCACGGCGATCTTGGTACCTCCCGTATTTACCGGGCCAATGTGGCGGTGACGGAAATTCTGAAGGATAAGGTGCCTGTCTCCATCCGGCTGGGCGTGATCGCCATGATTGTATCGCTGCTGGCGGGCCTTCCCATGGGTGCGCTGATGGCCCGGTATAAGGGGAAGTTTTTCGATCATCTGGGAACCGTGTTTATCGTCTGTATCCAGGCGGTGCCTGCGGCGGTCTATTATCTATACATACAGCTCTATGGAACCACTGCGGTGGGCGTGGGCCTGCTTTTTCAGATAAATAATCCCAAATACTGGATTCTCCCGGTGATTTCCATGTCCCTGGGGAATATTGCATTTTATGCAATGTGGCTTCGCCGCTATATGGTGGATGAAAGCAATAAAGATTATGTGAAGCTGGCGAAGGCCAAGGGCCTTTCTGAGGGCAAGGTGATGTTCCGGCATATTTTCCGGAACGCTTTTGTGCCGCTGGCCCAGTATGTGCCGACAGCTTTCCTGAATACGGTCATCGGCTCTATTTACATCGAATCCCTTTACAGTATCCCCGGCATGGGTGGATTGCTGGTTACGGTGGTGAAAAAGCATGACAACACCATGGTGCAGGGCATTGTGCTTTTGTATGCCTGTGTGGGCGTTATTGGCCTGCTGCTGGGCGATCTTCTGATGGTGGTGCTTGATCCGCGAATCAGTCTTACGAAGAAGGGAGGAGACCGCTGATGAAACAGTTCAGTTACCGCCACACCAAAGAGGCCGCTCTGATGGACAGCCTCACAGAAAAAAGTAAAGCGGAAGCTCTGTCTGAGGAGGAATTGTTCTCCTTTGCGGAATTTCATAAGGAGGACGTGGAACGCATCGGCTACAGCAATTATTCCTACTGGCGGAGCACGCTGCGGGTATTCCGGAAAAACAAGGTAGCCATGCTTCTGTTAATTCTGCTAGTGGCTCTGCTGGTTTTTACCTTTGTTCAGCCTCACCTGCCGGGGCAGTATGATCCGAATCTGATTATCAATGACGAAAACGGCATGCAGTACCGCAATATTCCGCCGGGAGACCAGTTTATCCTGGGCACCAACTCCATCGGACAGGATCTTTGGTCCCGCATCTGGGCCGGTACCAGAACCTCTCTGATCATCGGTCTGTCCGTGGCGCTGGCAGAAGCGCTGATCGGCATCACGGTGGGGGTTCTATGGGGCTATGTGCGAAGGCTGGACTTCCTGCTGACGGAGGTTTACAATATCATTGATAACATTCCAAATACGATTGTATTGATTTTGATTTCCTATATCCTGAAGCCCAGTGTCCGGACGCTGATTTTCGCCATGTGCCTTACCGGCTGGATTCAGATGGCGCGGTTTATCAGAAACCAGATTTTGATTATCCGGGACAGGGATTACAATGTGGCCAGCCGTTGTCTGGGCACTCCCACCTGGAAAATCATGGTGAAAAATCTGCTGCCGTACCTGGTGTCTGTGATTACGCTGCGGATGGCTCTGACGATTCCCGCCGCCATCGGAAACGAAGTTTTTATCACTTATATCGGTTTGGGGCTGCCGGTGAATATTCCCAGCCTTGGCAATCTGATCGAGGAGGGCCGGGCTTTGGCCACCAGCGCCGCGCTGCGCTACCAGCTTCTGTTTCCCACCATCATGCTGTCCTTTGTGACTATTTCCTTCTACATCATCGGAAATGCTTTTTCCGACGCTGCAGATCCGAAAAATCACGTATAACCGGGGAGGGATAATTTTATGGAACAGAAAAAAATTCTTTCGGTCAAGGACCTGGAAATCAAATTTCACCTGCGGGGAAAAACCTTAAACGCGATCCGCGGGGTCTCCCTGGATCTTTATAAGGGAGAGATTCTGGCGATTGTGGGGGAGTCCGGCAGCGGAAAATCCGTATTTACGAAATCATTTATGGGGCTTTTGGATGTCAATGGCTTTATCTCCAAGGGGGACATTCTCTACAGCGGCTGTGATGACGGAAAAACTGTGAATCTGGCCCAGCTGAAAAAGGAGAAGCAGTGGCTGAAAATCCGTGGGCACGAGATTGCCATGATCATGCAGGATCCCATGACCAGTCTGAATCCCTTAAAGACCATAGGCGCGCAGATCGTGGAGGCCATCACGCTGCACCAGAATTTAAAGGGGAATGCTGCCAGGGAAAAAGCCATCGAGTATCTGAAGGATGTGGGAATCCCTTATCCGGAAAAACGCTTCTCCCAGTATCCCCATGAGTTTTCCGGCGGTATGCGGCAGCGTGTGGTGATCGCCATCGCGGTGGCCTGCAATCCGCAGATTCTGATCTGCGATGAGCCCACTACGGCGTTGGATGTGACGATTCAGGCCCAGATTTTAAGTCTTTTGAAGGAAATGAGGGAGAAATATAAGCTTTCCATCATCATGATCACCCATGACCTGGGCGTGGTGGCTAATATTGCGGACCGGATCGCGGTGATGTATGCGGGGGATATTATTGAGATTGGAACTTCGGAGGATATTTTTTACGATCCCAGACATCCCTATACCTGGGCGCTTTTATCCTCCCTTCCCCAGATTGGCGTGAAGGGAGAGGAGCTGTTCTCCATCCAGGGAACGCCTCCGAATCTGTTTATGGAGATTCAGGGGGATGCTTTTGCCCCCCGTAATCCGCAGGCGCTGAAAATCGATTTTGTGAAGCGTCCGCCCTATTTTGAGGTTTCTCCCACCCACAGGGCGAAAACATGGCTGCTGGACCCGCGGGCGCCTAAGGTGTCTCCGCCTCCGGTGGTGGAAAAAATCCGGAATGGAGGGATACGCTGATGGAACGGGAAGTATTGGTGAAAGTTAAGGATCTGGAGGTTACCTTCGGCGAACACCGGAAAAAATATGTGGCCGTGAAAAAGGCTAATTTTGAGATTTATAAGGGCGAGACCTTCGGGCTGGTGGGGGAATCCGGTTCCGGAAAGACTACCATCGGACGGGCAATCATGCGGATCATTCCCACCTCCGGCGGGGAAATCTACTACAAAGGAGAGAAAATCAACGGGAAGATCAGCAGGGAGCTGGACCGGAGAGTGATTAAGGAAATCCAGATGATTTTCCAGGATCCCCAGGCCTCCTTAAATGAGCGGGCCAAGGTGGATTATATTGTCAGTGAAGGGCTGATGAATATCCAGAAAGGTATTTCGGAGAAGGAGCGCAAGGCGAAGGTGGAGCAGGCGTTGTTGGACGTGGGTCTGCTGCCGGAGTTTATGAGCCGCTTCCCCCATGAGTTTTCCGGCGGACAGCGGCAGCGAATCGGGATTGCCCGGGCGCTGATCATGGAACCGGATTTCATTATCGCAGACGAGCCCATCTCCGCGCTGGACGTTTCCATCCGGGCACAGGTGTTAAACCTCCTGTCCGATATGCAGAAAAAACGGCAGATAACGTATCTGTTTATCGCCCACGATCTTTCTGTCATGCGCTATATCACAGACCGGATCGCGGTGATTCATAAGGGTGAGATTGTGGAAATGGCAGAGACAGAGGAACTGATCACCCATGCGGTGCATCCCTACACCAAGGCGCTGCTGTCCGCGATTCCCATGCCGGATCCCCAGTATGAGCGCCAGAAAAAGCTGCTGGTCTACAATCCGGCGATTCATTGCTACGAGATCGATAAGCCGGAGTGGAGAGAGATACGGCCGGGCCATTTTGTATGGGCAAACGAGGAGGAAACCGCACGGTATCAGGCTGAAATGCAGCAGGCGTAAGGGCCGTCCCGAAATCCTGCGGGACTGACAGGATATCACGTAAGCTTTTCAGGAGGAAAAGATAAGACATGATGTATGGCATTGTAAAATCAAGCAGCGCCCCCATCTGGGAAATCCCGGAGGAAACCCAGGTCATGGACACGCAATCGAAGTATTTCCAGACGGCTATTGCGGATGAAGCGCTCTGCGGTATGGGCCTGGCGGTTACCGGCAGGGAGGAGAAGGGATATTATCCGGTGCGCACCCACTATGGGTATACCGGTTACATCCGGAAAGAGGAGCTTCGCCCCATGACCCTGGAGGAGCTGCAGGGCTGGGAAGCCTCCCGGCTGATGGTGGTAAATGGGCTCTGTGCGGACGTCACCACCCTTCCCAGGGTACAGGGCGTTATTCTGCAGTCCCTGTACCGGGGAGCTCTTGTGAAGGTGCTGGAGCTTGACAGCCAGGAAAAAGCGGGAGAGGACCTCCCGGGAATGCCCGGCTGGGCGCGTGTGGAGCTGGCGGACGGACGGATTGGCTACATGCGAAACCAGTTCCTTATTGAGAAAAAATATTCCCAGGCAGGACTATGGGAGAGTGAACTGCCTCAATGCTTTCTGGAAGCCTACCGAACTGCCCCTTCTTTGGAAATGGAGGAAGCGTTCCGAAAGAGCGTGGTATGTACTGCCAAAGCCTATCTGGGCGTACAGTACCGCTGGGGCGGTAAATCCTCCCTGGGCATCGACTGCTCCGGACTGACCTCCATCAGCTACATGCAAAACGGCGTACTCACTTACCGGGACGCACAGTTGAAGGAGGGATTTCCCGTACATAATATTCCGCTGGAACAGGTGAAACCCGGCGACCTTCTCTATTTTCCGGGTCATATCGCCATGTATCTGGGGAATCAGCGCTACATCCACTCCACAGGGCGTGTGGGCAGCGGCGGCGTTGTGATAAACAGTTTTAATCCTCAGGATGAAAATTTCCGGGAGGATCTGAAGAAATCGCTGTATGCGGCAGGCAGTATCTTTTGAAGAAAGGGACGATTATGGACGAAAGATTGACTTTAGAGAAACGAATCAGGGCGGAGCTTGCCAGCTATGACGGTACCATGGCATTATACGCCGATGATTTAAAGGGAACGATTATTTCCATTGACGCGGAAGAAAAATTTGAGACAGCCAGCACCATCAAGACTTATATTCTGGCCTGTCTCTTCGATGAGATCGAGAAAGGAAATGCCAGCCTTTCTGAACTGATAAAATACGAGGAAAAGCATTTGGTGGTGGGCAGCGGTGTCCTCCGGTCTCTGGATCCGGGGCTTTCGCTGCGGGTAAAGGATGTGGCTACGCTGATGATTATTGTCAGCGACAATGTGGCCACCAATATCATGATTGATTATCTGGGCCTTCAGACCATCAATGACTGTATCCAAAAGCTGGGATGCAAGGACACGATACTTCACAATCCCATTTCCTTCGAGATGTATGAGAAGCTGGGTACCTCCACACCGAAGGATTACGCCAGCATTTTTACGCGGCTGGTGCAGGGAAAGCTGATCAGCCCCCAGGCGGATGCCCAGATGCTGGAAATTTTCAAAATGCAGCACTATAACAGTATGCTGATCGGAGATTTCCCGCCCTACTATATGGACAGTGAGGACACGGGAGAGGAAGAGCTGATTCAGGTGGCCTCCAAGAGCGGCAGCATGGACGAGTGCCGGAATGACGGAGGTGTTATTTACACGCCCTACGGTCCCTATGTGCTGGTGATGATGCACAAGAATTTCAGCGACTCTCTTTATTATGACGGCCACCCGGCCCTCCTTTTCGGGGCCAGGGTCAGCCGGATGCTGTTGGATCAGTATCTGGCACTGGAAGGCCGCTTCCGGCTGTAAAAGCTTTAATAGAACAGCCAGTCATCCTTTCCATCCAGTTCCTTCAGGCGGCGGTACAGCGTAGATTTGCTGCATCCCAACAGCTTTGCCGTCTCCTGATAACCGATATCCTTCATGGAAGCTTTCACATCAGAGACACGCCACAGAGAGGAATGCCCGCCGGAGACATCCAAACGCCTACGGCCTGCGTTCCTCTCATTTTTTTGCCTTTTCTCATACTCCACCGTCAGGATATCCTTTCCCTCCACATCCTGATCCAGGTGAAGAGTGACCTGATTCTCTCTAAGCCTTTCATTGATTCGGGCGATTCGGTCTGTCAAACTTTCTGTGACCGTAATTTGCCCAATATATTCCATGTATTTCATAACAGCCCCCAGATATAGTATAATTACCTCTACAGAATATCTCCTTTGGAAGGGAAAATCAAGAGTATTCCCATAATTAATTCTGAGAATATAGCATCTGCTGTTTATTGGAATCCCCTAAGGTTCCCGCAGTTTTACCGCCTTGGCTGCCTGCCGCCTTCTGTTATCGTCCATGGCCGCGTAATGCTTTTTCGTCGTATTTACATCCTTATGTCCAAGGACGTCTGCCACCAGGTATATATCGCCGGTTTCCCGGTAGAGGGAGGTGCCGTAGGTGCTGCGAAGCTTATGGGGCGTAATTTTCTTCGTGGTGGTGACTTCCCTGGCGTATTTCTTTACCATATTTTCCACGGCCTGTACCCCTATGCGTCTGCGCTGAGTAGAGTAGAAGAGGGCGTTCTCATGTCCGGCCAGGGGCGTAACGGCGCTGCGGCCTTCCTCGATATACCGCCGAAGCGCCGCCTCCACCTCTTCCCCAAAGTAGATAATCATTTCTGATCCACCCTTGCGCACCACCTTGATGCCGTTATTTTTAAAGTCCACATCCTGAATATCCAGACCGACACACTCGGAAACACGGATTCCGGTGCCCAGAAGCAGCGTCACGATGGCCAGATCCCGCAGCTTTGTTTTTTCATAGTACAATTTCTTCTGACCGCTTAAATCGTCCCCGCCATGCTCGATATAGTCCAGAAGAGCGGCTGTCTCATCGTCATCCAGCCGGATAATAGCTTTATCGTGCAATTTAGGCATGTCCACCAACAGGGTTGGATTCTTTTCGATCATCTGATGTTTGTAAAAATAGGCGTAAAAACTGCGCAGAGCCGACATTTTCCGTTTCAGTCCCCGTTCCCCGTTGGTAATCCGGGCATCCCGGACGGCTCCGGCCATGGATTTATCGATCTCATATACTTTGAGATATTCCTGG
>CAMNQN010000093.1 GCA_946549155.1 uncultured Lachnospiraceae bacterium | reverse complement strand
AAGGCAATGGTCTGCAACACCAGTATCCACCGGTTCAAATCCGGTCTGCGCCTCTGACAGGGAGCTCCTGAGAAATCAGGGGCTTTTTTTGATTCGTAAAATATGGAATCTCTCTTGACTTTTTGAAGCGTTAATGATATATATTAAATAAGTGAATAAGTTTGCAACGAGAATAGAGACAATGCAATAAACACTTCCTGTTTTTGTGTTGTCTTTTTATTATGCAAAAAAGTCTTTAAAATATGTTACCAAGCGGGATACCCGCAAAAAATAAAGGTATATGATAAGGAGGTTTTCACATGAAAAACGAAACAAGACCCTTCGTTCCCTGGAAGCTGGTAGACGATTTTATGACAGCGGTTTTTGTGAAATTGGGAGTGCCGGAAGAAGATGCAAGACTTTGCTCCGATGTTTTGCAGGAGAGTGACAGATGGGGAATCGAAAGTCATGGCAGTAATCGCTTCAAACCCATCTATGTGGATCGGATTCGCAGCGGCATTCTGAATCCGGTTACGAAGATTGATGTCATAAAAGAAACGCCGACCACAGCGGTACTTGACGCCAACGACGGTATGGGAATGGTGGCAAGTAAGCAAGCCATGAATATGTGTATTGAAAAAGCGCATAATTACGGTATGGGAATGGTGGCGGTGAGAAATTCCTCCCATTACGGAATTGCGGGCTATTGGGCGAATCTGGCGGTAAAGGAGAATATGATCGGTATTACAGGAACGAATGCAAGACCCTCCATCGCCCCCACATTCGGCGTAGAAAATATGCTTGGGACGAATCCGCTGACCTTTGGAATGCCGACGGATGAAGACTTTCCGTTTATGCTTGACTGTGCAACGTCTATTATTCAAAACGGAAGGATTGAATATTATGCGCGTATTGGTAAGGATACGCCTGAGGGCATGGTAATTGGAAGAGATGGCTCTGCTCTGACGGACAGCGCGCAGATTATTAAGGATCTTCGCAGCGAAAAGGCGGCCCTGGCTCCCCTGGGCGGTATTGGGGAATTATTTGCCGGATATAAAGGCTATGGATATGCCACAGTTGTGGAGCTTCTCTGCGCAGCGCTGCAGTCAGGTATCTTCCTGAAGGATCTGAATGGAAAGAACGAGGATGGAACGATTCGTCCGTATCATCTGGGACATTTCTTTATCGCCATTGACACGGAAGCATTCATGGGAGCGGAAGCGTTTAAGAAGACTGCGGGAGATATTTTAAGGAAGCTGAGAAGTTCCCAGAAGGCGCCCGGACAGGAACGCATTTACACTGCCGGTGAGAAGGAACATGATGTGTGGCTGTATCGCAAAGACAAAGGCGTTCCGATGACGGAGGCAGTACAAAAAGAGTTTGTTCAGTTAAGAGACGAGCTGGGATTGACACAATTTCGTTTTCCGTTTGAGGCATGAGAAATGGAGCGGCTATTCTGAAGGAGGAAGAAGATGGATTATGCAGGCGAATCGTTAAAGAAGCATGGGGAATGGAAAGGGAAAATAGAGGTAATCAGCCGCGTGCCGGTCTCAACGAAGGAAGATCTGGCGCTGGCCTATACGCCGGGTGTGGCCCAGCCCTGCCTGGAAATTCAGAAAAACCTGGACAAAAGCTATGAGCTGACAAGACGTCATAATATGTGCGCGGTAATTACGGACGGATCGGCGGTTCTTGGACTTGGAGATATCGGACCGGAGGCGGGGATGCCGGTTATGGAAGGAAAGAGCGTCCTGTTCAAAGCGTTCGGCGATGTGGATGCCTTCCCTCTGTGTATAAAGACAAAAGATGTGGATGAGTTTGTAAATACCGTGTATTTGCTGTCCGGTTCTTTTGGCGGGATTAATCTGGAGGATATTTCAGCGCCGCGCTGCTTTGAGATTGAACGGAAGCTGAAGGAAAAGTGCGATATCCCGATTTTCCATGATGATCAGCATGGCACCGCGATTATTACCCTGGCCGGACTTTTGAATGCCCTGAAGGTGGTGGGAAAGAAAAAAGAGACGGTAAAGGTAGTCACCTCGGGGGCGGGAGCGGCGGCGATTTCTATTGTTAAACTGCTTTTATCCGCGGGCTTTTGCAATATTATTATGTGTGACCGGAACGGTGCGATTTATGAGGGCCGCACGGAGGGAATGAACTGGATAAAAGAGGAAATGGCCAGGTGTACAAACCGGGAAAAACGAAAAGGGACCTTGGCGGAAATGATGGTTGGGGCGGATATTTTTATCGGAGTATCAGCGCCGGGGCTGGTGACAAGTGAAATGGTGAAGTCCATGGCAGAGGATGCGATCATTTTTGCCTGTGCCAATCCTACACCGGAAATTTTCCCGGATGAAGCAAAGGCGGCGGGAGCAAGAGTGGTGGCAACGGGAAGAAGCGATTTTCCCAACCAAATTAATAATGTGTTGGCTTTTCCGGGGGTATTTCGCGGCGCTTTTGATGTCCGCGCCAGGGATATTAACGAAGAAATGAAAATGGCGGCGGCGATGGCGCTGGCGGGACTGATAACGGAAGAAGAACTGCAGGAGGATTATATTATTCCCAGGGCTTTTGATGTCCGGGTGGGAAAGGCTGTGGCCAGCGCGGTTGCGAAAGCAGCAAAAGAATCAGGGGTTGCAAGAATCTGAGAAACAGAATTCTCTGGATGGGGTACTTATTTTTCTGGGGCAGGCGTTGCTGAGGGGGAAGGAAGTAACGTCTGTCTGTCCCCATTTTTGATTATGATATTGGAGAGATGGCATGGCAAAAAAAATATTAGAGCAATTTGAGCAATATCCCGTAATTGCGGCAATTAAAGATGAAGCCGGACTGAGGAAATGCCTGGAATCAGAAATACAGATTGTATTTGTGCTTTACGGAGATATTTGCAATATCGGGGAGATTGTTGATCGTCTGAAAAAAGGGGGAAAGACGGTTATTATTCATCTTGATCTGATCAGCGGATTGGGAAATAAGGAAATTGTTGTGGAATATATTCAGAAGACAACCAGAGCGGATGGGATTATATCGACGAAGCCGGCATTGATAAAACATGCGAAGGAGCTAAACTTTTTTTCCATTATGAGATTTTTTATGTTGGATTCGAAAACCTACTCCAATATAAAAAAACAAATAGAAAATGTGAAACCGGATATGATTGAGATTATACCGGGGGTGATGCCAAAGGTGATTGCCAGGCTTTGCGAGCTGATAGAGGATAAAGTGCCGGTGATAGCAGGGGGAATGATCACAGACAAGGAAGATGCAATGAGCGCATTGAAGGCGGGGGCAATTGCAATTTCTACCACAAAGGAAAATGTTTGGTTTATGTAGAGGAAGAACGTTGGAGGAGAGAAGGCAGTATGGCAAAATATATAATGGCATTGGATGCGGGGACAACAAGCAACAGATGTATACTGTTCAATGAGAAAGGCAGGATGTGCAGTGTCGCGCAGCGGGAATTTGGCCAGATTTTCCCGAAGCCGGGCTGGGTGGAGCATGATGCCAATGAGATCTGGGCCAGCCAGTTAGGCGTGGCGGTGGAAGCTATGAATATGATCGGCGCGGGAGCGGAGGATATCGCGGCGATTGGTATTACGAATCAGAGGGAAACCACGATTCTGTGGGACAAAAATACAGGAGAGCCGGTGTATAACGCGATTGTATGGCAGTGCCGCCGGACATCGGAATATTGTGATTCTCTGAGAGCGAAGGGATTGACAGAAAAATTCCGCCAAAAAACAGGGCTGGTGATTGACGCATATTTTTCGGCCACAAAAATTAAGTGGATTCTTGATCATGTCCCGGGTGCGCGCGAAAAGGCGGAAAAAGGAGAATTATTGTTCGGCACGGTAGAGACCTGGTTAATCTGGAAGCTGACCAAAGGAAAGGTGCACGTGACAGATTACTCCAATGCGGCCAGAACGATGCTTTTTAATATCAATACGTTGGAGTGGGATGAGGAAATACTGGAAGAGCTTGCCATTCCAAAATCCATACTGCCGAAGGCGGCGCCTTCCAGCTGCGTATACGGAATGGCGGACCCCTCGTTTCTGGGAGGAGAGATCCCGATTGCGGGAGCGGCGGGAGACCAGCAGTCAGCCCTTTTTGGGCAGATCTGCTTTGGGGCCGGGGAAGCAAAGAGTACATATGGCACCGGATGTTTTCTTTTGATGAATACAGGAGAAAAGCTGGTATGTTCTGAGAATGGGCTGATTACCACCATTGCCTGGGGACTGGATGGAAAGGTTACATACGCTTTGGAGGGCTCTGTTTTTGTGGCCGGTGCAGCGGTACAGTGGCTGAGGGATGAGATGCGTATGATAGATTCCGCCGAGGATTCCGAGTACATGGCGAAAAAGGTAAAAGATACCAACGGGTGCTATGTAGTGCCTGCCTTTACCGGACTGGGCGCGCCTTATTGGGATCAATACGCAAGAGGAACCATAGTGGGCATCACCAGAGGAGTGAATAAATATCATATTATCCGGGCAACCTTAGAGTCTCTGGCCTATCAGATCAATGATGTGCTGGTTTCCATGAAAGCAGATTCGGGAATAGCGCTTTCCTCCCTGAAGGTGGACGGAGGGGCCAGCGCCAATGATTTTCTGATGCAGACCCAGGCGGATATCATAAATGTGCCGGTGGAGCGTCCCCGGTGTGTGGAGACAACCGCAATGGGAGCGGCGTATCTTGCCGGGCTTGCGGTAGGATATTGGAAGGATCTGGAAGATATAAAAAATAACTGGGCCGTCAATCACACCTTTGTGCCCGCTCTGGAAGAGGAAACAAGAATGGAGCGGATCAGCGGGTGGAAAAAGGCGGTGAAGTATGCCTTTGGATGGGCAAAGGAGAATTAAAAAAGATCTTTGTACATATTGCACAAATTTGGCTAAATAACCAAAACCATATTGCAATTTAGCACATTTCATGTTACTATTATTACAGAATTCATGTGAAAATATAACAAATAAATACAGTACGAAATTATCCGTGGAGAAAAAGAGAAAGGATAGTTATGTGAGCCGACGAAGGCTTGTTTAACTTTACCGCTTTTTTTCTCCTTTTTTTTGCTTTTTTACAGAGCATAAAGCACTATGCTAAAATATATTTTTCAAGGAGGGAAAAAAATGTTAAAGAAAGTACTTGCTGTATTACTTAGCGCGAACATGCTGTTTGCAATGCCCGCTTATGCGGCCGGGGAAGAATGGGATGGATCGGATCTGGAACCCCTTAAGATTGGTATGATTACCCAGCTGACGGGACCCAATTCCTTTGGTGGATATGAGTACAAACAGGGTGCGGAGCTGGCACTGGAGCACTGGGGCGGGGCAATCAATGGACGTGAGATTGAACTGGTTTTTGCCGACGGTCCGACTCAGGATGCGGTTATTTCTGAATTTGAGCGTCTCTATGATGATGGAGTTCGTTACTTTATTTCAGGCTATGGCTGTATTGCAGACCGGAGTATCGCGGCTATGGTGGATGAAATGCAATGTATGTACCTGTCACTGGCCTGGGATGCCGACCTGCTTCAGGGGCCCAGCGATTATTTCTTCCGGGGCGGTGCGAATGTTACGGCATTTGGCAGAGAGACGATGAATGCAGCGATTGGTCTTTCGGAGGAGTATCTGGGTATTCCGGCTGATGAACTGAAGGTAGCCATGGTTTATACCACCCGCCTGAACCATGTGGCGGATCCGATTAAGGCCCAGGCAGAAGAGATGGGTGTTGAGATTGTCTATGACGGAGGATATCCCAACGAGACTACAGAATTTACCTCCATCGTTACTACTCTGATGAACACCGAGTACGATGTACTGATCCCGATTCAGGGTGCAGCAGACGGAGCTCCGTTCCAGAAGAAGATGGCAGAGCTGAACTATACGCCGCCCCTTACGGTAGCCGCGGGCTGCTACTATGATACGCCTAACTTCGCTGATCTGGGTGATGATATTACGGATGGCGTTATGTCCCTGTCTTATACGACCCCGTCTATGTCTGAGGACGCAGCGCCTGGTATCACCAAGATGAGCGAGGACTATGAAGCAAAGCACGGCTGGAAGCCGCTGGCACATGCTCTGCAGGCCTATGGCGGCATGGAAATTTATTTCAAGGTTCTGGAATCCCTGGATCCGGCTACCTGGGATGATCCCAAGGTTGTGACGGACGCAATGAAGGAATTCAAGGCGGATTACGGCGAACTGGTTTGGTATTGGGGAATCGATTTTGACGAGCTGAATGACAACAAGAAAGCGGAGCAGTACCTCATTAACCAGTGGGTTGGCGGTGAACTGCATTGCGTATACCCTGATTTCCTTGCAACCAGCGAAGCGGTTGTTCCCTGGGTAGACTGATAACGGTGAGTGCAAAAAGGAAATAAGTTCTGATATTGACAGGGTGAGCAATGCCACGTTGCTCATCCTGTTGCATTGAGAGAGGAGACGTTCTAGTGACTTTGACCGCGATTATTAGCTATATAGTGAATGGAATTCTTATGGGCGGCCTCTATGGGCTGACTTCCGCTGCCTGGAGCTTTCAGTGTGGGGCTTTAAAGTTTGCGAACTTTGCTTACGGCGCATGTATTATGTTTACCATGTATTTGACATACTGGCCAATTGCTATGTGGGGATGGCCGCTTCCTCTTACCATAGTATTTGTTTTAGCTTTTAACGTAGTGCTGGGTTGGGTTATGAGAAAGACTGTGCTGCGCCCGAATAACCGTAATACGCAGATTCTGTGCACGATGGGTCTGCAGCTGATTATTATTAACCTGGCGAACTTTTTTTTCACCAGCTATCCCCGGGACTTTGGCCTTCTGGAGAAGCGGTTTTATTTTACGGAAAATATCAGTATTGGATTGACACAGCTTTTTTGTTTTGTCCTCTCAGGCGCGATTTTGATCGGCTTCCAGCTGTTTCTGAATAAGACATGGACGGGCCGTGCGATCCGCGCGGTAGTGCAGAATCGTGATGTTGCATCCCTGATGGGGGTTAAGAGTGAAAGAATTTTGGATTTGGCGTTTTCTATCAGTTATATCATGATTGCTATTGCCGGGATTATGCTGATGACAATGTTTACCGTGGACCCCAATTTTGGAACAACCTGGCAGTCCTATGCGTTTATTATCTGTATTTCTGCCGGAATTGGAAATCTCTACGGCGCGTTCCTCAGCGGTCTCATTATCGGTGTGGTATCTTCTCTGATTAAAGGTATTGTCGGACCTTTCTATCATGATCCGATCCTGTATGCCATGTTTGTTATTATATTGCTGCTTCGGCCTTACGGTATCTTTAATAAGGCGGAAAATGTAGCGCGGACGATTTAAGGGGGGAGAGGAAAATGCGATCTGTGAAATGGACGAAACGAAATAGTATTTATCTGGCTGTGCTTTTGGCGCTTGCAGCATTTCTTATTTACCTTCCTATTGGCGGGAGCCGGCGTAATATAAATATTGGTATACTGGTCTTTATTTATATTGCTTTGGGGCAATCCTGGAACCTGCTTTCCGGTATGTCCGGCCTGTTTTCCATTGCCCATGCTCTTTTTTACGGCATAGGAGCCTACGGTATGTCTCTGATGCTTGCCCGGGCGGGTTCGAATCCCCTTGTGGGACTGTTGGTGGGTATTGGAGCAAATTTGCTGGTGGCGCTTATTGTAGGGATGGTTGGCTCGAAATTATCCGGTTTATATTTTACCATGGCCCTTATTGGTATTCATTCCATTTTTTATACATTAGCGGGGCAGCTTACAATTACGGGAGGATGGCTGGGAATTTCCCTGCCCAGAGAATGGCAGCTGACCCGTAAAGAGCTTTACATAATTGCTTTAGCCATCGCTGTTTTTATGACGGTGCTGTTTCAGGTTATCCGCTCCAGCAGAATCGGTACGATGTTTGTGGCCCTGAAGGAGAATCCCCAGCTGGCGGCATCCTTAGGCTCCGATATTCGCAAATGGCGTATTCTGGCGGTGCTGATCAGCGCTACGATGGCGTCTGTAGTGGGCAGCTTCTACGCGATTTATATGATGGCGCACAATGCGGAGGTTTTTAACGGGACGGTATCGCTGCGTATCATGATGGTATGTATGGTAGGCGGTGTGGGACATATCTTTGGCCCCTGGGTAGGGTCTGCCCTGATTATTATGGATGAATATATTCGAGGCGCAATGCCCACAGAATTTGCATCCCTTTCCGTAGTAATATATGCTCTGGTTTTAATTGTTATGGCACTACTTCGGCCCCAGGGGATTATGGGAAGCAAAATCTTCCAGCCGAAAGAGGTTGATGTGCGTGCGATAGAAAATCTGGATGCCAGGGAAAAGACTGAGTAAGGAGGGGAGAAGATGTTTTTAAAAGCAGAAAACGTAACCATTACTTTTGGCGGGGTGAATGCGAATCAGAATGTAAATGTAAGCTTTGAGAAGGGCCAGATCGTGGGTCTTATTGGCCCTAACGGCGCTGGTAAATCCACCTTTTTTAAAGCGGTTATCGGATTTAACAGAGTAGCCAGCGGCCATATTTACTTTAAGGATGAAGAGATTACCAATCAGGAGCCGTATAAAATCTGCCGCAAAGGAATTTCTACTACTTTCCAGAAAGCGCAGGCATTTCCGGATATGACATTGGAAGAGTCCGTGCGGGTGGGGGCCTACTGCAGAATTAAGAATAAAAAAGAGGCTATGGCGAAGGCGCAGGAGATGATAAATTTTGTGGGGCTTACCGGGAAGGAAAAGGCAAAGATTTCAAAGCTCAATATGTACGACCGCAAAAAGGCGGAGCTGGCAGCGGCCCTGGCTACCCAGCCGGAGCTGCTGCTGCTGGATGAGCTTTTCGCCGGACTGGTGCCCAGTGAGGTGGAGCTGATCCTTAAGTATGTAAAGAAGGTGTCGGAGGAACTTGGAATTACCCTGCTGATTGTAGAGCATGTACTGCGCGTGGTTATGAGTCTTTGCGACCAGGTGTTTGTGCTGGAAAACGGACAGATTATTGCCAGCGGCTCTCCGGAGGAGGTTGCCAACAATCCTGAGGTGATCAGAGCGTATCTGGGAGGTGATAGTAATGTTGCTGCAGGTTGAGGATCTCAATGTTGTATTAGGAGGACTGCAGATTTTGCAGGGAGTCAGCTTTTGCGTGAATGAGGGCGAGCTTGTGGTAGTGGTGGGATCGAACGGCGCGGGAAAGTCCACCACTCTGCGGTCTATTTGCGGTATGAATCCCATTGTCAGCGGTTCCGTTATTTTTGAAGGAAAGGATATTACCGGCCATAGCTCCAGTGAATGTGCGGGAATGGGGCTTTGCATGGTTCCGGAGGGACGTCAGCTCTTTCCGGAGATTTCCGTAAGAGAAAACCTTCTTATGGGGGCCTGGCATTACCGGAAAAATAAGGCACGCGTTATGGAAAATCTGGAGAAATGCTATGATATGTTTCCAGTATTGAAGAAATATGAAAACCGTATTGCCAGTACGTTTTCGGGGGGAGAGCAGCAGATGATTTCCATCGCCAGGGGGCTTATGAGCGAGCCAAAGATCATGATGATCGATGAGATGTCACTGGGACTTGCCCCATTGATCATTGAACAGCTTTTCCGCACGATCAAGGATCTCAATAAGAGCGGCATGAGTATCCTGCTCATTGAGCAGAATGCCCGTCAGGCGCTGGCGATTGCGGATCGTGCGTATGTGATGGAGAACGGTACGGTTACGATGGAGGGCACCGGCCAGGAATTACTGAATAATGAACAGGTAAAAACAGCGTATCTTGGTTTTTGATGATAGGGTAGGGGGGACAATATGATGCAGCATGAAATAGTAAAACGGCATCCTCTTCTGGATGAAAATGGTCATGTGATGGAACCGGGCTGGGCAAGAGAATATCTGCTGGAATACAATCGTGATGCGATTCAGGCTCCGGAGACAGAGATTAAAGAGTGGGAATATTTCCTGATTTTGAACAGAGATTACGGCCTGGGGCTGTCAATAGCGAATGTGGGTTCCTGCTCCCGGCTGTCAGTTCATTTTATGGATTATGTGAACAAGACATATGTCTGTGAATCAGATCTTTTGATGGAGCGGGGAGCAAAAGGAACCTTTATGCCGAGAGACGTATGGTCAACCACCTGTTACAAAACAGAGCGTGCTTTCGGCATTTACGAGAAAAAGGGCAACACCTGCCATATCGTAATTGATTTCAAGAATCTGACTCCGGGAGATGATTTTAAGGCGGATATCATGGTAACAATTCCGGATACAGATAAGACGGTTATGGTTATCCCCTATAAGTCTGATCCTGAGCTGTTTTATTACAATTATAAGATCAACAATATGATTACAGAAGGGACTATGGAGTATAAGGGAAAACGCTATGCGTTCACCAGAGAAAATTCTGTGGGAACCAACGATTGGGGCCGGGGGATTTGGGAGCATGTGAACGAGTGGTATTGGGGCTCCTTGAGCACCACCATTAATGGCAAACCCTTTGGATTCAACATTGGACATGGCTTTGGAGATACCTCCAACGCTACGGAGAATATTATTTTTTATGATGGCCGGGCCCATAAGATTGATCAGTTAACGTTTCAGATACCGGGGGATGTGATCGGAGATTTAAAGCTGGTTCTCCCGGATGAGAATTATATGAAAAACTGGAAATTTGTGACCAATGACGGACGTTTGGATATGGATTTTGTGCCGGTTATGGATCGGCAGTCCGGGCTTTCGGTGGGGGATTATGCCAGCGGCCAGCATCAGGTATTCGGCCTGTTTACCGGCAAGGCGGTATTGGATGACGGAACGGAAATTTCATTTAAAGATGAGTTCGGATTTGCGGAAAAGGTGAATAATGCCTGGTAGTATCAGAGGATAAGGGGAGGAAGTTCTAATGGAGGTAATAAAATTCGGCGGGGACGCCATTGTCGCGGGGCAGGCTTCTTTGGATTATATTGAGAACATAAGCTGTAAGGCTGCAATGATTGTAACCAGCGGTCCTTACGCGGAGCAAAGCGGTCAGCTGGCTCAGATTACCAATCGCCTGGAAAAAACAGGGGCAAAGCACTGCTGCTTTGATGCGGTTGAGCCGAATCCTGAATTTTCCAGTATCCTGAAAGGCGCGGAGCTTGCAAGGGAGTTTCAGCCGGATTGGATTATCGGACTGGGCGGAGGGTCTGCCCTGGATGCGGCCAAGGGTATCTGGGTTTTTTATGAAAATCCGCAGCTGAAGGGGATAGAAATGGATCAGCTGAGAACCCCGGGGATTATTAAAAATCTGAGAATGAAAGCGCATCTTATGTGTATTCCCACCACCAGCGGAACAGGAAGCGAAACGACTGCTTCGGTGGTGCTCTCAGACAGTGCAAAAAACAGAAAATTTTCCTTTGCAGATATGCGTTTAATTCCGGATGTGGCATTACTTTCACCGGCCCTGACCAGCAGCATGAACGGCAGCCTGACAGCGAATACCGGTATGGATGCACTCACTCATGCCATTGAGGCATATGTGTCCCGGGAGGCTACGGATTTTACGGATGCGCTGGCAGAGAAAGCGGTTCAGATGATTTTCCGGTATCTGCCCCTGGCCTATGCGGAGCCGGACAATCTGGAGTATCGCGAAAGGATGCAGAATGCTTCCTGCATTGCCGGAATGGCCTTTGCCTCGGCGGGGCTGGGAATTGTGCACACGATCGCCCACGCTTTCGGGGGAT
This sequence comes from uncultured Lachnospiraceae bacterium, assembly GCA_946549155.1. Classification (GTDB taxonomy): domain Bacteria; phylum Bacillota; class Clostridia; order Lachnospirales; family Lachnospiraceae; genus Merdiplasma. The sequence goes on along the minus strand of CAMNQN010000093.1, from coordinate 454 downwards.
TTTTCCATGTGCCTCACGGATTGGCCAATGCGGTGACGCTTCCTTATGTGTTGAATTACAATAAGGTATGTGAGACAGCCGACAGGAAATATCAGCGTTTGGAGGCGCTGTGCGGCTTTCCGGATTTGAAGGAAGCTATTTTAGAGCTCCGGAAAACAGTAAATATTCCATCTGCTATGAGGGAGATTGTAAATGCGGATGAGATATTTGAGAAAGAGATACCGGGAATGCTGATACACGCTTTTCATGATCGCTGTACGCCCCACAATCCGGTCTCTCCGACGGAGGAGGATATGGAGCGGTTGATGAAGCTGGTCTACTACGGGGAGACTGAGTAGGAAATTTGGGGTTTTGTTAGAGAAGAGGACGCAGGATGAGTCGGGGCCCCATGACCATATACATCTGGAAAACATCTCCGGATACCAAGAAAAACTAAGATGCAGACAGGCCCAAA
>CAMNQN010000092.1 GCA_946549155.1 uncultured Lachnospiraceae bacterium | reverse complement strand
TGTACTCAAAATGTGGAAGAAATGCAAAACTTTTCCGGTTTATCCGGGTTAGGTAATGGCAGCATATTACATAGATATGATGTACAAGCAGATGAATGGATATAATTTATTGGAGCAGGAAGGACCAGAGTTTCTATCTGCGGATCGCGCTGTTTTCACAGTAACTGCCCGGACGGGAGGCTTCCTGTGAGCAGTCATTAAATAATTTCATCCTCCATATAATGTTTATAGTCGGACGGGGACATTTTATAAGGTTAATTAAAAAGCCAGATTAATGGTACATTAGTTTGGGCTGATAACTGATAGGAAAAGAAAGGGCTGAAAGCCCGCAAGTGAGGGAAGAGTAATGAAAAGAGAGGCGGATTGCCAGGGAAACAGGGACGAAGAGCTGCAGTTAACGGAGGCGATTGGGCAGGTTGCCAGGGATGCAGGGAAAATTATTTTGTCGGCGCGGGAGATTGAGAATCACACCACAGTGAAAAGCGGCCACGCAAATTTTGTCACGGAGTATGATAAACGGGTGCAGGCGTTTATTTTCGAAGAACTGCACCGGATTTTGCCGGAGGCCAATTTTGTGGGGGAGGAGGATGGAGCAGAGCAATTCCGTCCGGAATACCGGGAGGGTTATGCCTTTGTGGTGGATCCCATTGACGGAACGATGAATTTTATGCAAGGATTGGATTTGTCGGTGATTTCCATTGGTCTTCTGCGGGAGGGAGAGCCCTGGATAGGAGTGGTGTACAATCCCTACCGGGAGCTGCTGTTTTCCGCTGTCCGCGGCCGGGGCGCCTGCTTAAACGGAGAGCAGATTCATTGCAGTAGGGAGCCCTTGAGCAGAAGCCTTGTGGAATTCGGCACCTCGCCCTATTATCCGGAGCTGAGTAAAAAATCGCTGGCTATTGCGGGAGAGTATCTGAAGCGGGGAGCGGACCTGCGCAGGTTCGGAACCGCCGCCTGGGATTTAAGCCTTTGTGCTTGGGGGAAACTGGGGATTTATTTTGAACTGCGGCTGGGGCTGTGGGATTACTGCGCAGGAGCGCTGATTGCCATGGAGAGCGGCTGCCGGGTGACGGATATAGAGGGGAATCCCCTGCATTTCCAGGGGCCTTCCTCTATCCTTTGCGCGTCGGCGGGGGCTGCGGAGGAAGATTATCTGCCGGGGGAGATATTGGAACCGCAGGGAGAATGAAAAGGAAATTATTTGTTATGGCCGGAAGAAACCTGGCCATAACAATTTTTTTATTTTAGGGGTTTACAAACTACCAAAATGTGATATAATACAAACATAAATAAAAGAAAAGAGGTGCTATAAGAACGTTACAGATGCTATTTCTGCTGCATCTTGTAGGCGTAGCGGTCTATTACGATGTCAGGTACCGGCGGATACCCAACGGACTGATTGTGGTGGGACTGCTGATGGGGCTGGTTTATCAGGTTCGTCATTTTCGGCTGGCAGGGCTGGCCGCCTATGGCGCGGGTGTTCTTTTTCCCGTGGCCGTGTTAGGTTTTCTTTATTATTTCCGCATGATGGGAGCAGGGGATATTAAGCTGCTTTCTGTCATCGGAGGATTTCTGGGACCGTTTCAAGGTTTTCTGTGTATCATTTACACATTTCTGATCGGCGGCGCGATTGCTGTCGCGTTACTGTTCAAAAGACGTATTTTTTTCAAGCGTATCCATTATTTCCGGGATTATGTGTTTCAGTATTTACAGACAAGGCAGTGGAGTCCTTATATGCAGCCGAAGGACGAGGAAGGGAGCCTTTATTTTTCCATACCTGTTTTTATCAGCCTGTTCTGTTTTTGGGGGGTGTTTATTGATAAATGAAGAAGAGTATATTAGCGATCTGCGACCTGGAGGAGAGTTATGCCTGCAATCTCACAGAGTACATGAATGAAAGGAAGAGTACGCCCTTCGATGTTCAGGCATTCACGAACCTGGTCAGCCTTTCGGAATTTGCGAAGAAGAATCATATTGATCTGCTGCTGATTTCCACGCAGGCTATGTGTGACGAGGTGAAGAATCTGGATATTGACCGGATTGTGATCCTTTCAGAAGGGGAATTGCCGGAACATGCCTTGACAGAGCCTCAGGTCTATAAGTATCAGTCATCGGACAGTCTGATCGCTGAGGTGATGAATTATTATGCGGCGGCGGTACCCAGCCGTCAGCCCATGGCGTTTGCAGGTGCGGCGCTGAAAACGGAGATTCTGGGGGTTTATTCGCCTCTGGGACGGGTGGGAAAGACTGCCTTCGCACTGACGCTGGGGGAGATTTTGGCGGAGAAGAAGCGGGTGCTGTATGTGAATCTGGAGGATTACCATGGATTTGAGGGGATTTTTTCCACGGTTTACCGGGCAGACCTTTCTGATCTGATCTATTTCGCCCGGCAGAAGGAGGGGAATATTATTTTTAAGCTGAACGGGATGATTCAGAGCTTTGAGAATCTGGACTATATTCCGCCGGCGTTTTCCTCCTGCGATCTGCGGGATGTACGCTGTGAGGAGTGGATCTGGTTTTTGCGGGAGATCGGGGCCTGCGGGGAGTATGAGGTGCTGATTCTGGATTTGGGCTATCAGGTGGACGAGGTCTATCAGATTTTGCGGCAATGCAGGAGAATTTATATGCCGGTGCTGGAGGATACGGTGTCGAAAAATAAGCTTTTGCAGTTTGAGAAAAATCTGAACGCGCTGGATTGTCAGGATGTGCTGGAGAAGCTTCAGCGTCTGCATCTGCCAGAGCTTCGGGGGGACTTCGGAGGGAAGGATGGCATGGAGCGGATGGTGAACGGCAGCATGGGGAGCTTTGTCAGGCGGCTGCTGAGCGAAGGAAAATGAGACAGGTTAGGAAGGTGTAAATAATGTGAATGAGAAGGAAGTTCAGGAATACCGGGACCGGCTTATGGCCCGGCTGGAACGGTACCGGGAGATGTCGGACGAGGAGATTTATCAGGTCATAGACGAGCTGATTCTGGAAGGCAGCGGGGAGCGTTATGTGCGGCTGTCCAGACGAAATGAGCTGCGTATGGAGCTGTTTAATTCGGTGCGGAGACTGGATATTCTCCAGGAGCTGGTGGATGACCCGGAAGTGACGGAGATTATGGTGAATGGGACAGATGGGATCTTTGTTGAGCGGCAGGGGCGGATTACCCGGTGGGAAAAAAGCTTTCCCTCCCGGGAAAAGCTGGAGGATATCGTGCAGCAGATTGTGGCGGGATGCAACCGGGTGGCCAATGAGGCGGTTTCCATTGTGGATGCCCGATTAAAAAACGGGGCCCGGGTTAATGTGGTTATGGCTCCCATCGCCCTGAACGGTCCGGCAATCACGATTCGCCGGTTCCCCGATCATCCCATATCCATGGAGCAGCTGATCCGTTGGAACTCCGTGTCCAGGGAGGCGGCAGAATTTCTGGAGAAGCTGGTGCAGGCCGGATACAATATTTTTATCAGCGGCGGCACCGGTTCCGGCAAGACCACCTTTCTGAATGCGCTCTCCAATTATATTCCCAAGGAGGAGCGGATTATTACCATTGAGGACAATGCGGAGCTGCAGATTCAGGGGGCACAGAATCTGGTGCGCCTGGAGGCCAGGAAAGCCAATGAGGAGGGGGATAATGAGGTTACGATCCGGGATCTGATCAAATGCAGCTTGAGGATGCGGCCGGACAGAATTATCGTCGGAGAGGTCCGCGGTGAGGAGACCATTGATATGCTGCAGAGTCTGAATACTGGTCACGACGGCTCCCTGTCCACCGGACATGGAAACAGTCCCCGGGATATGCTCAGCCGCCTGGAAACCATGGTGCTTTTGAGCACAGAAATCCCGATTCCGGCGATTCGCCGCCAGATTGCCTCTGGCATTGACCTGATGGTACATCTGGGGCGTATGAGAGATAAAAGCCGGAAGGTGCTGGAGATTCTGGAGATTACTGGGTATGAAATCCAGACGGGGGAAATCGTCACCCGTACGCTGTTTGAGTTTCAGCAGCAGGGTGAGGATGAGCAGGGGAGAATTTTGGGCAGCCTGGTGAGGAGAAATGAACTGCAAAACCGACGGAAGCTGGAGAAGGCAGGAAACGTGGTGTGAGCGGCAGATAATCGGAGAGGAAGGTGAGGTATGATGGCGGGATGATGAAAAAGCCGGGAAAAGAAGCTGCATCCGGAAAGGAGGGGAGGAAGGAGCATGGATTGCCGGATTATGGAAGCTATGATTTTTCCCCCAGGGAATGGGCCGTGTATGGGGGCTTGTATTTGGGACTGGACGGTGTGATCAGCTGTTTGTTTTTTTCTTCTCTGCCGGTGTTCTTCCTTCTGCTTCCCGGGTGTGCCGTATTTTTCAGGGATAGGAAGAACATCTTAAGAAAGCGGCGGGCGCAGAGCATGCAGAGCCAGTTTTTGACGGGAATGCAGTTGGTCTGTACCTCCCTTCAGGCGGGATACGCAGTGGAGAATGCTTTCCGGGAGGCGGTTTCGGAGCTGGAGAAAATTTATGGGCAGGAAGAATTTATTGTCCGGGAATTTCAGTATATTATGAATCAGCTCAGTCTGAATCGGACCATAGAGGCGCTTCTGATGGACCTGGGACAGAGAAGCCATGTGGAGGATATCCGGAATTTTGGCGAGGTGTTCTGCATAGCCAAGCGGACCGGAGGCGACCTGATGGCGGTCATACGGAATACGGTTTCCTGTATTCAGCAGAAGCAGGAGACAAAGCAGGAGATTGATACCTCCTTGGCTGGAAAACGGATGGAGCAGGATATGATGAGCGCGATTCCGCTGCTCATTCTTGGGTATGTGAGGCTGACCTCGCCGGGCTTCCTGGATCCTATGTACGAAACCGGGGTGGGCATGATGGTGATGGCGGTCTGCTTCGCGGGGTATCTGCTGGCATATTTCTGGGGAAGGAAGATTATGGGTATCCAGGTATGATCATGTGAAAGCGTGTAAGCGGCAGGATGCTTCCGGGGCCTGGAAAAACAGCGGGACGTTTCCGGAATCTGGAAAAACAGCGGGATGTTTCCAGGCCGAAGGAAAAAAGGAGGGAGACCGATGAAAACGTGAAAAAGCAGCGAAAAGAAAGGAAGAATACAGACGGGAGGCGCAGCGGCAAAAGAAAGCGGAAGCTGGGAAACCCCTTCCTGAAAGTGGGAATGCTTTTTGCCGGGAAACTGGGACTCCATAAGCCGGGGAAAAATAATCAGGAGCTATGCCGGGAAATAATTTCACTGGCGTCGGGCGATCCCCGGGCGGTGAAGGCTTATTATGGGAAGAAAATTGCGGATACTTTGCTGGCGCTGGCAATTTTAGCCGTGCTTTCCCTGGTGGTTTTCTTCGCGGTGGACCGAAAGGGAACGGGGATTGCGGATAATCGGCTGCAGCGGCCTGGTGCAGGTATGGGAGACCGGCAGGAGGAGCTGACGGCCCGCCTGGAGGGGGAAAGAGAGACGGAGCTTTTAAGTGTAACCGTCCAGGAACAAAAGTATACGGACAGGCAGGTGCAGGAATATCTGGAACGGGCCAGAAACAGCCTGGAACAGGACATCAGGGGCGAAAACCCTTCCCTGGATGAGGTGCGGGAAAAACTGAACTTCCCTCTGTCTCTGGAGGAGGGGGCGGTGGCGGTAAGCTGGGTGACCTTTCCCTATGGAATGATCGGCGACGACGGTTCCATTACAGGGGAACCGGATCCGGAAGGCTCTGTGACGGAGATTCAGGCCACGCTTACCTGTCAGGGAAAAGAGCTGGTTTATGAGACGGCGGCCTGTGTGTATCCTCCGGTGCTGACAGAGCGGGAGAAGCTTTGGAAATCCGTGGAGGAGAAAGTAAAGGAGGCGGACCAGGCCGGAGCGCATGAGAGTACCCTGAAGCTGCCGCAGCAGGTGGCGGGCCGGACGGTTATCTGGGGATACCAGTCCCAAAAGCTGCTCCCGTTGTTTTTGAGCTTGACGGTTCTTCTGCCTCTTTGCATTTATGTCAGAAAGGATCAGAAGCTTCGGGAGCGGGCAAAACAGCGGGAAATACAGATGAATCTGGATTATCCGGAACTGATGTGGAAGCTGACCATGCTTTTGGGCGCGGGGCTGACCATCCGGGGAGCGTTTCTGCGGATTGCCTCCGAATATCAGAAGGGAAAGGGAGAGACCGTTCATTATGTCTATGAAGAGATGCTCTATACCTGCCGTGAGATGAAAAGTGGAATCTTTGAGGGAAAAGCTTATGAGAACTTCGGAAAACGGTGCGGGCTGCCCAGATTTATCAAGCTGGGCTCCATGCTGGAACAAAATCTGAAAAAGGGTTCCCGGGGGCTGGCGCCTTTGCTGGAAAAGGAGGCGGTCTCCTCCATGGAGGAACGAAAAAACCTGGCCAGGAAGCTGGGTGAGCAGGCGGGAAATAAAATCCTGTTCCCCATGATGCTGATGTTGGGAATCGTGATGGTGATTTTGACCATTCCGGCATTTCTGGCCATGTAAGGATAAGGAGTCTGGTATAACAGTGAAGAGGAGGAATTTTATGAATCACGCAGTATCATTTTTCAAGGATGAGAGTGGAGCCACTACGGTAGAAATCATTTTGATCATCGTGGTGCTGATCTCGCTGGTAATTATATTTAAAAAGCAGCTTACCAGTGTGGTGACCAATATCCTGGGGAAAATAACCAGTCAGAGTAACAGTATTTGACGGCGGGGATGCTCTGAAAAGATAAGCCGGAAGGAATACCGCGGGAAATACAGGACAAGCGGATAAGAAGGGGCAGAAAATGGAAGAAAAATGTTTAAAGGGGTTCATCACCGTTTTTTTAAGCCTGGTCAGCGTTGTGTTTTTCTCTCTGATCTGTACTGCGGTGGAAGCCGTCAGGGTACAGGGCGCGCGGGCCCAGGCAGCTAATATCACAGATATGGGGAATTATTCCGTTTTTGGGGAATATGAGAAAAAGCTGCTGGAGGATTATGAAATTTTTGCGGTGGATGGGTCCCTTGGAACCGGGGACTTTTCCATAGACCGGATAAATGACAGGATGAAAAGCTATCTTATCTGCAATGCGAATCCCAAGCAGGAGAAGCTGTCCGGACTCTGCTTTGACCCCTGGCAGCTTGGGCTGGACAGCGGAAAGATTACAGAGTATGCGCTTTTGACAGACCAGAATGGAGCGGCCTTTTACCAGCAGGCGGTTTCCTATATGAAGGCTACGGCGGTGACGGGCGCGGTAGGAAAACTGCTTCAGTACAACCAGGATGCTCAGACGGCGAAGAATGGACAGGAAATGTATGAAAAAGAGAAGTATTCTTCGGACCGGGAGATGAAAGAGCTGGAGCAGCAGGAGGCAGAGAAGAAAAAGGAACTGGAGGAACAGAGAAAGCAGCAGGAGGGCCAGATGGAACAGGGGAACGTGCTGATTCCCCCGGCAGAAAATTCCCCGGAGGAGAGAAAGACGGAGAATCCGCTGAAAATGATGAATAAGCTGCGGAAAAAGAAAATACTTGCGATTGTCTGCGGCTCTGCCAGCCTCTCCTCCAAAAAAGTGGGTTCCAGGGAACTGGCTTCAAAACGCTCCGGGAAAAAGGGAAAGATGAAGCTGGAACAGCCCCATGGAGGACTGGTCAGCAATCTTCTCTTCCGGGAGTATCTGCTGGACCGGTTTCCCAATTATCTGAGCAGGGAATCAGGCGGAAAGCTGGACTATCAGATAGAATATATTCTTTGCGGGAAAAAATCAGATCAGGATAATCTGAAGGGAGTTGTGCAGAGGCTGCTTCTTTTACGGGAGGGCATGAATTATCTGTACTGCGTGGGTGATGGGGAAATGAACGCCCAGGCAGGCAGCCTGGCTGCGCTGCTGATCGGCTGGACGGGTATCCCGGCGCTGACGGCGGTGCTCAAGCACGGACTGCTGCTGGGATGGGCCTATGGCGAAAGCCTTCTGGACGTCAAGACCCTGATGGACGGCGGGAAAATTCCCCTGTCCAAGACGCCGGAGACCTGGATGGTTTCTCTGGACCATCTGGGGGAACTGGCAAAGCTTTTGGAGAAGGATGGGAGCGGACGGCAGGAGGGAGTATCCTATCGGGAATATCTTCGAATGCTGCTGAATCTTCAGTTCGTGTCCATACAGAAAAAGCGGGGGCTGGACATGCTTGAGCTGAATTTGAAAAGCGCTCCGGGTTTGTCTGATTTTCAGGTCAATAACTGTATTGTGGGAATGAAAAGCACCACGGAGTGGACCATAGCTCCGGTATTTATGAGGGTGCCGGCGGTCTTTTTAAAAACAGGCACACAGAGCTGGAATGTTACGGTAAACAGTGGTTTTGCCTATGATTATTAAAGCGTAAAAGTCAGAAAAGAAAGCGGGGTGAAAATGAATGCTCTTCCGATGTGTATCATTTCTCTATACTCATATCAATTTCATATTTTTCGAAAGAAAGGAAACACTCTCTCCCTTAAGTAAGTTCCTGAATATTCCTCCCATGTTACAAAATGAAAACGGAGGAAGAGCATTCTTTTTTGCCCCGCTGAAAGAAAAAATGAAAGATAAGCGCCGGGGGTTTGGCCTGCGGGCCGGGCTGACAGTGGAGGCATCTGTGGCTCTGCCTGTTTTTGTGATCCTTATGATGGCGGTGCTTCATTTTGGAAATGTGATGAACGGGGCGGCGCGGTATGGCAGTGCGCTGTGTGAAACAGGGGAAAAGATGGCGGTGGCCGCCTATGCTTCGGAATACGGGGAGAAGCATAAGGTTCTGGCAGTGGGGCTGTCTGCGGCGTATGCCAGAAGCAGTGTTTTGGAAAAAGCGGGAAGTAACAGCGCTGTTAAGAACACCAATTTTCTGTTGTCTTCTTTTTTAGAGGATAACGATATGATTCATCTAGTTATGACCTACCAGGTAAAGGCTCCGGTGGGCGGCATCACGCTGCCGGGTATATTTTTCCTTCAGAGGGCCAGTGTCCGGGGATGGACCGGGCGGAAGGGGTCCGGAGGAGCTTCGGAGGAAAATGGAGAAGGGGAGACAAAGGGTCAGACGGTATATGTGACGGAGCATGGAACCGTGTATCATACAGATCCTCACTGTACACATATAAAGCTGTCGATCCAGCTGGTAGATAAGGATTCTCTGGGTGCGCGGCGAAATAACGGTGGAGAAATCTATCATAGCTGCGAAAAATGTGGAAAATACGCGGGAAATCAAGTGTATATCACGGCGGAAGGAAACCGGTATCATTCTTCTCTGGAGTGCAGCGGCCTGAAACGGACGGTGCAGCAGGTGTCTCTGGAGGAAGCAGAGCATCTGCGGCCCTGCTCGAAATGCGGCGGTGGATCTGCCGGATGAAATGTGGTAAGGAGTGGCCTGTATATTTCCCTAGGATATTGTGGATAAGTTTTGACGTGACATGCTGTTAAGTGGATAAAAGGTTTTGTTAAGTGGGTTTGCATGGAGGGGAGCATTTATGTTTACTGCTTTGACTGGGATTTTTCTGGGAGTGTGCACCGTCACGGATTTGCGGAAAAAGCAGATCTGGTGGCCGTTGTCTCTGATTTTTATGGTGACGGTGATGGCGCTGCATTTTATCCGGGGAGACGGTAATTTGGGCGGATTTTTGGCGGGTATTTTTCTTGGGGCGGGATTATGGATCGTTTCCTGGGCTACCAGACAGGCGGTGGGGTATGGGGATGGCCTGACGGTGGCTGCCTGCGGGGCAGCGCTGGGCTTTGTGCAGGTGTTTCAGATCCTGCTGCTGGCATTGTGTTTTTCGGCGGTCTGGTCAGGGCTGCTGTTGGTTTTTTGGAAGGCAAAATGGGGGGACAGCTTTCCGTTTGTCCCGTTTCTTCTGGCGGCGCAGTTATGTATGGCGGTGATGTGAGAGGCGTATGATTATATACAATCATAATCTGGAAAAGAAAACTCAGGGTCATGGATCATACGGCTGCATGGTTTGCTTGTGAGATAAGAAAAAATCCGACAAGGAGGGGAACGTATGATGAGATGGAAATCAACGAAAACGACAAGGTCACAGGAAGGAATCCGGCACAGGAGAAATTTGCAGAAAAGAGTCTCAAATATAAAAATAGTGCAGAACGTAAAGCTTACGGTATCCGGAAGCTTTACAGTGGAGGCGGCCCTTCTTATGACCATCATGATACCGGTGCTGACAGCGCTGATTTATGGTACCTTTTATGTCCATGATAATGGAGTGATGCAGGGAATAGCCTGTGAATTGGCAGCCATGGGAAGCAATCTGGCCTGGGAGAAGGACCGGACGGGGGAATTGGAAAAGAGAAAAAAAGCACTGATTTCTTCCCGCTTTACAGACACCAGGCAGGCCACGGTTTCTGTGAGTGCGGGTAAAGACCGGGTGACTGTTTCCGGCAGCGGAGAATTCTATTTTCCAGGTCTGGTGATGAGGCTGTTTGCGGGGAGTACAAGGAAGATTTTCAAAGGCTGGAGCCGGGAGCTATTGCGGCCGGCGGAAAAAATACGAAAGGTACGGGGATTAGAATATGTGGCGGAGTTTCTGGATTAGGAGTTGGAGCTTACAGAAAGGCAGAAAAACCAGGCAGTCAGGAATATGAGATGGATGGAAGCGGTATGCGAAGGAGTGGTACGGTGGAGGTCAGCTATCGGAGAGATCTGAATCACAACTATATGATTTTGGAAAATGAAAAAATTACCGGGAAAGAGTATCCGATCCGGATGATGGAACAGAATCATATTCCGGAATTGCTGCCGCTGCAGCTGCGGAAGATGGACGGAAAAATTTTTCTCTATTATGAGATAACTTCCAGGCAGCCGCTGGTTCAGCTCTATGATACAATCAGCATGAAAAGCCGGGATATTGAGCGGCTGCTGGCGGGTATCAGAAACGGAATAGAACACGCTCATCAATTTCTTCTAAGCAGTGAGGACTTTCTTTTTGAACCGGAATTTATTTATATGAATCTGGGAACCGGGCAGGTACAGCTATGCTGTGTACCGCTTCTGGAGCGGAAGGAAAAAAATTCGTTTTTGACGCTGGCGGAGTTTATTTTAAAAAAGCTGGATCATGGAGACCGGCGGGCTGTAGATTTAGGATACGAACTGTTTGCGCGGGTATCTCAGGAAAACTTCAGCTTTCAGGAATGTGTGAAGGAGCTGCTGAAGGAGAAAAGTGCCTGCAGGGAGGAAGAAGAGCCGGAAAAAGAAGGGCTTCCCGCTTCATCGTTTGAGGAATTGGAAGCATTTGATTTTGAGGAGGACGAAGAGGGCGGAGGGGCTGCAGAATACAGGAGCAGGAAAAATAAAAATACGGAAAGTAAGAATGTAAAAGGTAAAGCGGTAAAAATCAAAAACGGAAAGAAAAAAGCGGAAAAGTCCGGTGTGAGGGATGTATTGCTGCGTCTGCTGGTTATCCTGATACTTATGCTGCTTTTTGGGGCGATTGTATATTTTGGCAGACTGGATTTAACACAGACCGGCGGACTGGCTTTTTTGTTTCTGGCGGTACTGTGGATTACATACAGCGTCATCCAGGGAAGAAAGCAGGAAAAGAAAAAATACTGGCTGGAAGAGGAGGATGAGCAGGATGCGGACCAGTGGATGGAGGCACTGCTGGAGGATATTTATGATAAAGGCGCCGGGGAAGGAAGAACCGGAGCGGGAAGCAAGGAGGGCGGATGGAGAGAAGACCGGGAAGGGAGGGAATACCGTCGGCGGACCGAAGACAGAGAACCGGACGGGGACAGAGGATGGGATGAGCCTGGGAAACAGAACGATGGCCGTTGGAGAGGTAAGGATAGGATGAAAAATAAGGGCAGCCGCTGGCAGGAGGATGAAATGGAGGGGGAGTGCGGGGAAACCAGATGCCTGACGGAAGCGGAGTATGAGCCGGTTCTTCGTTTGGCCAGTTTGCAGCGCTCTCAGTATCCTGACCTCGAATTGGAAAAGGAGAAGGCCGTTATCGGAAAAAAGAAGGATCAGGTGGACCTCTTCCTGAAGCAGGACTGTATCAGCAGAATTCACGCCCGGCTGGAACGGCAGGCCGACGGATATTTCCTGACTGATTTAAACTCCATGAATGGCACCTTTGTAAACGGGGAGCGCCTGCGGCCCAACGAAAAAAGGCAGATCCGGGCCGGGGACCGCATCAGCTTTGCTTCGCTGCGATATGTGGCAAAGTAGATTCGTGTTTTGTTAGTTAAGAGGACGCAGGAAGAGGCGGGCGCGCAGGGCCACAAGCATCTGGAAAATAA
>CAMNQN010000091.1 GCA_946549155.1 uncultured Lachnospiraceae bacterium | reverse complement strand
CGAAGCAGTTTTTCAGATGACAGGGGCGGCTCCGCGCTTTCCCTTCCTGCGTCCTCTTAATTAACAAAGCACGAATATGCCTTTATCGGTGCATGTATCCCCGCAGTACGTCCAGCATCTCCTCCAGTTCCTCTTTCTTGTGGGCCGCCGATAAAAACATCGCCTCAAACTGCGACGGCGCCAGATAAATCCCGTGGTGCAGCATATATTTAAAGTAATCCCGGTATTTTCCCACATCTGAAGTCTTTGCGGAGGCATAGTCCACCACCGGCTGCTCCGTAAAGAACACACAGCCCAGAGAGCCGGTATGGTTCACCTGCCAGGGTGCGCCCGCTTCCCTTAAAATCGTCTCAATCTCCGAATAGAACCAGTCGCCCATAGCATTCAGCTCCTGATAGATCCGGGGATTTTCCTTCAGCATCGTAAGCTGCGCCAGTCCCGCCGCCATGGCCACCGGATTGCCGCTCAGCGTTCCCGCCTGGTACACCGGCCCCACCGGCGCCACCATGGACATGATCTCCTTTGAGCCGCCGTAGGCTCCCACCGGCATACCGCCGCCGATAATTTTTCCAAAAGTCGTCAGATCCGGCTGAATGCCGAAATACCCCTGGGCTCCGTCGGGGGCCAGCCGGAATCCGGTGATCACCTCGTCAAAGATCAGCAGTGCCCCCTCCCGGGTACAGAGCTTACGCAGTCCCTCCAGGAAGCCTTTGGCCGGAGGCACCACACCCATATTGGCCGCCACCGGCTCCACGATCACTGCGGCGATTTCATTTTTATTTTCCTCAAACAGTACCTCCACGCTGCTCAGGTTATTATAGGCGGCAGATAAGGTATCCTGGGTACATCCCGCCGGCACGCCGGCGCTGTCCGGAATCCCCTGGGTCATCACACCGGAACCGGCCTTCACCAGCATGGCGTCTGTATGGCCGTGGTAGCAGCCGGTGAATTTTACGATTTTATTTCTCCCGGTAAAGCCCCTGGCCGTGCGGATAGCGCTCATCACCGCCTCTGTGCCGGAATTCACCATACGGACCATTCCAATGGAGGGCACCATATCGCAGATCAGCTCCGCCATGAGCACCTCCCGCTCTGTGGCTGCGCCAAAGCTTAAGCCGCCTTTGACCGCCTCCATCACGCTCTCCAGGACCTCCGGATGATTATGTCCCAGAATCATGGGGCCCCAGGAACCGATAAAATCCAGATAAGCGTTTCCATCCGCGTCGTAAATCCAGGCCCCATTGGCTTTCTCGATAAACCTGGGGGTCTCCCCCACAGAACCAAAGGCCCGCACCGGGCTGTTTACACCTCCGGGAATACATTTTACCGCCCGCTCATAAAGTGCTTCTGATTTCGTCATTATCCGATTCTCCCCTCATCCATAAATCCAGCCAGTTCCTTTGCAAAATAAGTAATATAAATGTCTGTCCCCGCCCGGTATGCACTCGCGGCCATCTCACAGATAATTTTCTCCTCATCAATCCAGCCCATCTTCGCGGCGGCTTTCACCATGGCATACTCCCCGCTGACGCTGTAGGCCGCCACCGGAAGAGAAATACGGTCTGCCACCTCTCTCACCACGTCCAGGTAGGACATGGCCGGTTTTACCATAATAATGTCCGCGCCCTCTTCCACATCCAGCAGTGCTTCCTTGATACCCTCTCTCCGGTTGTGGTAATCCATCTGGTAGCTCTTGCGGTCGCCGAAGGCCGGAGCGCTGCCCGCCGCGTCCCGGAAGGGTCCGTAGAAGGAGGAGGCGTATTTCACCGCGTAGGACATGATGGGAGTCTCCACATACCCGTTTTTGTCCAGGATTTGCCGAATCGCCGCCACCCGGCCATCCATCATATCGGAGGGAGCCACCATATCCGCGCCGGCCTCCACATGGGACAGCGCCGTCCTGGCCAGAAGCTCCAGCGTTTTATCATTATCCACATAATGATCGCAGAGCACGCCGCAGTGTCCATGGGAGGTGTACTCGCACATGCACACATCTGTAATCAGATATAAATCCGGGAACTGGGCTCTGGCCTCCCGCAGCGCCCGCTGCACGATTCCATTCTCCGCGTAGGCGCCGCTGCCCACCTCGTCCTTCACCGCCGGAATACCAAACAGCATCACCTTGTCTACGCCCGCCTTCTGCAAACGCTCCAGCTCATAATCCATACGGTCGATGCTGTAACGGTATTGTCCTTCCATGGAAGGGATTTCCTCCCGGATGTCTTTTCCCTCCACCACAAACATGGGATAAATCAACGATGATTTGTCCATTCTGGTCTCCCGCACCATCCGGCGCAGCGTATCCTTGCCTCTCAGTCTTCTGGGTCTCTTTGTCATTTCCATTGTTTTTCCCTGCCTTACTTTCTATGATGATGAAAGACAAACTGCCTTTCCTGTTTTGCGGATAAATCGAAACACATTCTTTCTATCCTCTAACAGTATATCTTTTTACATAAACATTTTCAACACATTGGCCGCCTTTTCATGTGCTTATAATCAAATAGATCAGCGTCAGCAGCAGCCCCGCCACCGCCAGCAGCAATCCGAAGGAAAGACTCCGGCCGATAATGGTGTTGCTCTCCCGCAAACCATCATATTTCAGCGCGCACAGGTGCACATAATCCTTCTGTCCCGGATGCTTCCGGTTCCAGGTATGATTTCCCAGCCGCTGGAATCCATTCAGGAGAGTACCGATCATCAGGGTCACCACGTTGCCCTCCCGCAGCTCCTGCGGCAGACGGCTGTCCCGGTAGACTGTCTTCCTCAGCCCCACAATGATACTGTCCAGCAGGCTATCCAGGCCCCGGCAAAATACCCCGGCCAGCCAGGGAATATACCGGAACCAGATGGGCCGCAGCATGGCGGCAGCATGGAAGGGCAGCGCGCAAAGCGCAGGCAGCACCTTTAAAAGCAGCGGGCGGTAAATTTGCTCCTCCAGATCCAGCCAGGCAGGCCAGGCATCGATATAACGGCCGCCTCCCAGGGGGGTCTTTCCTGCCTGTGTCTTTGGCGCGTTTCGCCGCATCAGCAGCCCGCGGATCACCAGGCAGTACACCAGCCCGCCGATGATCAGGGAAACCGCCGCCCCGGACAGATTTTTCAGGCTGAAATAAGCCACCGTCTCCCCCGGCTGCGCAAGGTGCATCAGCCCCTGTCCCAATCTGGCCACAGGATCCATGATCCGGTAGGGAAACAGGCCCCAAACCAGCAAAAGCACCGCACTTCCCGCCAGAGCAAAGGTGCTGGCCCCATTCATATACCGGGTATTCCTATCATAGGCTTCCTGAAGGGATAGATCCTCATTTTTCTCCACGAAAACAGCCACATACAGCTTCGTCATATAGGCCGCCGTCAGCCCGCCGCTAAACAGGAATACATACTCCACAGCCTTTATGATCCAGCCGCCGCCATACTCCAGAATGCTCTCATGCAGCAGCGTCTTGCTGACATAGCCGCCCAGTCCCGGCACCCCGGCAATGGTCAGCGCACCGATGAGAAAAATCAAATGCAGCAGAGGCTTTTTTCTTCCGTACCCTCTGATTTTATTTAAATCCAACGCATGCGTATTCATGAAAATCACCCCCGCCGCCAGGAAAAGCACCAGCTTGATCAGCGAGTGATTGATCATATGCAGCAGCGTCCCGTGTACCGCCAGGGCGTTTTCTTCCCCCAGCAGGCACTGCATCCCCACACCCACCAGAATAAATCCGATCTGGGACATGGAAGAACAGGCCAGCGTCCGCTTCAAATTGATGGAAAACACCGCCAGCACCGCGCCGCCGAACATGGTCAGCACGCCGATGGCCAAAATCAGTTTTCCCCAGGCCCCATCATGCAAAAACAGGCTGCAGCTGATAACCAGAATACCGTAAATACCGGTTTTGGTCAGGATACCGGACAACAGCGCGGAGGCCGGAGCCGGAGCCACCGGATGGGCCTTGGGCAGCCAGATATGCAGCGGGAACGCCCCCGCCTTGGCCCCGAAGCCAAACAGCAGGCAGCCGCCCGCCGCATAGAGCAGCCCCTTATTTTCACAGTTCTTCGCCGCCTCCAGAAGATCCGCGATCTGCAGCGTGCCCAGCTCATGATACACCAGGAAAATGCCCATCAGCATCACCAGGCCGCCGATCACCGCCACCCCCAGATAGGTTTCCGCCGCACGCAAAGAGGCGTCATCCTCCTCCTGGGCCACCCACACGTAGGAGGTAAAGGACATGATCTCAAAGAAAATAAAGGTGGTATACAAATCTGCCGACAGGAACACCCCCATGGTGGCGCCAAAGGTCAGCAGCAAAAACAGGTAGAACCGATTCCGGTTCCTGTGATGAGCAAAGTATTCCCGGGACAGGATCGTGGCCATCATCCACATCAGGGCCGCCACCGTACCGTAAATCAGCCGGAAGCCGTCCAGGGTAAAATACAGACCGAAGCCACAGATCCGAGGAATAAAACATTCCGCAAAGCTTTCGGATAATCCCGCCGCGCTCCGGGCCGCTGCCCCGGCCGCATCCTGCACTGCTGCCCCGGCTGCACTCTGCACTGCCGCGCTTCCCCAGCGCACTGCCAGCGCCGCCATCACCAGAAACTCGCTGACCGTCACAAAGTCCGCCAGATAATCCCGAACCGTTTCCTTTTTTCTGCCCGACAGCCAGCAAAGGAGGCCCCCCGCAAAGGGATACAGCACCAGAAATGCCAAAATCCACGATTCTTTCATCTCATCCTCTCCTTCCTACACTCCGGCAGCCACGCTCTCCAGCGCCCGCACAAGGGGCTGAGCGTGCAGTCCGAAACCAATCATTACAGCCACAAACACCGCAAGAGGCAAAAGCATCATCCAGTTCGGGTCTTTCCCCCCCTCCAACCCTGCGGGGTCAAAATTCCCGCCGGGGAAAAAGGCCCGCACAGAGACAGACAGCATATAGATGGCCGTCAGCAGTGCGGAAATCAGCAGCGCCGCCACCCCCACGCAGGCCAGAGAATTTTCGCTCTCCAGCGCCGCCTGCACCAGCTTCCATTTGCTGATAAAGCCGCACAGCCCCGGCACGCCCATCAGCGCCATGGCGGAAACGGTAAAGGCCGCGAACACCTTCGGCATCCGGTAGCCTATTCCATCCAGCTCATAAATATAATTCTTTCCCGTCTGGTGTATCACTGCCCCGGCACAGAAGAAGGCGCAAATCTTCATCACCGCATGGAAAACCATATGGCACAGCGCCCCCAGCAGTCCCAGCGGCGTCATCAGCGCCACCCCAAACAGAATGTAAGACAGGTTGCTGACCGTGGACCAGGCCAGCCGCCGTTTCAGATGCGTCTCCTTCAATGCCCTGCTGCAGCCGTAGACAATGGTGAAAACCGTCAGGCACAGCAGGACGCTCTGAACCCAGGTTCCCCGGACAAAGTCTGCCCCGAAGCTGTAGTAGGTAACCCGCATCGTGGTAAACGCCCCCGCCTTCACCACTGCCACCGCATGAAGCAGCGCTGTCACCGGTGTGGGAGCCACCCCCGCCTTAGGCAGCCAGGAGGAAAAGGGCCACAGGGCCGCCTTGACGCTAAATCCCAGAAAGCAGAGCAGGTATACCAGGAGCAGCAGTCCCGGACTGCCAACCCGCGCCGTGTCCAGAACGCCTCCCGGCACAAAATCCGCCGTGGTTCCATAAATCAATATGAAAATCACACCGATAAAGGCAAAGGCCGCACCGCCCATCGAATAGTACAGATAGGTCCGGCTGGCTAAAATCGCCTCCCGGCTCAGCGTGTGCATGATTAACGGCAGCGTCACCAGGCTGAGCATCTCGTAAAAGCAGTACATCGTCACCAGGTCCTCCGCCAGCGCAATGCCCAGCGTCACCCCGTAGGTAATGGTATAAAACATGAAAAATATCTTCTCATGCCCCTCCTGTTTCATATATTCAAAGGCATACAGCGTCGCCAGAGGCCACAGCACACTGACAATGGCCGCAAACACCGTGCCCAGCCCGTCCAGCCGGAAGCTCATACTCAGATTTCCGGTAAATTTCAGCAGCACAAAGGCTTCCCGGGGCTGATGCAGCAGCATCGCAAACACAAGAACGGAATTAAACAGCACCGCCCCCTCAATATAAATCATCATCCGGGTTCTGTTTTTAAAGGGAAGCACCGGAACCAGCACCCCTGCCGCCATGGGAAACAGCACCACAAATACCATCACAATTGCATTCATGTTTCTCTCCCCCTTACAGTACAGCCGCGGCGATCCGGGCCGCGTATTCAATCAGCGCCCCCGGGAACAACCCCAGCAGCACGGCCAGCGCCGCCATCACCGCCAGCGGAACCAGCATCCCCAGGGCGGGCTCTCCGCCATGCTCTCGCACCGCCTCCGCGTCTTCCTGCCCGGCCTGCGCTCCCAGCTCATTTTCCGCCTTCTCTTTCGAGGTTTCCGCCCTGCTCCCCGGGAAAAAGCCCCGCACCGTCACCGGCAGCAGATATCCCGCAGTCAGAAGCGCGGAGATCAGCAGCACCACCGGCCCCAGCCAGCCGAACACGCCCACATTGGCCTCCAGGGCACCCTGGGCCAGATACCACTTGCTGATAAAGCCGCTGGCAGGCGGAATACCGATCAGCGCCAGCGCCGCAAAGGTAAAGCACCACAGGGTCTTTGGCATCCGCTTTCCGATACCGCGAAGCTCCTCCACTCTGGTTTTGCCGCACTGAAAAATAAAGATGCCCGCCGTAAGAAACAGCGCACTCTTGATAAACGCATGGAACACCGAATGCAGCAGTGCCCCGGTAACCCCCGCCTCAGACAGCAGGGAAAGCCCAAACAAAATATAGGACGCCTGGCTCACAGTGGAATAAGCCAGCCGTTTTTTAAACACCTTTTCCCGGTAGGCCAACAGAGAACCCATAAATACCGTAAGCAGCGCCAGGGACATCCAGGCGGTCTGCACCCAGGTACCCCGGATAAATTCCGGTCCCACCACATAATAAATCACCCGAAACACCGCCAGCACGCCGGCTTTTACTATAATGCCGGACAGCACCGCCGATGCCGGGGAAGGCGCCACCGGATGGGCAGTGGGCAGCCAGGCGTGCATCGGCAGCATACCTGCCTTCACGCCAAAGCCCAAAATCATCATAAACACCGCCACCAGCAAAAGTCCCCCATTCTCCCCCAGCAGCAGCAAATTCAGTGTGCCTCCCGCTGTAAAGGTCAGGGTATCGCAGTATTTATATAGGAAGAAAATGCCAAACAATCCACAGTAAGCGCCGCACATGGAATAAAACAGGTATTTCAGCGCCGCCATCACCGCCTCCCGGGACCGGTTGTGCAGCACCAAAGGCATGGAGGTTAAGGACATCAGTTCGTAGAACATGTACAGCGTCACCAGATTTCCGGAAAAATCCAACGCCACCAGCACCCCGTACACCAGCAGGTAAAAGCCAAAAAACTGCCGTTCTCTTCCCTCATGCTTCATATAAACAAAGGAGTAAACGCCCACCGCCACCCATACAATACTGGTGAAGGTAACAAACAGCGCCCCCACCTGATCAATCCGAAAATAAATGGGAATATCCGCCATCAGATAAAACAGGGTGACCTGCCTTTCCCCGCTCCAGGCTGCCGCCAGGGCGAACAGCGCGGAAACAAACAGCACTGCTCCCACCAGAAGGTGCAGCCGTTTCAATTCCCCGGCTGATTCTGGCTGCGCTTTGCCGGACATTCCGTCTTCCATTCCTGTATCGCTGTTCTTCCCTGCCGTCCCGCGCCTGAACGCCAGCAGAGCGGCCCCCGCAATCACAGGCAAAAATATGGGTATTAAAATCCATCCGTCCATCTTTCTTCCTCCCTACGCAAACATTTTCAGTCCATTATTCAGCAGGGCCACCAAAGGCTCCGCCCCCAGCCCCAGCACCACATTCAGTAAAATGAAACAGATCAGCGCCACAAAATTCATGGGCTGCTCTCCGATGCCGATTTTCCGGAACCGCTTTTCCCGTGCCGGCTCCCGCAGAGGCGTGTAAATCCGGATCACTGTTTTCATAAAGTAAATCGCGTTCAGCAGGGTGCTGACTGCCAGTACAATCAGCGCCGGCAGCATTTTCCAGCTCCCGTCCACCGCCGCCCGGGCAAACAGCAGCTTCGAGGTGAAGCCGCAGAACATGGGAAAGCCCACCATAGAAAGGGAACCTACCGTAAATGCCGCCCCCGCCGTTTTATTCCGAAACCCCGCCCCCGTCAGATCAAAAAAGTCCGTGCTGTCCCCGGAGGCCTGCAGCAGGCCGGAGGCGGCGATAAACAGCATGGATTTTGTGACTGCGTGGGACAAAACATGAAACACACTGGCCGTCATACCCGCCTCGGTTCCCAGGCCAATTCCCATATAGATGTACCCGATCTGTGCCACAGAGGAAAAGGCAATCATCCGCCGGATATTGCTCTCCTTGATGGCACTTAGGGACCCCATAATCATTCCCGCCAGCCCGAATACAAACAGCACATTGATAATTTTGCTCTGCTGAATCACATCAAAACCGATTACCCGGTATATAATTTTTATCAGCAGAAAAATGTACCCCTTGGAAACCAGGGAGGACAAAATGGCGGAGGAAGCCACAGTGGAATAGCCATAGGCGTCCGGCAGCCAGCTGTGAAACGGAAACAGCGCACTCTTGATGGCCAGCCCTGTGCACATCAGGGCAATGGCCACCATCAACGGAATGTGATATTCTCCCTGTTCCACAATATGTACCACCCCCTGATGAATATTGCTCATCAGCAGATGCCCGGTGAGGCCATAGAGAAACACCAGCCCCATTAACAGCAGCCCGGAGCCTAAAAGACTCATGATCATGTACCGGGTAGCCGCCTCAATGGTCCGGCCCCACTGGCGGATCATAATCAGCCCGCAGGCGGAGATGGTATTGATCTCCACAAACACGTAGGCGGTGAACATGTCATTCGTATAAATCAGCGCCAGCAGGGAGCTCATCAGCAGATCCACCATAATGTAATACAGCTTCTGCTTTCCCTCCTCCACTTCCTCTTGCAGTTTCTGCTGGCCGCCCATCAGGGACAGCAGCATAATAACGCAGAAAAACAGAGCCATGGCCGCCTCCAGCACCCCCACCCGCAGCTCATTGCCCCAGGGCGCGGAGAAGGTGCCCATTACATAAATATAACTCTCCCCCAAATCCATCACATACCCCAGCGTCAGGGCAGACATCACCGTCACCGCCAGCAATACGCCAAGATTCAGGATTTTTGCCCCCTTCCCCTTCAGTGCGGAGCTGATAATCCCCGCAAACATACAGGAAACGATGGAAAAACAGGGAAAATTCTGAACGAAATCCAGCATTTATTTGCCCTCCTTCTTAATCATCACGGAGATCTCATCCAGATCCAGCGTATGATACCGCTGGTACAAACGAATGGTCAGGGAGAGCATCAGCGCAGTCACCGACACGGACACCACAATGCCGGTGAGCACCAGGCCGCTGGGAATCGGATTAATATAATGCTCCGCCTCCTGAATGCCGTCCACAATGATGGGGGCCGCCCGGCCGGCAATATACCCCTTCTCCGCCAGGAACAGATAGATCGCTGTATCCATGATATTCATTCCGATAATCTTCTTAATCAAATTCTTTTGCAGCAGGAGGTTGGTGCAGCCGATGCCAAAAAGAATCATCGCCACCGCCTCCCCGTAGTTTGTCAGCAGATTGCCACCCATATCAGATATCTCCTCTCCGAAACAGCGCGTAGAAAGCGTACATGGTGCAGGCCACCTCCAGACCCACCAGTACATTGATGGGAAGGATCAGGCCGGCGCTGAGAATCGTCCCCGGGACACCCAGCGGAATATGATTGTCCAGCCCATTGGCTCCTGTATAAAAGAAATAAATCATCAATGTCCCGTAAATGCACAAAGCCGCCACCTTAATCGCCGTATAAACCTTTTCATTAAAAAAACGCTGGGTCTTTTTCGTTCCATAGGCGCTGACATAGAGAATCAGACCGGCTCCCATCACCGCACCTCCCGCGAAACCGCCCCCCGGCCCCAGATGGCCGTTCAGCATCACATATATCCCAAACAAAAAGATGATAGGCACCAGAATACCCGCCACCGTCTGGAGAATCACATCGTTTTTAGGTTCAAAGGCCCGGTCATTCTGATCGATCTTTTTCCGCACCTGCTCTCCCTCCATCAGCAGAAGAATCATGACACAGCAGGTGGCGATATAAAGCACATTCGTCTCCCCAAAGGTATCAAAGGCCCGGTAATTCAAAATCATGCCGGACACGGCATTCACCGCCCCCGTCTCCTCCAGCCCCTGCTCCAGATAGCGTTCCGCCACCTCATTGCTGGCCGGATTCCCGCTCCCCCCCTCGGGAGGAAGATAGGATACCGCCAGCAAAAGCACAGCAATGATCAGAAAGCAGAACAACGGCGTACAGACATGGTAGAGAAACTGAAACCGTTTCACTCCCCGGTTGCTGCTTCGGACATACAGCCGCTCCCGCTGGGCATCCCGTTCCCGAATGCGCTGCGCTTTCTCCTCTTCTGTCTCCTCCGTCAAAACCTGAGGCTTCATTTCCACCTGACCCAGCAGGGGATCCTGCTCCCCCTCCAGCCACTGTTTAAAATGAAATTCCGCCGTCTTCCGGTACTCCTCTTCACTTTTCTTCCGGCTCATGGGAATCCTCCTTTCCCGCTTCCTCTTCTTTTCCCTCCGGAGCGTCCACCATAGCATGTATCTTTTTCAGCGTGACGAAAAACAGCACGCTGGTCACTCCGGCTCCCACCGCCGCCTCTGTGATGGCCAGATCCGGGGATTCCAGAATAACCCAGATGATGGACATAACCAGGCTGTAGGACATAAAAATTAAAATCGAATTCAGCAGGTTTTTAGAAAAACTGACCGATACGGCACAGATCACCAAAAAAGCCAGCAATATGTAAGTAAACAATCTCACGGCTGCACCTCCTGCTCCTTTTTCCGGGCTGCCTCCAGCTCCCTCAGGGATACAGCCCGACATTCCTTCTCCAGCTTTTCACTGGTGGTAACCTCCAGTCTGGCAATTAAATGAGACGAAACTGGAGAGGAAAACCACAGAAATACAATGATCAAAAACAGCTTCAGTGTCACCATCTGAAACCCGCTCATCAGCATCAGGCCAAGCAGGGAGGAACCGATTCCTAACGTATCCCCCATGGCCGCCGCGTGCATCCGGTTCAGCACATACTTAAACCGGAAAACGCCAATCATCTCCACCACAAAGATACCCAAACCAATCAGCAGAAAAAACGTTCCCGCGATAAAACGGGCCCACTCAACAACCGCCATGTTCCTCTTCCTCCTTTTTCTTCTTTTCCAGATAAACGCCCATATAAACCTTCGTCAGAATAATCACCGCCAGGAAACTAATCATGGCATAAATCAGGCAGATGTCCACCAGATAGCCCTCCTGCATCAGCACGGACAAAATAGCGATCATCACCATCACCATAGTACCCATCATATTCACTGCCACCAGCCGGTCTGCGATCTCGGGTCCCTGAATCGCCCGCACCAAACACAGAATCAGCATCACCGCCAAAACCAGCAGCGCGCCCTCCAGCACAATATGATACGCCGTCACCAAAGAAAGTATTCCGCTGCTCATAACCGCTTCCCCCTTCCGTCCTTTTCCAGCTCCGCCAACTGCAGGACAAACACCGTATTGTCCATGCCATAAGCCAGCTCCTGATCCAGGCAGTGCACCACGTAGTCATCCCCGCTGAGAGAAACCGTGATGGTACCCGGAGTCAGCGTAATAGCGTTGGCCAGAAAGGCCCTGGCTATATCCGTTTTTAAATCTGTCTTAAAATTAACCAGAACCGGCTGGATTTCCTCCCGCCCGGACAAGATCAGATGAATCACCGCCAGATTTGCCTTAATAATTTCTTTCACCAAAAGATACATATACTTCATAATCTCCGGCAGCCGTTTGATAAGCTGCCAGTCCCTCTTCACACTGTAATCTGTAAATTTACAGATAAACAGATACAAAAAGGCGCAGACTGCCAGCCCGAAAGCCAGAATTTCCAGCGTAAATTTCCCATTCAAAATGATCCAGATACCCAATAAAATCAGATACATGCCCGTTTCCCCTTTCTTCTTATGATAAAAAGCTCCCGCCATTTTCTCATAATTTTTTATTATAGCGCAGCCCCCGAATTTTATCCAGACCCAAATTAAAACCCCGCCCTGTAGATATTCCGGTTATTCTATTCGTGTTTTGTTAACTACCCGGACGCAGGAAGAGGCGGGCGCGCAGGGCCACAAGCATCTGGAAAATA
>CAMNQN010000090.1 GCA_946549155.1 uncultured Lachnospiraceae bacterium | reverse complement strand
GCCCCGTCTTTTCCTGCTGTTTTCTGGCAAGCTTTACAAAATCACGCCGAATGTGACATTTACATTCACCTGAACAGGAACGGATCATCAGCTTCTGCTTGCGGAAAAGGGAAAAAAGCGGTAAGATAGCGTCAGTTTATTGATACGGAGGAAGAGGGAAACATGACGGAGAAATTATATTATTCGGACGTATACTGTAAAGAGTTTTCTGCGGTGGTGACAGACTGCCGGGAGCGGAAGGGCGGTTACGAGGTGCTTCTGGACCACACCGCCTTCTATCCGGAGGGCGGAGGCCAGCCGGGAGACAGAGGATATCTGATGACGAATAATTCCGGGGCGGATGGTGCATTGGATGCAGAGAAACAGGCGGATAAAACAGCAGATGAAAAGAAAATCCGGGTTTTGGATACGCATGAGAGAGATGGGGAGGTGCAGCACTACACGGAGGCCTACCTGGAACCGGGGACAGAGGTGACGGGATGTATCGATTGGGATTACCGCTTTGATCTGATGCAGAATCATTCAGGGGAGCATATTGTCAGCGGCCTGATTCATGAACGCTTCGGCTACGCCAATGTTGGGTTTCATATGGGGAGTGATGTGCTCACCATTGACTTGGACGGGGAATTTTCGGTGGAGGATATGCGGCAGTTTGAGCGCCGGGCCAATGAGCTTGTCTGGGAGGACCGGCCGGTGGAGATCCGGGTGTACACAGAGGAGGAAGTCCGGAAGCTGGAGTACCG
This sequence comes from uncultured Lachnospiraceae bacterium, assembly GCA_946549155.1. Lineage (GTDB taxonomy): Bacteria > Bacillota > Clostridia > Lachnospirales > Lachnospiraceae > Merdiplasma. The sequence goes on along the minus strand of CAMNQN010000090.1, from coordinate 11,589 downwards.
GAGTAAAAAAGAGCTGCACGGACAGGTGCGCATTGTGACCTTCCCCGGCGCTGATACCTGCGCCTGCTGCGGCACCCATGTAAGCCATACCGGAGAGATCGGGCTGATTAAATTGATTTCTCTGCAGAAATTTAAAGGCGGTATCCGGATGGAAATGCTCTGCGGCAGAAGAGCACTGGAATATGTGAATCATATCTGTGAGCAGAATCATCAGATATCTGTGGCGCTTTCCGCCAAGCCGGGGGAAACGGCAGCAGCGGTATCGCGTTTAAAGGAGGCAGAGAAGAATAGCAGCTTCCGGCTGTTGGGAATGGAAAAAGAACTGTTTCATCAAAGGGCGGAGAGCCTGAAGGGAGCAGGAGCTGTGCTGCTGTTCGAGGAGGGACTGACAGCCGACAGTGTCCGCCGTCTTGCGGCGGCTGTAATGGAGGAGTGTGAAGGCCGGTGCGCCGTTTTTTCCGGAGATGAGGAAAACGGATACAAGTACGCTGTGGGTGAGATGGACGGCGATTTAAGGGCGTTCATCAGGGAGATGAACAATGCGCTGAATGGACGGGGCGGCGGCAAACCATTTTTTGCCCAGGGCAGTGTCCAGACAGCCCGGGAAAATATTGAGGCCTTTTTTGCGGAGCATGGAATGAAATCCGAATAAGCGGTTCGGGTACCAATGTTTTTCGTGTTTTGTTAATTAGCAGGACGCAGGATGAGTCGGGGCCCCATGGCCATATACATCCGGAGTTATTTTCCAGCTGCTTGTGGCCCTGTGCACCCTCCTCTTCCTGCGTCCGGGTAATTAACCAAACACGAAGAATATTGACAACCAAACAGTAGCGCGATTGGCCGGATTTTTTCCGGCAGAGTAAAGTTGCAGTTGTTATTTTTTATAATCAGTGGTATACTTAGGCAAGTTTTTACGGTTCAGCAAGACTGAAATGGCAGGTATTAAATTAGGAAAAGGAGAAATGTTATGTGCGGTATTGTTGGATTTATCGGCACACAGCAGTGCGCCCCGATTTTACTTGACGGACTTTCCAAGCTGGAATACAGAGGATATGATTCCGCCGGTATGGCGATTTTGAATGACTACACGGGAAAGATAGATATAGTAAAGGCGAAAGGACGGCTGAAAATCCTGGCGGAGAAGACGGACGACGGCAAAGCAATGCCGGGCTGCTGCGGTATTGGGCACACCCGCTGGGCTACCCACGGAGAGCCGTCGGAGACCAACGCCCATCCCCACTGCAGCGACGACCGTCTGGTGGTGGCGGTGCACAATGGAATTATTGAGAATTATCAGGAGATTAAGGAAAAGCTGGCCAGGGAGGGATTTCGCTTCTATTCCCAGACAGACACGGAGATTGTGACAAAGCTGATCGACTATTACTATGAGAAAACCAATCATAATCCGGTGGAGAGCATTTCCCGTACCATGCTCCGGGTACGCGGCTCCTATGCCCTGGGTATTATGTTTCAGGACCGTCCGGGTGTGATCTATGCAGCCAGAAAGGACAGCCCGCTGATCGTCGGACAGAGTGAGAAGGGCTCCTTCATTGCCTCTGATGTGCCGGCGATTCTTACCTACACCAGAGATGTGTATTATATCGGGAATCTGGAGATCGCACAGTTGACCCAGGATTCTGTGACCTTCTACAATATTGACCGGGAGGAGATCACGAAGGAAAAGACGCAGATCAAGTGGGACGCCCAGGCGGCGGAAAAGGGCGGCTTTGAGCATTTTATGATGAAGGAGATCCATGAGCAGCCAAAAGCGGTTCTGGACACCATCAACGCCTATGTGAAGGACGGACGGATTGATCTGAGCGAGACAGGTCTCACAGAGGAGGATCTGACGGCAGTTCGCCGGATTTATTTCGTGGCCTGCGGCTCCGCCTACCATGTATGCCTGGCGGCGAAATATGTGATTGAGGATCTGACGGATATTCCGGTGGAGATTGATCTGGCTTCTGAGTACCGTTACCGGAATCCGAAGCTGGAGAAGGATTCCCTTGTGATTGTGATTTCCCAGTCCGGGGAGACGGCGGACAGCCTGGCGGCGCTGCGCCTCACCAACGAGCGGGGAATTAAGACGCTGGGGATTATCAATGTGGTGGGCTCCAGCATTGCCAGGGAGGCGAATCATGTGATGTATACCCTGGCGGGGCCGGAGATCGCGGTGGCCACCACCAAGGCCTACAGCACCCAGCTTATCAGCTGCTATCTGCTGGCCATGGAGACTGCCAGGGTGCGGGGCTGCATCACAGAGGAAAAATACGCAGAGATGCTAAAGGAGCTGGGGCTGCTTCCGGAAAAGATGGAGCGCATCCTTGCGGATAAGGAGCGGCTGCAGTGGTTTGCCAGCAAATTCGCCAGTGCCAGGGATATTTTCTTTATTGGACGGGGGCTGGATTACGCCATCAGCATGGAGGGAAGCCTGAAAATGAAGGAGATCAGCTATGTCCACTCGGAGGCTTATGCCGCCGGAGAACTGAAGCACGGCACCATCAGCCTGATTGAGGACGGAACGCTGGTGATCGGCGTGATGACCCAGAAGGATCTCTACGAAAAAACACTGAGCAATATGGTGGAGGTAAAGAGCCGGGGCGGCTATCTGATGGGACTGACCAGCTACGGCAACTATAGTATTGAGGACACGGTGGATTTCACCGTATATGTGCCAAAGACGGATCCCCATTTCGCCACCAGCCTGGCGGTGATACCGCTGCAGCTGATGGGATATTATGTCAGCGTAGCGAAGGGTCTGGACGTGGATAAGCCGCGGAATCTGGCGAAGAGTGTAACCGTGGAATAAGATAAAAACGGAAGCGGCTCCCTTTCTGACAGCCGCTTCCGTTTCTGATGGATTAAAAATGAAAGGTGTCCTTTAGAACCGCCCATTTCTGGTCCTTATCACTGATATTTAAGGGGGTTCCGTCCGCCAGCGCATATCCTTTGGCGGAGGGAGTTCCCTTATATTCTCCGGTCAGCTCCGGCCACTGGATACCGATGGCAGGGTCATTCCAGGCCAGGCCGCCCTCATCGCCGGGATGGTAGAAGTCCGTGCACTTATAGCAGAACTCGGCGATATCGCTCAGTACCAGGAAGCCGTGGGCAAAGCCTTCGGAAATGTAAAACTGTTTTTTATTTTCCTCAGACAATTCTACGCCATACCACTGGCCGTAGGTGGCGCTGCCGCTGCGCAGATCCACCGCCACGTCAAAGACGCGGCCCTTTACGGCGCGTACCAGCTTTCCCTGGGGGTATTTTTTCTGGAAATGAAGCCCGCGCAGCACACCTTTGGCAGAGCAGGACTGGTTATCCTGTACAAACCGCATCGTCAGACCGGCCTCCTCCATATCCTGCTGGTTGTAGGTTTCCATAAAATATCCTCTGGCGTCTCCGTGAACCATCGGTTCAATAATGTAAAGTCCTTCAATCGGACATTTGGTTACTTTTATCTGTCCCATTTCTGACACTCCTTTTTTATGTACGAAACACATTTCCCCCCTGCAGCCGTCCTGCAATGGTATTCCATGGGGAAAATGCGCTGAAATTAAAATTCGATTTCCTGCAGATAGCGATGCAGGGCATCCTGCCAGTCCGGAAGGGGCGCAAAGCCGTTTGCTTCCAGCTTGCTTTTATCAAGGCGGCTGTTGAAGGGCCGGGCAGCCCTGGAGATTCCGTATTCCTCCGTAGTCACAGGAATCACGGCGGTGTTTTCCGGCAGATATTTTTGGTGCCCCATAGCCGCGGCCTGGCGGAAGATTTCCTTTGTGAAATCGTACCAGCTGATATATCCGGTTTTGCAGCCCTCCGAAGTAAATCCGCTTTCTGTCTCCTCCAGTTCGGCATTGGTAGCGTGGTAGTAGCCGTATTTTTCTGTCTCCACCATGTCCATCAGAAGCCGGGCCAGGTCGTAGGTGTAGGTTGGGGTGCCGATCTGATCCTTCACCACCCGGAGCATATCGTGGGTTTTGGCTGCGTTCAGCATGGTTTTGATAAAATTCTTTCCGTTTTTGCCGAAAACCCAGGCGATCCTTACGATGAAATATTTTTCCAGCGCAGAGCTGACCGCCAGTTCCCCCTCCAGCTTCGTCTGTCCGTATACGTTCAGGGGCCGGTAATCCCTGCAGTCCGGTTCCCAGGGCGCTGTTCCCTGGCCGTCAAACACATAATCGGTGGAGAGGTAGAGCATCTTGGCGTCGATGGCTTTGCAGCTGTCTGCGATATGTCTGGCGCCGGCCGCATTGATGGCCCGTACCTTTTCCACCTTATCCTCATCCTCCGCCAGATCCACCGCTGTCCAGGCGGCACAGTGAATCACCGCATCGGGATGAAGCTCCTGAATGGTTTTTTCCACGGCATCCTTATTGGTGATGTCCATGGGGACGTAGGGCATACGGGTGACGGGCGTGCCGTCGTCAATGCCGCTGTAGGCAGGGGCAAGGTCGCTGCCGATACCGGTATGGCCCCTCTTTTCCAGCTCATTCATCACATCATGGCCCAACTGGCCGGCCACACCTGTAACTAACAATTTCATACTTCCGTTCCTTCTTTCCAATCCAGAGATTTTTTAGCGGTTGCCGTACATTTTCTCATAGTAGTTCTGATATTCACCGGAGATGATGGTTTCCCACCATTCCTTATTGTCCAGATACCAGCGGATCGTTTTTTTGATACCGTCCGCGAATTTCGTCTCCGGCAGCCAGCCCAGCTCCCTGTGTATCTTGGTGGGATCGATGGCGTAGCGCATATCGTGGCCTTTCCGGTCAGTCACATAGGTGATGAGGCTTTCCGGCTTGCCCAGCTCCTTGCAGATAAGCTTGACGATATCTATATTTTTCATCTCATTGTGGCCGCCAATGTTGTACACTTCTCCCACGCGGCCCTTATGGATAATCAGATCAATGGCCTTGCAGTGATCCTCCACATACAGCCAGTCCCGCACATTTTCTCCCTTTCCGTAGACGGGGAGGGGCTTGTCATTCAGCGCATTGGCAATCATAAGCGGAATCAGCTTTTCCGGAAAATGGTAGGGGCCGTAGTTGTTGGAGCAGCGGCTGATGGTGACGGGCAGGCCATAGGTCCGGTAATAGGCTAGTACCAGCAGATCCGCGGCCGCTTTGGAGGAGCTGTAGGGGCTGCTGGTATGAAGGGGGGTTTCCTCGGTGAAGAGCAGATCCGGACGGTCCAGCGGCAGATCACCGTACACTTCATCGGTGGACACCTGATGATACCGCGCAATACCGTACTTCCGGCAGGCATCCATAAGCACAGCGGTGCCCTTGATGTTCGTGTCCAGGAATACTTCCGGATTCTCGATGGAGCGGTCCACATGGCTCTCAGCGGCAAAGTTCACCACCATATCCGGGTGCTCCTCCTCAAACAGCTTATAAACCGCCTCCCGGTCTGTGATGTTTTCCTTCACAAAACGGAAGTTGGGATTGTCCATAACGGGGGCCAGAGTGGACAGATTTCCCGCGTAGGTCAGGCAGTCCAGACAGATGATGCGGTAGTCCGGATATTTGCTTAACATGTGAAAAATAAAGTTGCTTCCGATAAAACCGGCTCCGCCGGTTACAATAATTTTCATAAAAATCTTCCTTTCTGTTCTTCTTTCAAAATGAGTTTGCGCCGTCCGGTCCATGCCCGGTAAGACGCGGTCTTTTCGCCTACTGTTTATGAATCACATCCAGGTATTTCCCATCCAGCACATCCTTTAAATATTGGCCGTACTGGTTCTTTTTCAGCACCTCGTAAACCTTCAGTACCTCTTCCCTGGAAATCCAGCCGTTGGTGTAGGCGATCTCCTCCAGACAGGCGATCTTGCGGTGCTGGTGGCTTTCCATGGTCTTGACGAAATTGGTGGCCTCCACCAGGCTCTCATGGGTACCGGTGTCCAGCCAGGTGAAGCCCTGGCCCAGGAGCTCCACGTTCAGTTCCCCGTTTTCCAGGTAAATCCGGTTCAGGTCCGTGATTTCCAGCTCGCCCCGGGCGGAGGGCTTCAGGCTTTTTGCGTATTCCACCACGCGGTTATCATAAAAATACAGGCCGGTGACACAGTAATTGCTCTTGGGCTTGGCAGGTTTTTCTTCGATGGAGACAGCCTTTCCATCGGAATCGAACTCTACGATACCAAAGCGCTCCGGGTCGTCCACATAGTAGCCGAATACAGTGGCTCCCAGACCCTTCTCCGCATTTTTTACAGCGGCTTTCAGCCGCTTTTTCAGGCCCTGCCCGGAGAAAATGTTGTCGCCCAGGATCATGGCGGCGCAGTCGCTGCCGATAAATGTTTCACCGATAAGAAAGGCCTGGGCCAGGCCGTCAGGACTGGGCTGTACTGCGTAGGATAAATGTACGCCAAACTGATGGCCGTCCCCTAAAAGCTCCTGGAACCTGGGCGTATCCTGGGGCGTGGAAATAATCAGGATATCCCGTATCCCCGCGTTCATCAGCACGGACATGGGGTAGTAGATCATAGGTTTATCATAGATCGGCAAAAGCTGTTTTGAGGTAACCATGGTAAGTGGGTAGAGACGGGTTCCGGAACCGCCGGCCAAGATAATTCCCTTCATACTTTTCTTCTCCTTTTCTTCTGCTGTAAAGTCGTTAAAAGGTGGGAAGCTTTTCTTCTTCCTATAGCTTGTACTATACATGGTGACCTTACGTCACCTTCAAGCCTTTTTTTCCTTTTTCTGAAATTTTGTTACATTTCCACAAAAATGGCGGTTTCCATTACTTCCGGCAGAGGAATGCCCCCGCTTCCTTTGTAATATAGAAGGTATCTGCTGTTTTTCTCTCCACGAAGGAGCGGAAATCTTTATAGCGGTCCAGAAGATACTGATTCTGGTTCCCATGGCAGGAGAGGATATATTCAATCAGCGGCTCCGGACGGTCCACCAGCAGGGCATCCTGGTATCGCAGCAGAGAAACGGAAGGAAAGCAGTCAGACAGAATCTCCCGGCCATTCTCCAGGCCGAAGCGCTCATACAGTTTGTCGGCGGAGAGGACCACATGGGAATCAAATTCCTGGACCAGGCGGTTGATCTCCTGCATATGATGGCTCCCGTAGGTGCTGCAAAGAAACATACCGTCGGATTTCAGCACCCGCTTTGCCTCCAGGCATACCCCGGGAATGTCATTACAGTAGAACAGCACATGATTCGCCAGCACCAGGTCGAAGCACTCCGCTTCAAAGGGAAGCTGATGGCAGTCCAGGATCCGGAAGGTAAAACGGTTATCCTCTGTTCCCACATTCCGGCGGGCGTCACGTACCATTCCCTCAGAGATATCGGTCAGGCAGATGGAGATATCCCGGGGGAGAAGTGTCCGGTTTTCCGTCCAAAGGGAACCGCTGCCGCAGCCCAGCTCCAGAATCCGCATACCAGGACGAATCTGGCACTGGGCGAAGAGCCAGGGAAACCACCCCTGGGGATTCTGGGAATAGAGGCTGTGAAGACGGATGCGCGCGGATAGGTTAGCAGCGTTTTTGTACTGGCTGGTAAGGCTTTTTTCCATATTGGTCAGGTGAATCAGATTCAACATTTGGCTCCAGTCCAGATTGTGGCGGTGCTCAATAGCCGTGGCGGTATCCTCAATGGCCTTTTCCACCAGCTGCATCTGTTCGATTTTATCCTGCACCAGCTTAAGCTGTGTCCTCAGGGAATTTAACAGAAAGTGGTAGTCGGAATCATCGATGGTCATTTCCCGGATATCGTCCAGGGAAAAGCCCAGGTATTTCAGCAGAAGAATCTGCTGCAGCCTGGCCAGATCGGAATCCGTGTAAAAACGGGCCCCACTCTCATTGACATAGGAAGGCTTCAAAATATTTTGTTTATCATAAAAACGAATGGTCCGGATGGAAACATCGGCCATTTTGGCAAACTGGCCGGAGGAATAATAGCCGGGTAATTTCATATATGTAATCTCCATTTCAGGTTTGAGTTTTTAAAACCGGGGCCTTCCTGCGGGCGGCCCCGGCGGGCACTGGCAGCCAACGGCCAGCATAGCTTTATCATATGCTGTGAAGCTTTAAAAGTAAAGAAAAATCGCCGCTGCCGCTATTTCACACAGCTCTGGTATTTCTGCCGGGCCTCCGTAATTTTCTTCTCCTCCGCGGAGGGAGTGGGATAGAAGCCCTTGGAGGACATCATGTGAAAGACCTCGTTCTGAATCTCATGCTCATCGTTGAGGATGCGCATCATCGTGCTGCGCACATTTTCGTGGGCGCACTCATTGGAGAAGGTGTTGTAGTTGTCGGTAGAAAATTTGGCGGTAGCGAGGGCATCTCCCAGGATTTCTTTTTCCGTATATGGTGTATTCATGTGAAAACCTCCTAACCTAAAAGCGCGAAAATATCGTTGAAATGTTTCTGGTGTCTTTGTGCCACCTGTTCGAATTTGCTGCTGATTTCCTGATCCTGTGTCTGGGAAGCAAGAAGCTGGTATTTTTTCACCAGAAGCTCCTCCTCGCTCAGCGCGTCATTGATCATGGAAAGCTCTTTTTCAGATAATGTTCCCATAGTTTACCTCCTTGTGCCTGTCCTTGTGTTTCCCTGTCAGTATGCGCGGTATGGCAAAAATTATACCTTTCCTTTTTTTGCGATGAATTTTGAAGGAAAACAGGTTTTCGAACAGGGAATTTTGATATATAATAGTTGATAGATTAATATATTAATGACTCATTAATATATTAATCTATCAAAAAGCAGGAATAGGATTTAAAGGGGGAACTATTATGAATCTGATTTATGTGGAGAGTGACGCGAAGATGGTTGAAAAATTTAAAAGGATTGCTGCGGAAATTTCCGGGATTGAAAAGACGAGCTGTTTTAGCCGGAGTAGCGACGCGTTGGAGTATATCCGTAAAAATCAGGTTGATCTCGCATTTATGGGAATGGAAATGCCGGATATGGATGGAATTTCTCTGGCAAAGCGGATACTGGAAATGAACAAGGATCTGCATATTGTTTTTATATCGGCGCATCCGGCCTACGCGCTGCAGGCCTTTGAGGTCGCCGCGGACGGATATCTGCTGCAATCCTATGGAAAGGAAGCGCTGGAATGCCAGATCCGTCAGATTAAAAGGAAATTTCATATGGAAGAGCGGCCGCGGGTCTACTTTCAGACGATACCCAGATTCGAACTGTATGTGAATGGCCATCTGATTCCCATCAGCAAGAAGCGGGTAAAGGAGCTGTTAGCGCTGCTGGTGGATTTCGCCGGAAGCTCGGTGACCAGCGAGCAGGCGATCAATTACCTGTGGGAGGAGAGGCCATTGGATAACAGTGTAAAATCGCTGATGCGTATGACGGCAAAACGGCTGCGGGAATTGTTGGAGCAGGAGAAGATCGAGCATATCCTGATTGAGGAAAACGGAGTGCGTGCCATTGATCTTAGATATGTGGACTGTGATTATTACCAGATCTTGAATGGAGATGAAGAGGCCATGAAAAAGTATCACGGAGAATATATGAAGGAATATTCCTGGGCGGAGGCCACCAATGCCACGCTGGCCCGGATTACCGGAAAGCTGCAGGAGGAACTGGCCTGAGGAGGAATCCTGCTTTGACGAAAATTTTGTTGTCTCCCGTTTTATACCTTGTCAAACCGGAAAAAACATGTATAATTTTTAATGAGGAGGCAGCCTTTGGAGGCCGCTTTTTAAAGTATGGTTTGAGGAGGAATTTAATAATATGTATAGAGAACAGATTGACGCCTATATTGACGGCAAAAAGGAGGAGATGCTGCAGGATCTGATTTCCCTGGTGAAGATCAACAGCCAGCGGGGAGAAGGAAAGCCTGGGATGCCCTTTGGCGAGGAGCCGGCCAGAGTGCTGGCGAAGGCGCAGGAGCTGATGGATGCCTATGGATTAAAAACGAAAAATTATGACAATTATGTGGTGACAGGAGATTTCGGCCCCGGGGAGAAGGAGCTGGATATCCTGGCCCATCTGGATGTGGTTCCTGTGACCAGGGACTGGACGGTGACCCAGCCCTTTGAGCCGCTGATTCAGGATGGAAAGATTTACGGAAGAGGCACCGCCGACGATAAGGGACCGGCCATTGCGGCGCTCTACGCACTGCGGGCGATCAGGGAGCTGGGCCTTCCGCTGAAAAAGAGTGTGCGGCTGATTTTTGGCTCCGATGAGGAGTGCGGTTCCTCTGATCTGGAGCACTATTACAGCATTGAGAAGGAAGCGCCCTTCAGCTTTACACCGGATGCGGACTTTCCGGTCATTAACCTGGAAAAGGCGAGACTTGCCAAAAAGTTTACGGCAAAATTCCAGCCCTGCGAAAGCCTGCCAAGAGTCCTTTCCCTGCACGCAGGATCGAAGGTGAATGTGGTTCCCGCTGATGCGGACATGGTTCTGGAAGGGCTGGACGCGGAAACGCTGAAGGGCTTCTGCTCCCAGGCAGAGCGGGAGACAAAGGCAGCGTTCCTGGTGATGGAGGAGGAGGGCCGTTTAAAGGTGACAGTGAAGGGCACCGCTGCCCATGCCTCCACGCCGGAGGCGGGAAATAACGGGATTACCGCACTGCTGTACCTGCTGCGCCTGCTGCCGCTGGCACAGAGTGAAGCGAAAACAAGCCTGCTGGCCTTAGGAGAGCTGTTTCCCCACGGAGATACCTGCGGAGAGGCCATGGGGGTAAAGATGGCGGATGAGGAATCCGGTGCGCTGACGCTGAATCTGGGTATCCTGAACTATAGCGACGACGGTCTGTACGGAGAATTTGACAGCAGGGCGCCGCTGTGTGCCAACGATGAAAATCTGACGGCAGTGATGCGGGCCGCCTTCCGGAAGGCCGGCATTACCATGGAGGAGGGCCTTATGACACCGGCCCACCACGTTCCTGCAGATTCCAATTTTGTGCAGACGCTTCTGAACAGTTATGAGCGCTACACCGGAATCAAGGGAAAGCCCCTGGCCATCGGCGGCGGTACCTACGTGCATGAATTGGAACGGGGCGTGGCTTTTGGCTGCATGACGTCGGATGTGGACAATCATATGCACGGGGACGATGAGTTTATGGTGATCGACACTCTGCTGATGAGCGCGAAGATATTTGCGGATGTGATCATGAAGCTCTGCAGCTGAAGATGAGAGGAGCTTATGATAGAACTGGCAAATGACGAAAAATATGCCCTCTTTTCCGGCGACTGTTTTGAACGGATGAAGGAGATTCCGGACGCTTCGGTGGATTTGATCCTCTGCGATCCCCCCTACAATCTGGCGAAATACAGCACAGGAAATATGAAATTTGACTGGCGCGCAGAGATCAACAACGATGTGGCAAAGTGGGACGAGGAACCCTTAAACCCCGCCGACCTGGTGCAGGAGTTTAAGCGGGTACTGGCCCCCGCCGGCAACATTTTTATATTCTGCAGCTACAATCTGCTGGGAAAATTTCATGAGGCCTTTGATCCGGAATTTGACACCTTTCAGTTTATGGTTTGGCATAAGACAAATCCGATTCCGAATATCCGGAAATCCTCCTTCTTAAATAGCTGTGAGCTGATTGTATGTCTGTGGAATAAGGGGCACACCTGGAATTTTACGAAACAAAACGAGATGCACAACTTTATTGAGAG
>CAMNQN010000089.1 GCA_946549155.1 uncultured Lachnospiraceae bacterium | reverse complement strand
CCCCGGTGCCCGAAATTTTCGTCCGGCTGCATCTTAGATTTTCTTGGTATCCGGAATTATTTTCCAGATGCTTGTGGCCCTGTGCGATCTCCTCTTCCTGCGTCCTCCTAATTAACCAAACACGAAAAACTCAGAGGCAGAAAATGACAGGAAAGCAGTTGAAAATGCAGAAGGGGTATGATAGATTATAGGTGATGAAAAACTTATAAAGAGTCCTAAGAGACGTCGCCTGGAAAATGTACGGATAAAAGGAGGAAGAACCTTGGGCGAGGTTCCTTGCATTATGGGAGGAAAAAGAAAATGACTTATAAACAGGAGTTGTGGGCTGAGGCAAAGAAAAAATGCCGTATTTGGGGATGCAGAAATCCGTATAGCAAAGGAAATGGAGCTGAATCCCAAAAGCCTTATAAAAAATATTCCTAATAAAAAGGAACTGTGGAAAGCCCCTGTAAAGGACTGGATACACGATATGTATGATGAAAGACAGAGGAAAGCACAGCAGAAGGCAAAGCAGAAGGCGGAACAGCAGAATAAGGACAGTAATCACAGCATCTAAGCCCAAATCGGTTTAGATGCTGTTTTTAAATAAGAACATTATTTTCCGGGATTGCATTGAGAGTATTCCGGAGGGAGGATAGGCGGATTCGTCCTTGACAGCTAATTGTAATTAGCTTATCATAGGAATAGCTAATTACAATTAGCCAAAAGGGAGGGCAGGTATGACGACAAAACAAAAAATTTTAAAGGAAGCGCTGACGCTTTTTTCAGAGAAAGGATATCATGCGGTTTATGTTGGCGATATAGCCGCAGCGGTCGGAATGAAAGCTCCGTCGCTGTATAAGCATTACAAAAGCAAGAAAGATATCTTTAACGCCATTCTTGTGGAGATGGAAGAAAATTATAAGAAGCAGACAGCAGAATTAAGGATGAACGGGAATGACGCAGGAGAGGATGTTTCTGTTTTCGCGGCGGTTTCGGAGGATACTCTTGTGCAGATGGGAATGAAGCTTTTTCAGTTTTTTCTCCATGATGACTATGCCTCTAAATTCAGAAAAATGCTGACGATGGAGCAATTTCACGATCATGATCTTTCTCATTTGTATTCAAAACAATATATAGATGATCCGTTATCGTATGAAGCATCCATCTTTACCTTTCTCCTGGCCGGTGGTGTTTTTAAAAATGTGAAACCGGATATTATGGCTTTACATTTTTACGCCCCCATCTATATGCTGCTCACTGTATGTGACAGGCAGCCGGAGCGGGAGATGGAAGCATTACAGCTAATTGAGGAGCATATAAAGCAGTTTAATTTCATTTACAGGAAGGACGCGGAAAATGAAGCTTGTATTGATACATGGACAAAATCATAAAGGAAGCTCTTATCACATTGGGAGACTGCTGGCGGAACAATTTTCGGGAAATGAAATAGAGGAGTTCTTTCTTCCGAAGGATTTGGAGCATTTTTGTGTGGGCTGTTATGCCTGCATTACAGACGAAGAAAAATGTCCGTTTTATCAGGAAAAGAAAAAAATTATGGATAAGGTGGAAGAGGCTGATTTACTGATATTTACCACACCTACCTACTGTCAGAGGGCGTCTGCCCCGATGAAAACCTTTATGGATCTTACCTTCACTTATTGGATGTCCCATAAACCGAGACGATGTATGTTCTCAAAAAAAGCGATTGTGATATCGACAGCAGCGGGAGCCGGAATGAAATCTGCCACGAAGGAGATCCAAACGATGCTGTTCTACTGGGGCGTGCCTTATATCAGAGAATACGGCATCTCTGTTCAGGCGATGAACTGGGATCAGGTTTCCGACAAGAAAAAGAGGCGCATAAAACAGGATATGGAGCGATTGGCCAACAGAATTGCAAGGCATCAAAGTCCTCAGGTTGGTTTCAAGACAAGGTTTGTGTTCGGCCTTATGCGTATGATGCAAAAGAAGGGATTGGGGGCTTCCGCAGAAGATACGGAATATTGGAGGGCAAACGGGTGGCTTGATGAAAAACGGCCGTGGTCCGTTTTGGGCGAAGCAGATTGAACGCTTCCTCTTCTTGCGTCCCGCTAATTTTCATTCAAAAACTCCATTCAAACTCCATATTTGTGGTGTATACTAAAAAGGATTTACGTGAGAAAACCTGGAGGGAAAGTGGAATGTACAATATATTGGTGGTGGAGGATGAGCAGGATATCCGGGAGATTTTGAAAAATTATCTGACGGATCAGGGTTATCAGGTTGTACTGGCAGAGGATGGACTGGAGGGAATCGCAGAATTTCACAGAAAATCCTTTGACCTGGTGCTGCTGGATATTATGCTGCCCAAAATCGACGGCTTCGGTGTATGTGAGCTGATCCGCAGGGAATCGGAGGTGCCGGTGATTATGCTCACTGCGTTGGATGAGGAGTCGGATCAGATCCGGGGATTTGACTTAAAGGCGGATGATTACGTCACAAAGCCTTTTTCCATGCCTGTTCTGCTGCGAAAAATTGCGGCGGTTCTGCGCCGGACCCAGAAGGAGGAGGAGCATCCGGTGATAGTTTACCGTTCCCTGGTGATGGATCCGGCGGGGCATCATGTGTACGTGCAGGGAGAGGAAGCGGATTTGACGCAGAAGGAATTTGAGATGCTGCATGTGCTGCTTTTAAACAAAGGTCTGGTTCTGACCCGACAGAAGCTGCTGAATATGGTGTGGGGGGAGGATTATTACGGGGAGGAACGGATTGTGGACACGCATATTAAAAATATACGGAAGAAGCTGGGGATGAACGTCATCAGCACGATTCGGGGAGTGGGGTATCGGATTGATAAGGAAAATTAAAAACAGCCTTACGGCAAAAATCTGTATTTTAGTGGCCGTTTTACTGCTGGCTGCCAGTATGATTACCTATGGGGCAGTGGTCAGGTTCCTGCCATCCTATTACAGCAGTCAGCTTCAGAAGGAACTGGATGCGGTTTCCCAGGAATTTGTGTCAACCCTGCATGGTTATGAAGCCCTGGAGGATGCTTCCTTTGTGCTGGAAATGTTTGCGGCTCAGTACCAGGTGGATGTCACGATTCTGGACAGTCATGGAAATCTGGTGTGGCCCTTAAACGAAGCGGTGGTGGAGGAAACGGCGGTAGTGTCTGATGATGGGGTGGTGCAGGAATTTTACAGGAGTACATTGGAAGGCACGGAAGCGGTCCGGGGCGATCCTGTGGAGGCAGCAGAGGAAGAGCAGGGGGCAGTGGATTGGAGCAGCGAAGGAATGGCAGTCCGGGAGGTTCAGGATTCGATTATCAATGCGGAGGCAGCGGATATGGAAGCGGTGGAGACCGTGCAGGAAGCCGCTGTTGCGGGGGGAAGCAGCCAGCACTTTGCGCTCAAGCAGTATCCCTTTGAGGTCGGCAGGGAAACCTATACCATGCTGGTTTCCGGAAGTATGCAGCAGGTAAACCAGGCCATGGAGATTTTGTACCAGATTATCCCCTACATTTTAGGCTTGGCTATGGTTGTGGCGGTTCTGTTTGCACTGCTGGTCTCCTTCTATCTTACTGCCCCCATGGTGCGTTTAAGCCGGATCGCGAAAAAAATGGCGGCTCTGGATTTTTCTGAGAGCTATCAGAAAAAACGAACCGACGAGGTGGGGCTTTTGGGCAGCAGCTTAAACGAGCTTTCCGCGAATCTTTCCAATGCGCTGGGAGAACTGCGGCAGGCCAATGAGAAGCTGCGGTGGGATATTGAGCGGGAACGGGAGATTGAACGGAAACGGATTGCGTTTTTTTCAGCAGTGTCCCACGAACTGAAAACGCCCATCACGATATTGAAGGGACATCTGTGCGGGATGCTGCAGGGAATCGGCGAATACCGGAATCGGGACTATTATCTGGGCCGTTCCCTGGATACCACGGAAAAGATGGAGGATATGGTGCAGGAGCTTTTGACGGTCTCCCGCATAGAGAACAATACCTTTACCACAGAGACTGCGGATGTGGCGGAACTGCTCCGCCAGCAGGCGGCGGATATGACGGAGCTGATGGAACAAAAGGGGCTGGAGCTGCGGGCGGAGATTCCGGATCACCTGTATGCTCCGGTTAATCCGGGAATGATGGAAAAGGTGTTCCGGAATCTGCTGATGAACGCTATCCGCTATACGCCTGCCCACAGCGGGGCCCAGATCCGCATCGTGATGCTGCCGGAAGTCCCTGGAAATCCGGAGGGGCCGGCAGGAAGTACCCCGGAGGGCTTCTGGTTTTCAGTGGAAAATACCGGCGTATTTATTCCCCAGGAGGCCCTGCCCCGCCTTTTTGATGCGTTTTACCGGGTGGAGCAGTCCCGGAACCGGGAAACCGGCGGCAGCGGCCTGGGACTGTATATTGTGAAGATGGTTCTGGAGCAGCATAGGGCGCAGTACCGCATGGAAAATACCCGGGAAGGAGTGCGCTTTTGCTTTACATTAGGCAAAAATCACATACAAACCACATAAAAGCTTCAATAAAACCACATATGCCGATGATAGTTTAAATGTACTGAAGCTTAGAGCATCAGAATTTAAATTAATTCAAAGGAGTGGAAAATTTATGAACAGAAACGTAAAATGGATGGCAGCAGGAGGTTTGCTGGCGGCGGTGGCCTGCGCGGGCAGTGTTCAGGCCATGACCTATGGGTTTGAGCAGAGCGGTGGAGAGAGAGGCATCATTTACTACACCGTAACGGAAAACGCCTCCCCGGACATAATTACGGAATCGCCGGGCGGCGATACCCAGGCATATGACGGCCTGTCGGAGGCGGAGAGGAAAAAACTGTCTGACTGGTATAAGGAGGATATGTGCAACGAGGTGGCTTATCTGAAGGAATACGGCGTCACCTATGACAGAGACAGCGATCTTCTGTACTATAACGGACAGACCATCCGCTGTCTGATTGACCGGCAGATCGATGATACTATGAAGTGCATTGAGATGCCGGAGGGGGATGTGGACGTATATACGGTCCGGGATTCGGAGTATCGTCTGATCGGCGTCCGGGTGGCGACGCAGGAGGAATACGACCAGCGGACAAAAGAAGACGCAGCGAATCAGGCGGCAGCAGAAGCTGCTTACCGGGAGGCAGTCACCGTCGATATACCTGCCGGGGAGGAGGGCGGTACCATTCATACATTTGCGTATTCGGATGGAGTATTGGTGGAGAATGTGGTTTCGGATGCTTCCGGCGAAGCCGCCGCCTGCGCAGAGCTGGAGCAGGATACCGTCTCATGGGCGAAGAATCATGAGGCAGAACAGAAGCGGCAGCGGGAGTACAGCGAACAGGGCCTTACCCAGGATGGGAAAACGGGATGCTGGCTGTATCATGGCCAGCCCGTCTATCTGCTTATGGACGAGGATGGAAGCATCAGCCAGAACGGCAGTGAGGAGGCAGTGAAAGAAAAAATATACCTGGTGGTGAACCGCAGCCAGGATGGAAGCATCAGAAGCGTAAAGCAGGTCACTCTGGAGGAGGCCATGGCAGCGCGGGTTTTGTGGGATGCAAAAAAGTGAAAGGAAGAGGGAGCTGCGGATTACTCCGCCAGTTCCCCCCAGATTTCGTAAAGCTCCTCCAACCGGCCGGCGATCACTGCTTTTTGGGTGGTCAGCCGGGTGCAGGTTTCGATATCGGTGAAATTTTCTTCCTTTTCCAGGAGGGCGTCAATTTCGGCGTCCTCCTCCTCCAGTTTCTGGATTTCCTCCTCGGTTTTTTTCAGGTCACTCTGGCGCTTTCGTTCTCTCGCCTGCTCTTCCTTCTTTTTGGCCCAGTCCTCCTTGGCGGAGGAGGGGGCGGCGCTGACGGTGAGCGGCTCCTGACCCGGAGCGTAAATGCGGGTCAGCTCCTCATTTTTTTCCAGATAATAATCATAATTTCCAATATAATTCACCAGCGTCTTATTTTTCAGCTCCAGAATGCGGGTGGCTGTCTGGTTGATGAAATAACGGTCATGGGATACGTAGAGCACGGTCCCGGTATAGCGGTTTAAGGCGGATTCCAGAATCTCCTTGGAGGTAATGTCCAGATGATTGGTGGGCTCATCCAGAATCAGAAAATTGGCCCTGGACAGCATCAGCTTTGCCAGGGACACACGGCCCTGTTCGCCGCCGCTTAAATCCCTGATCCGCTTAAAGACGTCCTCCCCGGTAAACAGGAAGGCAGCCAGGACATTGCGGATCTCTGTGTTGGTCAGATTCGGGTAGGCGTCGGACAATTCCTCAAACAGCGTCTTTTCCCTGTGGAGAACCTGGTGCTCCTGATCGTAGTAGCCGATATGTACCTTGCTTCCCAGGGTGATTTCCCCCTCGTCCGCCTCCACCAGCTGGTTAATGATCTTTAAAATCGTGGTTTTCCCGGTACCGTTATCGCCGATGATAGCCACCTTTTCTCCTCTTTTAATCTGAAAGCTCAGTTGGAAGAACAGCGGTTCCTTGTAGGACTTGCTGATATCCTCCACGGTAAGCACGTCGTTGCCGCTGGTGATTTTCGGCTCCAGCGTCAGGCGGATCTCCGTGTCGGCCTCCGTGGGCCGCTCCAGGACCTCCATTTTGTCCAGCAGCTTTTCCCGGCTTTCCGCCCGTTTGATGGATTTTTCCCGGTTGAAGGAGCGCAGCTTGGCGATTACCTCCTCCTGGTGCCTGATTTCCTGCTGCTGATTCAGATAAGCCTTCAGCTGATTTTCCCGCAGCTGTTTTTTCTTTTCCGCATAGGCAGTATAATTTCCCGAAAAGGACATCACGTGGCCCTGATCGATCTCAATCACCTTCGTAACCACCCGGTTCAGAAAATACCGGTCATGAGATACGATGATCACCGTCCCTTTGTAGTTCATCAGGTAGGTTTCCAGCCAGGCGATGGAATTCATATCCAGATGGTTGGTGGGCTCGTCCAGGAGAATAATATCCGGGCTGGAGAGCAGAAGCTTACCCAGAGCCACCCGGGTTTTCTGACCGCCGGAGAGCGTGTCCACCTGCTTATCAAAATCTTCTTCCGGAAAGCCCAGGCCCTTTAGCACTCCCACAATCTCGCTGCGGCAGGAATAACCGTTTTGCTGTTCAAAGGCGGTGGAGACCCGGTGGTACTGCTCCATCAAAGCTTCCAAAGCGTCTCCGGAGAGACGCTTCATTTCCTGTTCCATGGCGCGGAGCTTTTCCTCCATCTCCAGCACCTCTTTTTTTGCCTCCAGCACCTCCTGGTAGATGGTGTGGTGGCCGGAGAGCATTTTCTGCTGAGCCAGGTAACCCAGGGTTTTTCCACGGGAAATGATTACCTCGCCTTTGTCCGGGGCCAGCTCCCCGATGATAATCTTTAAAAGGGTGGATTTTCCCGCCCCGTTTATCCCTACAATGGCGGCTTTCTCGTGTTCCTCCACATGGAAGGAGGCGTCTTTTATTATTTCATTTATTCCAAACGCCTTGCTTATATTCTGACATGACAATATCATAAAATTTTCATCCTTTCTTTCCCTATTATAATGAATTTCCCGCAAAAAACAACTGAAATTTCGGGGCGTTTATTGACATTGGAATATTAGAAACATATAATTACCTTAGATTTTATAAATGGAGGAGCTTCATGGAGGAGAGAGAGATTTCAAAAGCGGTGGTAAAGCGTTTGCCCCGCTATTACCGATATCTGGGGGATTTGCTGGAAAATAAGGTGGAGCGCATTTCTTCCAACGAACTAAGCCATCAGATGAATGTAACCGCGTCGCAGATTCGCCAGGATCTGAATAATTTCGGCGGTTTTGGGCAGCAGGGATATGGGTATAACGTAAAGTATCTTTATACGGAGATTGGTAAGATCCTTGGGCTGGACAAGACCTACAGCATGATTATTGTGGGGGCGGGCAATCTGGGACAGGCTTTGGCCAATTATGTAAATTTTGAAAAGAAAGGATTCAGTGTGATTGGCATTTTCGATGTAAATTCAAGGCTGTCCGGTGTGGCAGTCCGGGGAATCCCCATCCGGATGACGGATCAGCTGGAAACCTTTTTACAGGAAAATAAAGTACATATCGCGGCGCTGACGCTTCCCAAGACGGGGGCGGAGGAGATGGCCCCGATACTGGTGAAAAACGGCGTGAAGGCTATCTGGAATTTTGCCCACACGGATCTGAACCTGCCGGAGGATGTTGTGGTGGAAAATGTGCATCTTTCCGAGAGCCTGATGCAGCTTTCCTACAATCTGAATCACAGGGAACCCCAGGGTAAGGAGTGAGCGGACTGCAGGCAGGAAGCTCATAATGGTGGAAAAATATGAAGATTGTACTTAACAGCAGGGAAATGAAAGCCTGCGATACCTATACGATTCAGCAGATGCAGGTGCCTTCTGTCGTTTTGATGGAGCGGGCTGCTCTGGCGGTGAAGGAGACGGTGGTGGAGCGCTATGGCCGCGGCGGCCGTGTCCTTGTGCTGTGCGGATCGGGAAATAACGGAGGGGACGGTTTTGCCGTTGCACGACTGCTGCTATTGGATGGAATAGCAGCAGATGTTTATTTTGCGGGAAAAGAGGCCTCCCTTACGGAGGAAACGGCGCTGCAGAAAAAAATTTTTGAAAATTATGGAGGGAAATTTTGCAGGAATCCGGATTTCGGTGAATATACTGTAGTGGTGGACGCCCTGCTGGGAATCGGCTTGTCGCGGCCGGTCACCGGTGAGCTGGCAAAGCTGATCGAAGGGGCCAATGAATCGGGAAAGCCCATCGTGGCAGTGGATATTCCCTCCGGCGTGTCGGCAGATACAGGACAGATTCTGGGGAGTGCCATCCGGGCAGAGATCACCGTGACCTTTGCCTTCGCGAAGCGGGGGCAGCTGCTTTGTCCGGGGGCGGAGTACTGTGGAGAACTGCTGGTGAGGGACATTGGAATCACGGCGGAGGGCTTTGCGGGGAATGCTCCCTGCGCGTTTACCTATGAAAAAGAGGATTTAGAGCTGCTGCTGCCCGGACGGTATATGCGCTCTAACAAGGGCAGCTATGGCCGTGCGCTTGTGGTGGGCGGCGGGGAAAATATGGCCGGGGCGGCGCTGCTGGCGGCCTTTGCTTCTTATCGGACAGGCTGCGGGCTGGTGCGGGTGCTGTCCCATGAAAAAAACCGGCTGGTGCTTCAGAGCGGGCTGCCGGAGGCACTGTATCTTCCCTGGCAGCAGGGGGAAGCCCTGGAGTCTTCCCTGGCCTGGGCCTCGGCCGTGAGCATCGGACCAGGCCTTGGCAGGTCGGCGGAGGCGGAGGAATTGCTGCGAAAGGCGCTCCTTTTGTGGAAGGGGCCTCTGGTGCTGGATGCGGACGCATTGAATCTGCTGGCGGAAAATGCGGATTTGCGCAGGCTGGTGCAGGCTGGTGCGCCCGTCATTGTGACGCCTCATCCGGGCGAGATGTCCCGCCTTACAGGAAAAAGCGTACAGGAAATTTTGACATGGCTGCCAGAGACGGCCATGGAATTTGCGAAAGCGCAGGGCGTGATCTGCGTGTTAAAGGATGCCCGAACGGTGGTGACAGACGGAAACCGTCTCTATATCAATACCTCCGGAAACAATGGGCTGGCCACCGGAGGCTCCGGGGATGTGCTCACCGGGATTCTCTGCGGCCTGCTGGCCCAGGGAATGGCGCCCTTTGAGGCGGCCTGTCTGGGTGTTTATCTTCATGGGCTGGCCGGGGATGCGGCGGCAGAAAGGGTAGGCCAAAGAGGAATGACGGCGGGAGATGTCGTGGCGCAGATCGCCGGAGTGCTGCGTCCCGAAGACTGATTCGCACCCGCAGCGGAGGGTGAGTTCCGGCAGAAGGGCCGGCCGGTTTCAAACGGCCCGGAAGCTCTGATACCGGTGAAAGGATAAAGGAGACACTATGAAAAAATTTGACAGAGTTTACGCGAGGATTGACCTGGACGCGGTGGAGGAAAATTTCCGCCTGATGCGGGACGGGATGGGAAAAGATACGAAAATGATCGCGGTGGTAAAGACGGACGCTTATGGCCACGGGGCAAGGCAGATTGCCCGCCTGGTGGAGCCCTATGAGTATATCTGGGGGTTTGCGGTGGCCGCGGCGGAGGAGGCTGTGGCTCTGCGGGAGCAGGGAATCACGAAACCTGTTCTTATCCTGGGCTTTACTTTCCCGGAGGACTATGAACGCATGGTCCGGCTTAAAATCCGTCCCACAGTTTTTAAGCTGTCCATGGCAAAAGAACTGTCTGCGGCGGCCAGGGCTGCCGGAACCACGGTCAAAGTCCATCTGGCCCTGGATACGGGAATGACCCGCATCGGGTTTTCTGACCAGCCGGATTCGATTGAGACAATCAGAGAGATCGCCGCGCTGCCCTGCCTGGAGGTGGAGGGGATGTTCACCCATTTTGCCCGGGCGGACGAGAGGGATAAGGCCTGTGCCAAGGAACAGCTGGAACGCTATCTGGCCTTCGCAAAGCGGCTGGAGGAAGCGGGGATCTCCATTCCCCTGAAGCACTGCGCCAACAGCGCCGGCATCATGGAGCTGCCGGAGGCCCATTTGGATGCGGCCAGACCCGGCATCACGATTTACGGTATTTATCCCTCCGGCGAGATGAACCGGGAAGCCATGAATCTGCGCCCGGTGATGGAATTAAAGAGCCATATCGCATATATTAAAACAGTAAAAGCAGGCGTTCCCGTAAGCTACGGCGGTACCTATGTGACTACAAAACCCACAAGGATTGCCACGATTCCGGTGGGATATGGAGATGGCTATCCCAGAAGCCTCAGCAACAGGGGATATATTCTGATTCACGGAAGGAAGGCACCCATTCTGGGGCGGGTCTGCATGGATCAGTTTATGGTGGACGTGACGGATATCCCGGCAGAAGAACTGGAGGAAGTGACTCTGATGGGCAAGAACCAGGGGGAGGAGCTTTCTGTGGACACCTTAGGGGAGCTTTCCGGACGTTTCCCTTATGAGCTTGTATGCGATATCGGAAAGCGTGTACCGCGGATTTACATACAGGGGGGAGAAGTCGTGGACTGCAGCTCTCCCAGTTTCTACTGAAATGCGGACGGATTTGGAAAATGGCAAAGATTTTGAATATACAGGCGGAACATGGAAATACTAAGGGTGACAGAAAAAGTGGAACTGAGAACCTTTGTATTGGAGTGTGAATTGTGTGAATATTCGACGAGGAGATATCTATTACGCGGACCTGCGGCCGGTGGTGGGCTCAGAGCAGGGGGGAATCCGCCCGGTACTGATCATTCAGAACGATGTGGGGAACCGTCACAGCCCCACCGTGATCTGTGCCGCCATTACCTCAAAAATGAAAGCGAAGCTTCCCACCCATGTGGAGATCGAGGCGGGGCGTTATGACATTGTAAGGGATTCTGTGATTTTGCTGGAACAGCTGCGTACCATTGATAAGAGGCGGCTTAAGGACAGGGTCTGCCACCTGGATGAGGATGCTTTGCGGCAGGTGGACCGGGCACTGCAGATCAGCCTGGAGCTGTTTACATAGTGTCTGGTTTCCCTCTTGACGAATGTTTCGGAAAATGATATATTTGGATAGGTTATGTCGCAAACAGTGCCAAAAATGCGGCGAAAGTGCAATTTGTATAAAGGAGTTATGATAGATGGACGGTAGTGGGGGGCCTCTCATAGGACCCATAATTTTTGGTGTATTGTTGTTGGCTGACTTTGTTCTCTCCGTTTTCGGAGCTGCACTGCAGGCTGTCACGGAAAACAGTCTGGAACAGTCCGGCGCGCAGGATGAGAAAACGGAAAAGCTTCTGAAATTAAAGGCCGATCCGGAAAACCTGATTTATGCCTGCTGGCTGTATCACATTATGGCCTGCAGCCTGGGCGTGATTTTCCTGCTTTGGGGGATTGATGCAAAACCGCATTCCTCTCCCTTCTGGGGTGGTGTACGGGGCTGGCTGGCGCTCCTTCTATCCATGATTGCCATTTATATCTTCGGGAAAGCGCTGCCCCGGCTGGTGGGCCGGAAATATGCGCCTGTCTGGTGCCGGAGGCTTTGTTTTACGGCCTGTGGGCTGGTAACGGTTTCCCTCCCCTTTACATATGTACTTACCGTGATTGTACATCTGATCGCGCGCCTGTTCGGGGTTGGATCCCACACGCCGGAGGATGAGGTCACGGAGGATGAGATCATATCCATGGTAAATGAGGGACATGAGCAGGGGGTACTGGACGAGCATGAAGCGGAGATGATTCAGAATATCTTCGAGATGGATGATAAGGAAGCCCAGGATATCATGACCCACCGGAAAAACATCATCGGAGTTGACGGAAGGCTGAACCTGAATCAGGCCATTTCCTTTATGCTGGAGGAGGCAAATTCCCGTTTCCCCGT
>CAMNQN010000088.1 GCA_946549155.1 uncultured Lachnospiraceae bacterium | reverse complement strand
GAAGCAGTTTTTCAGATGACAGGGTCGGCTCCGCGCTTTCCCTTCCTGCGTCCTGGTAATTAACAAAACACGAACATAATATTTCTAAACAGATATCTGAACAATGGCGTGCAGGCTGTCACAGCCTCTACTGCTTCTTGCGGACGGGAATCCAAATCTCGGAATGATAGTTTTCATCCTGGATTCCTTTTGGATATTTGTCGGCCGCATCGTACATTTCTATGCAATAGCCTGCCGCAAACTCGTATTCTTTCAGAGCCGGAAGCCACTCGGAGAAAATTTTTGTATTCACATCCTGAAGGGCTTCCGGCATTGGTCCGTCACAGGAAAAGACTGCCCAGGTGAATGCGGGAATGGTCCGGGTCACAAAGCCCTCCGGAATTTCTGCTCTGGGGTCGTATAGATCGGCAATCAGGTACTCAAAGCTGTCATTCCCCATCTTTTCATCAATATTGATGCCAAACATTCCGCAGACATATCTGCCGTTCCCCTTTTTGTAATGCTC
Source organism: uncultured Lachnospiraceae bacterium (assembly GCA_946549155.1). Taxonomy (GTDB): domain Bacteria; phylum Bacillota; class Clostridia; order Lachnospirales; family Lachnospiraceae; genus Merdiplasma. The sequence continues at coordinate 11,883 of CAMNQN010000088.1, read as the reverse complement.
CTCCCAAAACCTGGGAATCTCCTGCTTGCAGTTTTCATAGTCAAATGTTCTGGAAACGCCAAGCACCAAAAAGCTTTCCTTTTCTACAATTTTGTAATTCATAAGATAACCACCTTTCAATGAAATTTCTAGTTTCAGCGGCGCAAAGGTCTTGATCATTGTATTCTCCCTGCGCACCATAGCAGGTGATACTCCATGAAATCTTGTGAATGCTTTTGTAAAACTGTCGGGGGAATCATATCCGTACTTCATTGCCACATCAATCACCCTTTTATCTGTTGTGGCAAGGTCGCCGCCTGCAAGAGACAGCCTGCGGTTTCGGATATATTCCGTCACAGAATAGCCGCAGAGCATACGGAATCCTTTTTGGAAATAGAAGGAGGAAATATGCACCTGCTTCGCCACCTCCTCCGCAGATATATCCTCTGTAATATGTTCCTCTATAAACTGAATTGCTCTTTGTACCGCATCCGTCCATTCCATCTGTATCACCTCCTGCTGTAAAGACAGTATACCTCATCTGATAAATTTCCTCCCGATTTTTCCTGCTTTGTTTTGTCTCCCCGTTTCCACCCTACACGGCAGCAAATCATCCCTGCGTATAAATTTCTGCCCTTCCGCCGTCCGGCCCTTGCGGTATCCGGTTCCTTTTGATAAAATAACCCCATGACAGATAAAATGCAGCTTGGCGAAAGAGCATAACCGATACCGGGGTTCTTTTTGTGGTACGCCTTCGCTGCAGGTATGGGAGAATTTCTATGAAAATCGTCGGAATCATCGCGGAATATAATCCGTTTCACAACGGACATGCCTATCAGCTTCAGCGCGCCAAGGAACTGACCGGAGCTGATTTTGCTGTGATTGTGATGAGCCCGGACTTTGTCCAGCGGGGAGAGTCGGCTTTAACGGATAAATATAAACGTGCCGAAATGGCCCTGGCCTCCGGGGCTGATCTGGTTCTGGAGCTGCCGGTCTGCTATGCCTGCGGCAGCGCAGAGTATTTTGCGGAGGGAGCCGTGGCTTTACTGCATTCTCTGGGGTGCGTGGATGTACTTTCCTTTGGATGTGAGACAAAAGTACCAGAGCTTTTTGCCCCTCTGGCCCAGCTTTTGCTGCAGGAACCGGAAGAATACCGGGAAAAGCTTCTTGAATACCAGAAGCAGGGAATGACCTATCCCCTGGCACGGGAAAAGGCGGTAACGGATTATCTGGGAGGGAAGGGAACGGCACCTGAGGCCGTCTTAGAGCTTCTCTCCTCTCCCAACAATATTCTGGGGCTGGAATACGTCAAAGCTCTGAAAAAAATAAATAGTCCCATAGCCACTCTCCCCATCCGGCGGCTGGGAAGCGGCTATCACTCTCTGGCTCTGGACCAGCAGTTCTGCTCCGCCAGTGCAGTCAGAAGCCGGTTAACCGGAAAATGCGCGCTCCGGGAACTGGCTCCTTTTCTGCCTGAAAGCAGCCTGTCCCTATTGCAGGAAACCGCACTGGAAGCCGGCTTCGTTACGCTGGAGCAGTTTTCTTCCCTGCTGCACTTTAAGCTGCTCTCAGAGGCCGACGCAGGTTTCTGCCGCTATCTGGATGTGACTCCGGATTTGTCTGACCGTATCCGCCGGATTCTGCCGCAGTACCGCTGTATCTCCCAGTTTATTTCTCTGGTAAAAACCAAACAGATGACAGAAGCACGGGTCCGCCGGGCTTTCCTGCATATTCTGTTAAATATTACCGGTGAGGCAACAGAGCGCTATCGCGGGCAGGGAACTGTATTCTATGCCCGCATCCTGGGGTTTCGCCGGGCGGCATCTCCGCTGCTGCAGGCCATAAAAAAACAGGGCTCCATCCCGCTGCTTTCAAAGCTGGCGGACGCAAAAAAGCTTCTGGATGCCCCAGCGCTGCAGATGCTGGCCCAGGACATCTATGCCTCCCACCTCTATCAGCTTCCTGCTTCCGGAGACCGGAAGGCGCCCATCCGCAGTGAATATACCTGCTCCCCTGTGATGCGTTAAATGCCGCCGGCATGGCAGCATACGCTTTCTGAATACGCCAAAGCGCTGTCCCTCCCTTACCCGTAAATTTTCAGGTCAGAGTCCACCAGCCGGTCTCCCTGATATTCCAGTTTCATGGAGAACAGCTTCTCTTCCTGCAAAAGCAGCTTCAAAAAAAGCCGGTCCCCCTCCCAGAGATTCAGGAAAAAAATTTCTTTTTTCGGAATCCATTTTAAAATTCCCTCCCGGCAGCTCTCCATCCTCTGTTCATCCAGTTCCCCTTCAAAACCGTCCGCCGTATACAGGTACATATACTCGCATCCCCACTCATCTGACACAAAGGTGATGATTCCCCTCAGCCGGTAGGAGGTGAGCGTCACTCCCGTCTCTTCCTTTACTTCCCGCAGCAAACACTCCTCCGGGCTCTCTCCCACCTGAAAATGTCCGCCCACACCGATCCATTTTCCCTGGTTAGCATCTTCTTTTTCCGCCACCCTGTGCATCATCAGATAACGATTCTTCCGCTCAATATAACAAAGCGTCGTCAAATTTCTGCAGTCCTGCTTCTCCTCCATTGCCTTCTCCCGCCTCCTCATTTTTGCCGCAGCAGATTTCTGCTACCCATTATACCGGTAATCATCCGGCAGTGCAAGAGCGCCTGTCAAGACGCAGGAAAAGACGGGGCCGGGCGAAAATTTCGCCCGGCTGCATCTTAGATTTTCTTGGTATCCGAAGTTATTTTCCAGATGCTTGTGGCCCTGCACACCCGCCTCTTCCTGCGTCCGGGTAATTAATTAAACACGAACTTATCAGAAACCATAACTTCGGCCATTTATAATGGGCCGCAGGATTCTTACTCCTTGTTCTGCCGGATATCCACATAGCCGGTCTCCAGCGCATCTTTATCGAATTCATATCCGGAACCGCTCAGATTCAAATACAGGTAAGGCAGCTCCTCCTCATGCACAATATTCGCGATATGCACCGTAACAGTCTCTCCGGGCTGAATACTGGGGATATAATTGTTCTGCCGCTCTCCGCCGTGTACATCGTAATAATCCAGCTCTCCCAGGAAGGCCGCTCCCGTGCTGTACGCCGCATCCCATGCGCCGTCCTCCTCCTGCCGCTTTTTCGCTTCGTACAGGATGTAGCCGTCCTCCTGCTGCGCGATCGCCATTATGGAGGGGAAAAACAGGATATCCGTAAGCTCCTGCTCACCGGTGTTGGTATATTCCAGCGTAACGTATACCAGCTTCTGGGCCAGCTCCTCTGTTCTGACCACCTGGTCAAGGGTATCCCGTCCATCCCCCCTTTTTACATACTGCACGGTATCCGGCTTCAGGGTACCGTCCTCTCCTATTTCATTTTTCCATCTGTCCTCCACATACTCCGAATCGCCCAGAAGGCTTAAATCGTCCGCCGTCTGCACATCCGCCACCCTGATTCGGATATCCGTGGTTTCGGCAAATTCCTCCGCAGGTGTATTGGCCCGCATGGGCATGGTAATCTCTTCTCCTATCGCGTGCAGTTTTGCCATCTCCTCCGCAGCCGCCGTCACTTTCGCCTCATAACCTTCCGTCTCCTCCTGGTCTTTCACATAATCATTCCAAGTATAGACCGTTTCCGGATCCAGTGTCTCCCCTGTAGGTATCAGTTCGATTCCTTCCGCCATCTCCAGCAGTGCATCCTCCGGCATATCGTCCCCCACATAGATCTGCAGAATACGCTGTACCTCCGGATACATGATGTAAAGAATCCTGCTGTATCCGATGCCTCCGCTGTCGATCTGGTTCTTTTTCAGATAAACCGCCTCATGATCACCAATGGTCATCTTCTTTTGCTCCACCACATTGGTATCCACCATACCTCCCAGGTCTCCCTCCGTATCTATCACCCAAGCAACCATGGAAACGCCGCCCACATGGGGATCGTCCGCGCCATTGTCTTTAAAATGATACTTGGGGTACTTGGGGGCTCCGCACACATCGCATTGATACAATCCTTCCGGCAGGTAACCGACCCGAACCTCCACCTCCGGTATCAGCTCTGTATCCGCTCCCTCTACTCTCGCGCCGGTCTTTACGGAATACCGGGACACCTTCTCATTATAGAGCTCATAAACCTTCGAACCCGCTATGGCCGTCAGGCCCGTCACCATGGTGGCCGCCAGTCCCAGTGCCGCCACTCTTTTTCCTGAAAGCTTCCCCGCCCGCCGGCCGGGCTTTTCCCCTGCGCACCGTTTCGCAGCCCCGTAGGCCTCCTTTTCTAACTGTCTTGCCACTTCCTGCTCTACCATCACCCGCATCTGCCGGGGCATCTCCGGAAATTCTTCTCTTATATTCTCCAATCTCATCCTTGTCACCTCGCTGTTATTCCCGCTTCAGCCATCCCGTGGCCCTTTTCCATCTCCCGCCTCAGTCTGCTTCTTGCCCTGGCCAGGCGGCTCTTGACTCCGCTCTCGGAAAGCTTCAGGATGGACGCAATCTCCTTTACACTATAACCCTCCAGATAGTAGAGGGTGATGCTAAGCTTCGCCTCCTCCGGAAGCCTGGTCAGAGCCTCGTACAGATCCGAGTAATCTTCCGTCTCCTCCGCCGCGTCCTCCCTGGGAAACTCCTCCAGAGAGACCAGCCTTTTCGACCTTCGCAGGATACTATAGCATTCATTGATCAGAATCCGTATCAGCCAGGTCTTGCCAAGAGCGTCGGAACGCAGCGTGTGCACCTTGGAAAAGGCTTTCACAATCGCCTCCTGAATCGCGTCGTAGCAGTCCGCATCATTTCGCAGCAATGTTTTCGCCACATGATACATGGTATCCTCCGACGCAATCACCAGTCCGCCCAACTGTTCTTTCGTCATATCTGTCCATCATCCTTTCTGTCCGTCAAGGTTTTTCAAATAAGCGTTCCGGAACTTTTTCATACCGGGCAGCTGCATTTTCCGCTTATATTAGTTAGATGCCCAGGACAGCGATCCGGTCGCAGGAAAATAAAATTTTTCCGTTTTATGGGTTAAAAAGCAAAAAAGGGACTGCCGTAAAATGGCTGGATACCCATAACGCTTCCCCGCCATTTTGCGACAGCCCCAACTGGCATGTCCATTCTAATTTTTAAAGCTGTGAATCGGCGCCGGAATCCGTCCCTGCCTGCTGATAAAGGCCTGACAGGAGAAGGGATTCACCGGCATGATGGGCGCATGTCCCAACAGTCCGCCAAATTCCACCGTCTGGCCCACGCCCTTTCCGATCACCGGAATCAGACGCACCGCTGTGGTTTTCTGGTTCACCATACCGATGGCCATCTCGTCCGCAATAATACCGGAAATCGTGGATGCCTTTGTATCTCCCGGAATGGCAATCATATCCAGGCCCACGGAGCAAACACAAGTCATGGCCTCCAGTTTTTCCAGGCTAAGGGCTCCCGCCTCCACCGCGTCGATCATTCCCTGATCCTCGCTGACCGGAATGAACGCGCCGCTTAAGCCGCCCACATAGGAGGACGCCATCACGCCGCCTTTTTTCACCTGATCATTCAGCAGCGCCAGCGCCGCCGTAGTACCAGGAGCGCCTGCATGCTCCAGTCCGATCTCACAGAGAATATCCGCCACACTGTCTCCCATGGCCGGTGTGGGTGCCAGGGAAAGGTCAATGATTCCAAAGGGCACCTTCAGCCTTCTGGATGCTTCCTGCGCCACCAGCTGCCCCACCCGGGTCACCTTAAAGGCGGTTTTCTTAATGGTCTCGCACAGCACCTCAAAGCTCTCACCCCGCACCTGCTCCAGCGCCGTTTTCACCACACCCGGGCCGCTGACGCCCACCTTGATAACGGCGTCGCCCTCCGTCACGCCGTGGAAGGCCCCCGCCATAAAGGGATTATCATCCGGCGCATTGCAGAACACCACCAGCTTGGCACAGCCCAGGGAATCCTGCGCTGCCGTCCGCTGCGCAGTCTCCAGAATAATCTCTCCCATCAGCCGCACCGCGTCCATATCGATTCCGCATTTGGTGGAACCCACATTGACGGAGCTGCAGACCCGGTCCGTGGTGGAGAGGGCCCCTGGGATAGCCCGGAGCAGAAGCTCGTCACTCCTCGTCATTCCCTTGGACACCAGCGCGGAAAAGCCGCCGATAAAATTCACGCCCACTTCCTTTGCCGCCTTATCCAGCGTCTGGGCAATGGTCACGTAATCCTCCGGCGTCTTGCAGGCACTGCCGCCGATTAAACCGATGGGCGTAACAGAAATTCTCTTATTTACAATGGGAATCCCGTATTCCCGCTCGATGGCCTGTCCCACCGTCACCAGATCCTTTGCCGTGGCGGTAATCTTCTTATAAATATTTTCATTCAGCTTATCCAGATCCGAATCAATACAATCCAGAAGGCTGATGCCCAGCGTGATCGTCCGGACATCTAAGTTCTCCTGGGTAATCATTTTTATCGTTTCGGTGGCTTCTATCATATTTATCATAATCTGCAATCTCCTTAAATGCGGTGCATGGTATTAAAAATATCCTCGTGCATGCAGCGGATGCTAAGCCCCATATCGGTTCCCAGCTTTTCCATTTCCTCAGCGATCTGCTCCGCAGACTTCTTAGCGGCGGACGCATCCGTCACCATCATCATATTAAAGTATCCGCTGACGATCGTCTGGGAAATATCCAGAATATTAATATTGTTGTCCGCCAGATAAGTGCATACCCTGGCAATAATTCCTACCGTGTCCTGTCCCACAACAGTGATGATTGTTTTTTTCATAGTCTCCTCCTCTATTTTTCAGCTCTTCCCGGTGCCTACAATGCGATCAGCCCGGATATCTGATCCCGTTTTGCCACCAGAATGGGAAAATCCTCTGCTTTATAAGGATTATCCCCCATAGTGATCTCCGCGCAGACCGTTGCATAAGCCAGCGCCTCATAATTATTTTCCTTGCTTAAATGCCCCAGGACAATGGATTTCAGATCGTCATGGAGAATCTCACACAGCAGCCTTCCCGCGTTTTCATTGGACAGATGCCCCCGGTTCCCCAGAATCCGCTGTTTCAGGGGATAGGGATAGGAGCCCACCTGGAGCATATTGATATCGTGATTGGACTCCAGCAAAATGCCGTCCAGCCCCCGCAAATGCTCTACTATGTAATCGTCGTAACAGCCCATATCCGTAGCCACCGCCATGGACCGCCCTCCGTTTTCAATCCGGTAGGCCACCGGCTGAGCCGCGTCATGGGAGATCCGGAAGGGCGAAATCTCCAGATCCGCAATGGCAAATCCCTCATCCGCATGGATCTCGTGAAACAGGCCATGATCCATAGCGCCCAGGGCATTGCACTGAAAAATCGCTTCAATGGTTCCCGGCGTGGCATAAACAGGAATGCCATATTTGCGGGCTATGACCCCCAGTCCCTTGATATGGTCGGAGTGCTCATGGGTGATCAGAATGCCGTCCAGCTCCTCCGGCTTCCGGTCAATATTTTTTAACCCTTCCGTAATCTTCTTCCCGCTGATTCCCACATCCACCAGCAAACCGCTCCGTTCGGAACCCACGTAGATACAGTTACCGCTGCTTCCGCTGGCAATACTACAAAAATCCATGTTTTTTCAGTCCTTCATTTGTTTTATAATCCTTTACGACCATACATCATTTCATTTTCAAAGTCAATACAATTTGTGCCAAAACCCCGTTCCTTCATCCCTGCATCAATCTGAGCCCAGGTATTCTCCAGCTGATCGCTGCTGTTATCAATCACAAACGGGCAATGCTCCCGGAAAAAATCATCCGGCTTCTGCCGTTCCATCATCCGGGAAATCCGTTCATCGGAATACCCCCGGCTGGCCTTCAGCCGTTCCCGGCGCACCTCATCCCTAGCATAAACATACCAGATTTCATCGCAGAGAAGCTCATAGTGCTCCTCCAGCAAAAGCGCCGCCTCAATCACCACCAGAAAGCCTCTGGCCGCGTCCTCCTCTATTTGAATCTGTGTTCTGACATACTCCTTCACTGCCGGATGCACGATGGCGTTCAGCCTTCCAAGCAGCGCTTCATCAGAAAACACCCGTTCTGCCACCAGCCTGCGGTCAAAGCTGCCGTCCGGCTTCAAAACCGACTCTCCTAACAGCCGCAGCATAGGGGCGTAGCAGATGCCTCCCGGCTCCTGCAAAAGCCTGGCGGCATCGTCGCAGAGAATCACCCGGGCGCCATAGCGCTTTTCCAGATAACAAAGCACTGTGCTTTTCCCGGCTCCCACGCCCCCCGTGATTCCTAAAACACGAATATTCTTATATTTTCTCATTCATCCTCCCCTGCGTTTTGCTCCCCGGTCTTTGCCCGCTGTCTCCGCATCCGCCGTCAGCCTTATCGCCGCGCCTGCCGGGTGCTTTACTTCGCGTCATACCAGCTCTCCCCCGTGTGCATATCAACCTCCAGTGGAACCGCCAGTTCAGCAGCCCCCATCATCTCCCGGCGCAGAATTTCCTGCACCTGCTCCAGCTCCTCCACCCGGGTCTCAATCAGCAGTTCGTCATGTACCTGAAGAATCAGCCGGGACTGTAAGCCCGCCTCCTTCATCCTGCGGCTCACCCGAATCATGGCAATCTTAATAATATCTGCCGCCGTTCCCTGAATCGGAGAATTCATAGCCACCCGTTCCCCAAAGGAACGCTGCATAAAATTGCTGGATTTCAGCTCCGGCACCGGCCTGCGCCGCCCAAACAGCGTAACCGCATAGCCCTTCTCCTTCGCTTCCTTCACAGAATTATCCAGGAAATTCTTGATCCCCGGATAGGTCTTAAAATACTGCTCGATGTACTCCTGGGCCTCCTTCCGGGTAATGCTCAGATCCTGGCTCAGCCCAAAGGAGCTGATTCCGTACACAATGCCGAAATTCACTGCCTTGGCATTGCGCCGCTCCAAAGGCGTCACCTGATCCAGCGGCACATGAAAAACCTGGGACGCGGTGATCGCATGAATATCCTGAGCCTCCCTATAGGCCCCGATCAGCTGTTGGTCACCGGATACATGGGCCAATACCCGCAGCTCAATCTGGGAATAATCCGCATCCACAAAGACGCAGCCCTCCTTCGGCACAAATACCTTCCGAAGCTGCCGTCCAAGCTCCGTCCGCACCGGAATATTCTGCAGGTTCGGATCCGTACTGCTGATACGGCCCGTGGCGGTGATGGTCTGGTGAAACTTCCCGTGAATCCGCCCGTCCCCCTCAATAAAGGTATATAATCCGTCCGCATACGTGGATTTCAACTTTGTCAGCTGGCGGTACTCCAAAATCAGGGATACCAGCGGAAACTCCTCCGCCAGCTTCTCCAGCACGTCCGCCGCTGTGGAGTAACCCGTTTTCGTCTTTTTGCCGTAAGGCATTTTCAGCTTTTCAAACAGAATCACCCCCAGCTGCTTCGGAGAATTGATATTAAACTCCTCCCCCGCCAACTGATAAATTTTCTGCTCCAGCTCCAAAATCCGCTTCTGAAGCTGTTCCCCGTAGCTCTTCAATTCCTCTCCCCTGACCAGGATTCCTTCTTGTTCCATCCCATACAGGGTAAACACAAGAGGCATCTCCACCTCCCAAAACAGCTTTTCCATCCCGGATTCTCTTAGCCGCTCCAAAATGGGCTGGCAGGATTGCAGCGCCGTCAGAGCCTGATAACAGGCGTACTTTTCAAGGACCTCCGGCTCCTCCTCCAAAACTGCCGTCAGCTTTCTCTTCCCCAGCAGTTCCTCCCTGGCCGGATACAGTTTCCCCCCGAAGTCTTTCGCAATGTCATCGTAAGCATACTCATTTTTCAGCGGATTGAGCAAATACGCCCCGATGGCCGCATCAAAAAAACCCTGCTCCGTTTCGGGCCGCAAAAAGGCAAGCTGCTCCTTTAAATGAATCGTTGCCGCCAGAGAAGCTCTGCCTGTCAGCTCCCGCAGTTTCCCTAACAGGTACTCCTCCGTCAGAAAGCCCTGTACCATCAGGCAGCCGCTCTCCTTCCCCCAGGCCACCGCCAGGGCCAGCAGCCTTTGCCCCTCCGCAATGATCTGAAAGCCGATCTGCGGGCAGGCCGACGCTTCCTCAAAGAAGCTCTCCGCCTGGCTCAAATCCGTAATTATGCGAAACCGCTCCGCCTCCCTGGGCGCTTCCGTTCTGGTTTCAAAGCGAGACAGCATATTTTTAAATTCCAGTTTTTTGCACAGTTCCAGAGCCTCCGCCGTATAAAGGTTCTCCAGCCTGGCTGCTTCCAGCTCCAGGGAATAGGGACTATGGCGGTTAATGGTGGCCAGCTCTTTGCTCAGCTTTGCCAGCTCGTAATTATTTTTCAGGGATTCCTTCGCCTTATTGGGCTTGATCTCCTCCACATGGTCATAGGCATTCTCAATGGTACCAAACTCCACAATAAGCTTCGTGGCTGTTTTCTCCCCCACCCCCGGAATGCCGGGAATATTGTCAGAGGCATCCCCCATCAAGGCCTTCAGCTCAATGATCTGAGCCGGGGTGACCTGATACCTCTCCAGTACCTCCTTACCGTGATAATCCTCCACCTCTGTCCCGGTGCGCTTCGTCTTGGGGATACGGATGCAGGTGGTATCCGACGCCAGCTGTAAAAGATCCCGGTCTCCGGAAACCACGGAAACCTCCAGCCCCTTTTGCTCCATCTCCAGAGAAACCGTGCCGATCAGATCATCCGCCTCATATCCTTCCAGCATCATCAGCGGAACCCCCATGGCGCTAAGCATCTCCTTCATCACCGGCACCTGCTGACGCAGTTCCTCCGGCATGGGTTTTCGGGTACCTTTATAGGCTTCGTACATTTTGTGGCGGAACGTGGGCGCTTTCAGGTCAAAGGCCACCGCCAGATAGTCCGGCTTTTCCTCCTCCAAAATCTTAAACATAATATTCAAAAAACCATACACCGCATTGGTATGCAGTCCCTCACTGTTCGTCAAATCAGGGATGCCATAAAAAGCCCTGTTTAAAATACTGTGTCCATCAATCAATACAATCTTCTCTCTGCTCATGCTCCGTCTCCCGTCTCTGTATTCTGCTGTTCCTCAGCCATATCCTGTGTCTTCCTGCTCCTGTCCTTCGGGGCTGTGGCTGCCGTATCCGGCGTTTCCCCGTCCGTCTCCTCCACCGGTTCAATTTTGATGTTACCCTGCCGCCCATAGATTACCCGGTAAACCGTAGTCCCCTTACTGCCATCCTCCCCCTTCATCTCGATGGCCGTCACAATCGTAATAACCAGAAGCAGCTCCGCCAGCAGAAGCACCGCAAAACGAAAAAAGCGGTATGCCTTCCTCAAATAAAGATACCGCCTGGAATTTTTCATATCCCGCTCCAGCTTCCCCTTAAAATCGTACTCATCCTCTTCCTCTTTATCCCCGGAAACTCCCAGCGTCTCATAAATAGAAAAATAAATCTCCAACTCCTCATAGCACTCCCGGCAATGTCCCACATGCTCCAGGAACTGCTCCAGCTGCCGGTCCGAGAGCTGGCCCTCAATATAAGGCTTCACCATCTGCTGCGCTTCTATACATTTCATACCGCATCTCCCATCCAGCCTTATTCCTTGACTTTCTCAGGCTGTAATATCCGCCGTGTCCACTGCTTAGATTTTATCACCTTCCGGAAATTCCCGCAAGGGCAGGACGAAGGAACCTGTTAAGAGGTGGTGGTGTCATATTTGTGTTTTGTTAATTAGCAGGACGCAGGAAGGGAAAGGGCGGAATGTGGCATACTAAACAATCAAAATGTAGCCTGCGTAAGCTGATAACGGAATGATATATGCTGAGTTTGAGAGAAATGAATTGCTATGCAAGAGCTGGATATAAAAAGCTTCTGTCCGTGACTGCAATATTAATTTGCGCAAATCAGATATTTTCTGCTTAGGATGGCACATTCGGCGTGA
>CAMNQN010000087.1 GCA_946549155.1 uncultured Lachnospiraceae bacterium | reverse complement strand
ATTTTCGTCCGTCTGCATCTTAGATTTTCTTGGTATCCGGAGTTATTTTCCAGATACTTGTGGCCCTGCACGCCCGCCTCTTCCTGTTTAACAAAACACGAAGAACAAGGGCATCTGGACAGCAATATTTCCGGGAAGGGGACCGTGAATTTTTGTGCAAAACTGCCTTTGAAAATTCCGCTGCCAATATGCTATACTGTTTGAAAAGTAAATACAGGCAATCAACGACACATGTGGCGCGGTGCGCGTAAATCTGATCACGGTACGGATGCATCGCATGTGCTGTTAGATTGTGAATGATCGGCATATGTATCTGCATGTGCCGTTTTTTTGCCGGAAATATAAGGAGGTTATTATGGAAAAAAACAACTATCTCGGAACAGAAAGTGTAGGTAAGCTGCTGCGGAAATTCGCGCTCCCCTGCATTTTTTCCCTGATTATTTCCTGTCTCTACAATATTGTAGATCAGATTTTTGTGGGGAACGGTGTCGGATACCTTGGCAATGCCGCCACCGGAGTTATTTTCCCGGTTACGGTAGTCGGATGGGCGATGAGCCTGTTTTTTGGAGATGGTGCTGCGGCCGCACTCAGTGTTTCATTGGGACGGAACCAAACGAAGGATATTCACAAAATTGTAGGCGGAGCAATCCTCGGGTCCTTTGTTTCCGGGATTATCATTATTGCGGTCAGTTATTTATGGGGTGATGGGCTGCTGCGGCTGATTGGGGCCACAGATGCCAATTTATCCATGGCCCATAATTATGGCGTGATTATCTTTGCCATGATGCCGCTGGCAATGACGCAGAATACGTTAGCGTCTATTATTCGGGCGGATGGCAGTCCGAAATACGCCATGGCAGCGATGCTGGTGGGTGCGGTCATCAATATTATTGGTGACCCTGTGGCGATTTTCATTTTAGATATGGGAATTGAGGGCGCCGCATGGGCGACGGTTTTAGGACAGTTTGTCAGTTTCCTCATCTGCGCCGCTTATCTGCGAAGGAGCAAAACATTTCAGATATCCACCGCAAGCTTTAAGCTCAGCAAACCACTGCTTTGTCAGACGATGGCTTTGGGAACTTCCAGCCTCCTGACTCAGCTTTCCATAGTCGTGATTACTGTGGTAAACAATATTCTTCTTGTGAGCTATGGGGCCCGATCAAGCTATGGCGCGGATATTCCCTTAGCAGCCTTCGTGGTTATCATGAAGCTGTTTCAAATTGTACTGAACATTGCCATCGGCATTGCCGCCGGGGCACAGCCTATTGTGGGCTATAATTATGGGGCGGGAAATTTCGGGCGTGTCAGAAAGCTTTTAAAATTAATTATTCGCTGGACGATAATCGTCTGCCTGATTTGTACGGTACTTTTCGAAGCGCTGCCAGGCTTTTTTATCCGTATGTTCGGTTCGGCGTCGGATCCGGTATATTATACGTTTGCGGTTTTGTGCCTGCGTATTTACCTGTCGCTTATCGTTTTTACCTGCACGCAGAAGGTCTGCGCCATTTTCCTGCAGTCCATCGGCAAGGCCAAGGCTGCTGCGCCCCTGTCCGTTTTGCGTGACCTGCTGCTGATTGTATTTTCCATCCTGCTCCCTGTGGTCCTTGGGGTGACGGGAATATTCTGGGCCGCACCCATTGCGGATGTCATTGCGATGATTATTACCGTTCTTACCATGGTTAAAATCTGGAAGGAATTAAAGTGTGAGGAGGAGGCTTCCATCGGGGAGAAGCAGATCTGATATGCGGCTATATTAACCGGTTGAGGGTGGCGCAGGCGCAAACGCCTGCTTATTCCAGGAAACAGAAAAGGGTATCACAAAATGATCAATTATGATCGTGGAGTGATACCCTTATTTTTATGGGGCTGTCGCAAAATGACAGGGAAACGTTACTGATATCCTGTGTTCACCTAGTCCTTCCGACATCTGTCCGCAATACACGGATTTTATCCGTATTTTTCGGACAGATGTCTCGGACATGTGTACACTTGGATATTCAGTAACGTTTCCCTGTCATTTTGCGACAGCCCCATGGCAGGCAGATGCGGTCACATTGCTTCGAAGTTGACAAGATTTGTGTCGGAGAGAAAATTGAGGAAGGTTTTGGTGACGACGGAGAGCTGCTTCACCGACAGCGAAGCAATGCCGATGGTGCGGTATTGAGGCGGATCCAGCGGGCGGATTCCGATATTGAACATGTAGTTACGCAGCACCAGCTCGGGGAGGATGCTGACGCCAAACCCGTGCTCCACCATGGATAGTACGGAGAGGGCGTCATTCAGTGCGTACTTTGTCACGGCGGATTTAGGCAGAGTGGATAAGAGCTGGCGGATGTCGTTATCCGCGCCCTTTACAGGGAGGATAAAGGGCTCATTTAAGAGCTCCCGGAGCGGCACTGCATTTTGTTTGGTCAGGGGGTGGTTCGCCGGGAGCAGCGCCAGCATCGGATCCCTCTTCAGGGGAAGAAAAAATAGAGGTTCCGATACCGGGGCGGCTAAAAAGCCGCAGTCCGCTTTCCCATGCATAATCCAGGAAGTTATTTCGTCATGATTGCCGGAAAAAAGCTCAAATTCTACCAGGGGATGCAGCTTCTGAAAGGTCTGTATGATGGTTGGCAGCCACTGGGCGCAAACACTGGTAAACGTACCGATGCGGATGGTGCCGGCGATCACATTGTTGATGTTGAAGATACTTTGGGTGAGATTGCGCTGCTGGTTTACCAGAGTCTGAATGGGGTCCAGAATCTGTTTGCCGTTTTCGGTCAGGGTCACGCCATTGCTGCTGCGGACGAAGAGGGAAAAGCCGGTTTCCTTTTCTAGCGCAGCAATGGCGTGACTGATGCCGGACTGCGTGTAATTCAGCGCCTCGGACGCTCTGGTGATGTTGCCTAATTCTACTACTTTTAAGAAGATTTCATATCGGTTTAAGATGGTATTCATTCAAGGTTTCCTCCCTGTTCCATTACTATCTGTACTGGAAGACATTACAAACATTCGCTTTTCAAATGATTTGTTTGTATTATAATTAGTTATAACAGAAAAAACAAGTGCGGAGTAAAGAAGAGAGAAAGAAAAGGTTCAATAGGACAGAGATCTAAGTTATAATGTACGTACAAAATAATGAAATGATAAAAGGAAACTAAGGAGTTAATTAAAAAACCAATTTAAAAGGAGGTATACTATGAACATGAGAAAGAGGATTTTATCGGGAGTATTGGCCCTGTCAATGACCGCTGGTTTGCTTGCAGGCCAGACAATGATGGTATCGGCGGATGAGAAGGAGGACATTTCCATCGCCCTGTGTATTACCGGAACCCTGGGAGACAAGGCCCTGGCAGATACTACCTGGTCCGGGCTGCAGCGGATTATGGAGGAATACGACAATGTGGAATGTAAAGTATTCGAGGCAACCAACGGTGCCACCGACTGGGAACCAAACCTGATTGCCGCATCCACCGATTATGATCTGGTAATCTGCACGGCATCCAGCATGGGCTCTGTGCTTCAGAGTGTGGCAGAGAGATTTCCGGATGTCAGCTATGTTTCCATCGATTCGCCCATTGACCTTCCCAATGTTGCCAGCTGTACCTTCTGCTGTAATGAGGCATCCTTCCTGCTGGGCTGTATTGCCGGACTGTGGACCACACGGACGGAACTGCCTGGAGTAAATGAGGACAAAATCATCGGCTGGATTTCCGGTATGGAGGCTCCGATCAATAATGATTATTATATTGGCTTCTGCGCCGGTGTAGAGTACACCTGTCCGGATGCAACGGTTCTTCAGTCCTGGACGGGCACATACAGTGATCCGCTGATGGCAAAAGAGATGACAAAAGCGCTGATTTCTCAGGGCGCTGACTGCATCAGCCCGGTTCTTTCCTCCGCAGCCGTAGGTGCACACGAAGCCTGTCAGGAGCAGGGAGTTTACTCCTTTGCCCTGGATACGGATCAGGATGCGGTATATCCGGGCACTGTGATTACCACCGCGCTGAAGGATGGCTCCGTTGTAACGTATAATTATGCGAAGGACTTTATCGAAGGCAATTTCAGCACAGAGTTCAGACTGCTGAATCTGTCCATGGGCGCGATGGATATTACTGATATGGCAGAGATCGAATTGGCTCTTGGAGATGACTTCCCCGCCGATATTAAGGAAACAGTAATGGAGCTTCGCCAGCAGATTATTGACGGAGAACTGGAAGTACCTTATAACCCGGTAGTACGTGGGGAGAGCGAGTAAATAAAAACGCCATACTTATTTCCAATTTTTATAAACTGCGGCCGCCTTTGCGGCGGCTGCAGAAAATCACTCAAAGAAAAAGGGAGGAAAAACAATGACGGAGAGAGAAATTAAATTTAATAAGAAAGAAACCTATACGTATGATGAGGTAAGACAGATGCTGGAAAAGGCAATGATGGAGCGTGCGGCTACCATGGGCTTTTTCTACAAGGTGATGCCCCGGGAATTGTTTGATCTGTATGGAAAACGTGCGCTGTATGCACTGGGACAGTATCGGGCACAGAATCCATTTTTTGAGGACCGGGAAAAAGGGGATGTCATGCTTATGGTAGACTTCCTGGCAACCTGCAACGGTGTAAGTTCAACGGTTGACGATGGAAACTATTGTGTAGAGCATGACGAAGAGCATTCCATCGTAAATATGGATGGAAAATGTGCTCTGGTAAAGGGATGGGAGAAAATGGGCCTGTCTCCTGAGGAAGTAGACTATCTTTGCCAGATTACCGGATATGGCGACTATGGCCAGTGTGAAAGCCTGGGCCTGAAGGGGCAATGGCTGCAGACCAGCGCACAGCCGGGATGTCCGAATTGTGTCCTGAAGATGACGAAATTAAATGGGGGAAAACTGGCAATTGAGGAGTAAGGAAAACAGGGGGACAAGTAGCAAATGGAAAAAATCGTGGAGATGAAAAATATTCACAAGCAGTTTCCGTATGTGAAAGCCGTTGATGGGGGGCAGTTTGATCTGTATAAAGGAGAGATCCATTCCCTTATCGGAGAGAACGGAGCCGGAAAATCGACAATGATGAAGATTTTATACGGTATGTACGATATTGACGACGGTGAGATCATCATAAACGGAGAGTGTGTGACGGATAAAAAGTATACGACACGAGATGCGATTGCTCACGGAATCGGTATGGTACATCAGGAATTCATGCTTGTGAAAGAGATGACGGTTCTGGAAAACATTATTCTCGGATCAGAGCCGACAAAGAAAAGAAGCCGGAACATCGCAATTGATTTTGAGGAAGCACGACGGAAAATTCAGTATTATATTGATAATTATCATATGGCGGTACAGCTGGACAAGAAGATCATCCATATTTCTGTCGGAGAGATGCAGCGTGTCGAGATTATAAAGGCCCTTTACCGGGGGGCTGACATTCTGATCCTGGATGAGCCGACAGCAGTGCTGACGCCACAGGAGTCTGATAAGCTATTTGAGATTCTTGATTCCATGCGGAAGAATAATAAGACAATCGTATTTATTTCCCATAAATTGAAAGAGGTTATGAAAATAAGCGATCGGATCAGTGTCATGCGGGCCGGCAAGTATATTACCACAGTAAAGCAGAGCGAGACGACGATACCGGATCTTGCAAAGTATATGGTTGGCCGGGAGGTATTTCTGAACGTACAGCGTACACCGCCCAAGGCTGAGGAGGTTATGCTTGAAGTGAAGGATCTCTATGTACCGTCTGAGCGGGAGCTTTCCAAGATCAGGGGCATCAGTTTTACTGTTCGCAAAGGCGAGGTTGTAGGTGTGGCTGGCGTTGATGGAAATGGTCAGAGTGAGCTGGGTGAGGCCATTGCCGGTCTGCGCAGGGTGGAGAAGGGCCAGGTTATCCTGGATGGAGTAGATATCACGAACAAATCTCCGCTGCAGGTTAGAAAAGAGGGATTTGTACATATTCCGGAGGATAGAAATGACCGGGGATTGAATGGGTCCCACACCTTTGCCGATAATATGCTGGCGGCGGAAATCCGAAATCATCCGTATTCAAGATTTGGCGTAATTAACCAGAAAAAGATTATGGATGAGGCGAGTATTCGGGCGGAGAAATTTGATATCCGTCCCAGGGATGTGTCCAATATTGCCGGAAGCCTTTCCGGAGGAAATGCGCAGAAGATCGTTGTTGCCCGTGAATTAGGCGCGCCGACGAAAAAGTTTTTGCTGGCAGCGCAGCCCACGCGGGGCATTGATATTGGAAATATTGAGGGTATCCGGAGAATGATTGATGATACGAAGCGGGATGGCGTAGCGGTTTTACTGATTTCCGCTGACCTGGATGAGATTTTGTCCCTGGCGGACCGGATTATTGTTCTCTATGAGGGACAGATAACAGGAGAATTGGTGAATGACGATAACATTGATGAGGGGGAGCTGGGCTACCTGATGATGGGAGGAGGAAGGGAAAATGGCTAAAAATAAATCGGAAAAGCTGGATTCTTTGCTTCGGGTTGTCACTGCCTTTGCTTTTGCATTGATCGTGTTATCCATTATTATCGCAATCTGCGGCCATAATCCGCTGGAAGCGTTCTATCAGATGTTTCGGGGCGCTTTTGTGGGAAAATTTAATTTGGGTTCAACGATAGAGGATTTTATCATGATCCTGATTATCGCGTCAGGCTACAGTTTGACGAAACGGATCGGATATTTCAACATTGGCCTTGAGGGGTGCTTGTATGTAGGCGCAATGTTTACTGCGGCGCCGGGCTTTCTGCTTCCGGATATGCCAAGCTTTGTGATCATTCCCATTTGTCTTGGCTGCGGAATGCTGGCGGGAGCTATCTGGTCCTCCATTGGCGGTGTGCTGAAGTCTTTCTTCGATGTGAATGAGGCCTGCGTGACCATCATGCTGAATTATGTGGCAATTTCCCTGACAGACTATCTGCTGAATAATCCCTGGTCTGCCCATAGTGCGGCCCCTGAAACGCCTCATGTACAGGCGGCGGCAATGTTTCCCAAGCTGCCTCTGGCGCCGAGCCGGGCCAGCTGGACGATCCTTATCGCAGTTATCGCATGGATTTTTGTATATTTTCTGACCTTCCGCACCACCTTTGGCTTCAAACTGAGACATGTGGCTGATAATCCCAGATTCTGCGAGGCGGTGGGAATTAAGTCAAAGCTGATTATTTTGGGAACGGTTATGCTCAGCGGAGCGCTGGGAGGACTGGCCGGAGGCTGTGAGATCCTGGGTGTATATGGAAATTTCATGCAGAACTTCTCTCTGAATTCAGCATTTTATGGAATTCTTGCGTGCCAGTTGGTAAGAAATGATTTGAAGCTGCTGCCTCTGTCCGCACTGTTCGTTGCGTTTGCAAGAGTGGGCGGCTCCGGAATGGAGTACTATACGCATATTCCGAAATCCCTGATCGATACAATGGTTCCGCTGCTGGTACTGTTTATCGGAATGGATAAATTCTTTGACTGGAAGAGATGGATGCGCCATTTTAAGCGTAAATCAGTGGGCAAAAAGCCGATTGACACAAATTGCTGAGGGGAGGTAGGGAAAAATGAGTGTAGTTACGATCCTGCAGAATGTATTTACATATACGCTGGTCCACGATATGATTGCCGCCTCTGTACCGATTATTCTTGCCTGTATGTGCGCGGTTATCAGCCGCCAGGTAGATATCATCAACATCGCAGCGGAAGGAATCATCATGTTTGGATGCTTCTTTGGGGTGCTGGTCAGTTATTTTACCGGAAGCTGGCTGCTGGCTGTTTTGGTATCCATGGGATTTGGAATGCTGATTTCGGCATTCATGGGCTGGGTTTATCTAAAATATGATGTAAACATTTTTGTATTGGGGTTGTGTATCAATATGATGGGAAGTTCGGGAACGAGATTTCTGCTTCAGACAATTTTCCAGACTTCCGGAAACTTTGTGAGTGAAAAAGTTATTCCAATTCCCCGGATTAATTTCTCTTTCCTTGAGGGAAATCCGGTGCTGAAGAGTTTATTCTCCGGATATACCGTAACCGAATGGCTGGTAATTCCCATCGTTATTCTGATTTGGTTTATGCTTTACAAATCAGTCTGGGGGCTTCGGCTCAGAGCCGTTGGCATGAGCGAGAAGGCTGCGGTTACCGCCGGTATCGATGTGGATGGAAAGAAAATGGCGGCTCTGATCGTATCCGGCGCCTGTGCCGGGCTTGCCGGGGCTCATCTGTCACTGGGCTACTCCTGCTTGTTCATTGAGAATATGAGTGGAGGACGCGGCTTCATGGGTATGGCAGCCATGCAGTTCGGCGGGGCCAATCCCCTGTTTGCAGCCCTCGGCTGTCTGATCTTTGGCCTGAGCAATTCGGTTGCGAACCGTCTGACCCCTTATGGGATCCCGAACCAGTTTGTTACCATGATCCCGTATGTAGCGACGATACTTATCCTGGCTGGTTCCGTTATTTCCGGCCGCATAAAACGAAACAAAAGCGAATCTGCCATTAGGGCATAAGAGCTTTGTTAATATTTTAAACCACACAAAAAGAAAGAGGTGTAATGAAAATGTATAAGGGAAAAATTATTCATTCAGACATTAACCGTGTTATCTCCAGCTGTCGGCACTATGACAAAATCTCCATTCTGGATTTTGGAATGTCAGGCGGAGATAAGGCAAAGGAAATCATCGACCTGGGTTGGAGAAGAGGGAATCCCATGGTTATGGATGTGGCTAAGACCATTGGAGAAAGCTGGGCGTTTGATAAGATTTTGATGATGGACTTTGTTCCGAATATTAATCCGGGTCTGTACAAAGAAGTCACGGAGGCCTTCCCGGGAGTTACAGTCGAGCTGGTAAGCGTAGCGGACTTTAAGGCGGCCATCGCGGATTCAAAGGCAGTAATTCGTACCGGTGACAACCAGGATGGAGCGAACCTGATTTTCGTTGCCGGTGTTGCAAGGGACGAGGAATAAACGAAAGGATACAGGAGGGAGGAATAGACAGATGGAATATACGAAGCTTGGTAAATCAGATTTTAAGGTTTCCCGTATTGCGCTTGGTACCTGGGCGCTGGGAAGCGATTTCTATGGAGAGGTGGAGTTAAAGAGCGCGGTAGATACCCTGCATGCAGCGGTGGATTGTGGAATCAATATTGTGGATACGGCGCCAAACTACGGTAACTCAGAGGAAGTGCTGGGCAAGGCTCTGGAGGGTATCCGGGATAAGGTTATTCTGGCAACAAAATGTGGCTGCCTGAAATATCCGGGAGGCTCTTACAAGCTGCTGACTCCGGTGAGTATGCGGCTTCAGCTGGAGGAGAGCCTGCGCAGATTGAATACGGATTACATTGATCTTTATCAGATTCACTATCCGGACAAGAACAGCTCCATGGAGGCAGCTTATGAGACCATGAACCGCTTTGTGGAAGAGGGCAAGATCCGTGCGTGGGGGGTATGCAACCACAATGTAAATGAGCTGCTGGCTGCATCCGATGCCGGCGCAGTGAGCGCCCAGGTGCAGTATTCCCTGAGCAAACGCAGTGTTGCGCGGGATGTCCTTCCGGTGGCAAAAGCAAATGATCTGTCTGTTTTTGCATATGGTACCCTGATCGGAGGCTTGTTATCCGGAAAATATAAAGGACCGAAGACCATTGGCGAGAAGGACCGCCGTCCCATGTTCTATACGGAGTTCAAGGAAGAGAATTGGCCGAAATCGGAGAAACTGATCAACGCGGTAAGTGAAGTGGCAAAGGAGAGAGGAGTTTCGATGCCCAGTGTGGCAATTAATTGGGCCTTGTCTGATCCCAATGTCGGAATCGCTTTAGTTGGAGCAAAGAGTCCTGCACAGGCCCAGGGAAATGTGGAAGCAGTTTCCTTTAAGCTGACGGATGAGGAAATCAAGAAGCTGAACGCGGCTTTCTGTTAGGCGGCAGCTTTTGGATAAAGCGGCAGTGTGCAACTTATGAAAATGAAATCTGGATTTGGAGGGATAAATAGATGAAATTAACCGATTATGTAACTTTGGGACAGTCTGGTTTACGTGTTAGTCCGTTTTGTCTGGGAACCATGACGTTTGGCACAGACTGGGGCTGGGGAGCGGACGAAGAGGAATCCATACGAGTAATGGAACGTTACATGGAGCTGGGAGGAAACTTCCTGGATACGGCAAACTGTTATACAAATGGCCATTCTGAGGTAATTATCGGAAACTATTTTGGTAAGAACAAATTCAAACGTGACCGTATGGTTATCGCGACCAAGGGCTTTGGCAATATGTATGCCGGTGATCCCAATGGGGGCGGAACCAACTTTAAATCCCTTGTAAATGCCTGTGATGAGTCTCTGAGACGTCTGCAG
Source organism: uncultured Lachnospiraceae bacterium (assembly GCA_946549155.1). Lineage (GTDB taxonomy): Bacteria > Bacillota > Clostridia > Lachnospirales > Lachnospiraceae > Merdiplasma. The sequence continues at coordinate 2,173 of CAMNQN010000087.1, read as the reverse complement.
ACCGATTATATCGACCTGTATTATGTACATCACTGGGATCCCCATACACCGGTTGAAGAGACCATGTATGCGCTGAATTATCTGGTTGAAAGCGGAAAGGTTCGCTATATCGCATTTTCTGATACACCGGCATGGGTTACCTGTAAGGCCCAGATGATTGCAAGAGAGAACCATTGGGCGCCGCTGACTGCTTATGAGATGGAGTATAATTTCAGTGAGCGCAGCGTTGAGTCAGAGATGATGCCCATGGCAAAGGAGATGGGAATTGGTATTGTTACCTGGTCTCCGCTGAAAAAGGGAATGTTCTCCGGAAAATATACAAGAGAGAACGGCGGAAATGTTCCTGGCCGTCTGGCCACCAGATATAAGGGGCAGGCGATTACAGAGAAACAGTTCCAGATCATTGATGAGCTGCTTGCCATCGCGAAGAAATACGATACCACTGCCGCAACGGTAGCGCTGGCATGGGTGAAAGGCCGTCCGGCACATTCGATCCCGTTGCTGGGAGCCCGCACATTGGAACAGCTGGAGTCTAACCTGAAGGTTCTTGACTTTACGCTTCCTCAGGAGGATGCGGCCAGATTAACTGAGCTTTCTATGCCAGAGCCGTCCTTCATTGAACATGATATTCTTTCTGAGAATGCAATCTCCATGCTCCAGACGGGAACAACCGTTAATGGCTGGACCTCTAAGCCCTGGCCCATGACCCCGGGTCCCAATGATATTCGCTGGTAAAAAAGTTCCTTTTTTCCTCCCGCAGCTCACCGCGGGAGGAAATTAATTATCTGGCCATTGCAAGGAGAAGAAAGCCGATGCTGAAGAAAGAACGATATGATGCTTATATTGCCATCTTAAAAGAAGAACTGATTCCGGCCACCGGATGCACCGAACCAATCGCAGTTGCGTACTGTGCAGCGAAGATGCGGGAGATTCTGGGTATGGAGCCGTCAAAAATTGATGTGGAAGTAAGTGGAAATATTCTGAAAAATGTAAAAAGTGTGGTAGTTCCCAATACTGATGGAAGAAAGGGCATTCCGGCGGCGATTGCGGTGGGAGTGATTGCCGGGCAGGTGGAAAAGGAATTACAGGTAATCGCGGAGGTATCCGCGGAGCAGAAGAAGAAAATAGCGGAATATCTGGAGAAGACACCGATAACGGTTCGCTGTGTGGAGACACCGTGTATGCTGGACATTTCTGTCACCGGATATGCGCAGGGACATTCGGCCTGCGCACGGATTACGAATAATCATACAAACATTGTCCTGATGAAAAAGGATGATGAGGTGCTTTTCAGTCTTCCGGTTGTGGCCTCTGCGGAGGATAATATGCAGGACAAGAGTGTGCTGAATGTAGCGGATATTGTCGAGTTTGCCGATACCGTTCCATTTGAGCGGTTAAAGCCGGTGCTTAAGGCGCAGGCAGCCTGCAACAGCGCCATTGCGTATGAGGGACTGAAGGGAGACTGGGGCGCGCAGATCGGCAAAATTATCCTTGAGTATGGAAAGGATGATATTAGGGATGAGGCGAGGGCTTACGCGGCTGCGGGCAGCGATGCGCGGATGAGCGGCTGTGAACTGCCGGTGGTTATTCTTTCCGGTTCCGGGAATCAGGGAATTACCGCTTCCCTGCCGGTGATTCGTTATGGAAAGCATGTGGGGGCCAGTGAGGAAAAGATTTATCGTGCGCTGGCAGTGTCTGATTTGGTCACCATTCACCAGAAATCAGGGATCGGCCGTCTTTCCGCCTATTGCGGCGCAATCAGTGCCGGTGTAGGGGCGGGAGCAGGGATTGCCTATCTTCTGGGGGCGGATGCCCAGGGCGTTTCCTGCACCATCAGCAATGCCGTTGCCATCCTTTCAGGAACGATCTGCGACGGAGCCAAACCATCCTGTGCGGCCAAGATTGCTTCGGCTGTGGATGCCGGAATCACCGGCTGCCGGATGTATCTGAATCACAAGAATTTTGAGGAGGGTGATGGAATCGTAGGCAGAGACGTGGAGGATGTAATTTCCCATGTGGGGGTGCTGGCATCCCAGGGAATGCGGGAAACCGATAAAGTAATTCTGAAAATTATGACGAACTGCTGATGCTTTGGATGTAAGCAGTTGTGTTTTGGTTATTAGCAGGACGCAGGAAGAGGCGGGCGCGCAGGGCCACAAGCATCTGGAAAATA
>CAMNQN010000086.1 GCA_946549155.1 uncultured Lachnospiraceae bacterium | reverse complement strand
CTTGTGGCCCTGTGCGCCCGCCTCTTCCTGCTGTTTTCTGGCTGAATTTACAGAATCACGCAAAATGTGGCATACTAAGCGACAAAAAGGTAGCCTGCGTAAGTTGATAACGGAATGATGCAAGCGCTGAATATAAAAGTTTCTGTTTGTGACTACCATATTAATTTGTGCAAATCGGATATTTGGGGGTTAGGGTATCACATTCCGCGTGATATTGTATAGCTTACCAAGAACAGCAGGAAGGGAAAGCGCGGAGCCGACCCTGTCATCTGGAAAACATTGCGCAGAATACCATAGAAAATCTTGGATGGAGCCGAGCCCGAATTTGGGGAGGGTTGGCAGTCCTCAAGACTGCCGACCCAGAGTCACTGAGCTGGGAAATCATCAGGATTTCCCGGCGAATTGACTCGGTGCCCCAAATTCGGACTCGGCTCCATCTTAGATTTTCTTGGTATTCGAAGCAGTTTTCCAGATGACAGGGGCGGCTCCGCGCTTTCCCTTCCTGCGTCCGGGTAGTTAACAAAACACGAATAAAACCGCCATCCTGTTGTATTTCCGGTCGGCCGGTGGTATGATAAATGAAAACCAACGGAAAGGATGACCCCCATGCTCATTCACGGCTTACAAAAACTGACTCTCCTGGATTATCCGGAGCACCTGGCAGCGGTACTTTTCACCGGAAGCTGCAATTTCCGCTGCCCCTTCTGCCAAAACGGCAGTCTGGTATTAAATCCCCAGGCGGAGCCGGTGATCCCGGAGGAGGAGGTCCTTTCCTTCCTGCGAAAGCGCCGGGGAATTTTGACCGGGGTCTGTATTACCGGGGGCGAACCTACGCTGTCTCCCGACCTGCCCCGGTTGGCGGAAGCAATCAAAGGGCTGGGCTATCAGATCAAGCTGGACACCAACGGTACCCATCCCTCCATGGTGAAAGAGCTGTATCAGGCGGGGCTTATTGATTATGTGGCCATGGACATCAAAGGATCCCGTTCCCACTATCCCGCCGCCAGCGGATGCCCGGAGCTCTCCCTGGAAAAGCTCCAGGAAACCATTGAGTTTCTCATGACCTCCGACATCGAATACGAATTTCGCACCACCGTGGTTAAGGGCCTGCATACGCCCGGAGATTTCCTGGATATCGCGCTGTGGATCGCCGGAGCGAAGCGCTACTTTCTGCAGTCCTACCAGGACTCCGAACATATTTTGCTGCTGGAGCAGCAGCGGCTTTCCGGCCAAATTCCAGACGGGCAGGCCAAACAGCCGCTCCTGTCCGCCTTCTCACCGGAAGAAATGAAGGGCTTTTTGAACCTTGTGCTGCCCTCCATTCCTTCCGCCAAATTGAGAGGCATTGCGGAATAAGCTTCCCGCCGCTCTGACCTCCTATCGGATTTCCCGGCACCAGTATCCAAAGCCCTCCTGTCCGGCCTTCTCGAATGCTCCGTACCCGAAGGCCCGGGCATTTTTTTTCGTCTGAGCGTCTTCATTGCCTGGGACCCCCAGGATATAGCCGCCATCCTCCCTTCTTCCCAGCAGGAGATGGCGATAGCGCAAAAAGCCCTGCATCAGAAAACTGTTCTTTCCCACAGGCCAGCCCTGCTGCCCAAGCCACATCACATCTCCGGGGCAAATTCCTACGCAGGCATACTCCTTATGCTCCAGTGGATACAGCACCGGATGGCGGCTTTGCAGCACTTCCCAGGCAGCATCCTGCTTCTGCGGTGTCACCCTGCGATCCTGTGCTGATTTCTGACGGTTCTGCTCAGCTTCCTGGCGGCCCTGCGCTGCATTCCGGTTTTCCGTCCTGTCATTTTCTGACGATGGGATTTCCGCCTGTTCTAAAAGCTTATCGTCCCGGACAGTATCCTCCGCTGCGCTCTCCACTTTACGAAAATCCATCTGCTTCTTATCCAGGACCCGTTTCATATCCTCCAAACACTCCTGCGGCTCCCGATGCAGCCTGACAGCATCCTCCCAGACAGGTTTCCGCTCTGAACGCAGAGGAAAAACCTGCTCTGTTTCGTGCCCTTCTTCCGCATCCCTCCTGCTTTCCCGGAGCTCGCTATCCAGGGCCTGTTCTGCGCCCTGCTTCTTTTCCGGCTTCGCCTTTCCCTCTGCTTCCTTCGTCCCGATTCCCTCCAGGCCTTCCTTCCTGCTTTCTGTCAAGCCGTCAGTCATCGCCTCCGATGTTTCCCCTTTCTCGGCCCTTCCTTCTGACAGCTCCGTACCCGAAGCGCCCGTCCCCATTTCGGACTGCGCTTGATTCTCTTCCGTTCTCTCCTTCCCTTGCTCATCAGCCATTGCTCCAGACTCCGTCAGCCTCTCCTGCACACCAGCCGCTGCGGCGGCCTCCGACGGCTTCTCCTGCTCGCCAGCCGTTGCGGCGGCCTCCGACGGCTTCTCCTGCTCGCCAGCCGCGGCGGCGGCCTCCGATGACTTCTCTTGCCCGCCAGCCGCGGCCGCGGCCCCCGACGGCTTCTCCTGCTCGCCAGCCGCTGCGGCGGCCTCCGATGACTTCTCCTGCTCGCCAGCCGCGGCGACGGCTTCCGACGGCTTCTCCTGCCTGCCGGCCATTGCAGCGGCCTCCGACGGCTTCTCTTGCCCGCCAGCCGTTGCGGCGGCCTCCGACGGCTTCTCCTGCCCGCCAGCCGCGGCGGCGGCCTCCGACGACTTCTCCTGCTCGCTCGGCAGCTTAGGTTCGGAAGGCTCTGCTCCCTTTCCAGGTGCGATCCGCCTCTCCTCCGGCAGTTTCATCCTGCCCCTTTCCTGCGCCGCCCGCAGCTTCTCTGTCTTTGCTTCCCCCTCTCCCCACTGGGAAAGGAAATATCGCTTTTCCCCGCAGGGAATCCACATCCCGTCCAGCTCCCCGAACCGTTTTCCCTCCCGGTCTGTCCATTCCTCCGGCAGTTGAAATTTCTGGATCAGGCAGTCCCGCTGCGGGTACCCCTTCACCAGCCGCTCAATGGAATACTCCTCTTTTCCCTCCCGGTATCCGTAAATCTCCAGCCCTTCCTCCGGCCACCGCCGGCCCTTCAGCTGCAGTGCAATCCGCCAGACGCCTCCTCTTTGCTCCACTTTCACAAAACCTGCGTTTCTCTGGCGGCTTCCATCTATGTACTCATAAAAATACGCGATAAAACGTCTGTAATCCGGCATCTTTTTTCCGTCCCACTATCCTTTTTCCTTCAATATATGGGCCGCAGGGATAAACTATTCCCCTTATCCGTCACTTTCAGGGCAGACAAAGAAATGCTTCAAACATATCGCACATTCGTTTCGCATCCTGGGCTTCCTCCATCTCACAGAATATCCGCAGAAGCGGTTCTGTCCCGGAAAACCGCGCGATAATCCAGCCTCCGTTTTTGAAGTAAACCTTGCATCCATCCAGATACGATACCCGCTCTGGTGCGGCGTCAAAGTCCGGAATCCGCTTTTCTTTAAACAAAAGCTTCTCCAGCTCCCTTTTTTTCTCCTCCGAAAACCGATAGGAACGTTCCTCCATATAACTTTTCCCAAATTTCTGACGGATCTCGTCTGCCAGCCCGGAAAGCTTTTTTCCGCTGACTGCGATCATCTCGACGAGCATGGCAGACGCATAGATTCCGTCTTTTCCGTTAATATGCCCGCGGACAGTCAAGCCGCCGGAGGATTCTCCTCCGATGAGTGCGCCCGTCTCCTGCATTTTCGCCGATATGTGCTTAAACCCCACCGGCACCTCATAGCATTTCTCTCCAAATGCCTGTGCCATACGATCCAGCAGATGCGTCGTTGCCACATTCCGCACCACCGCGCCCTTCCATCCCCGATACTCCAGCAGATAATAATACAGAAGCGCCAGTATATCATTGGCATGAAGGTATCTTCCTCTGTCGTCAACCACACCGATCCGGTCCGCGTCACCGTCCGTGGCAATGCCCAGATCGCAATTTCTTTCTGTTACGTACGTTCGCAGCTCTGTCAGAGCTTCCCTGTTTGGTGCCGGCATCCTGCGGCCAAACAGAGTATCGTGGCTCTCATGGATCTAATCAAGCTCACACCGCGCTGTCGAAAGGATCATCTTTATGGAAGTCTGGCTGACGCCATACATCGGATCGAGAACGATATGCAGTCCCCGGTCACGGATTGCCTGCATATTGATGTTTGCAATGATACTGTCGAGATACTCGTTGAGCGGGTAAAACTCTGTCACAAGCCCCGCTTCCTTCGCCCTCTCATAATCAATCCACAAAATCTCCTGTGTCTGCTCCGCCTTTACTATGTAGGCTTCCAGTTCCCTCGTCTGCGTTTCGTCCGCATCGCTCCCTCCATAAGTGAACAATTTGAAGCCATTATAAATTGCCGGATTATGGCTCGCCGTCACCATCAGTCCGTAATGCAGCCGGTGCTTTTCCACATAGTACATAATAAGCGGTGTCGGTGCGGAGCGATTCACAAACCGGCAGCAGATTCCCTCCGCCGCAAACACCTCGCAGGCCCACATAACCGCTTCCTTCGAGAGAAAACGCCGGTCATATCCCAATACAATTCCTTCGTCCCCGACTCCCTTATCCCTCATTTTCATAGAAAGGGCCTTTGCCAGAAGCCGGATGTTCCGGCGCGTAAACTCATCACCGATGACGGCTCTCCAACCGCCTGTCCCAAATTTTATTTCCCCGGCGCACCCCATCCTGGATGTGCTTCGCACTGTTATCGTATCTGTCACCGTATTTCCTCCCAATTTATCTAAACTATAAAAATACTGTTTACCCTGCGCACCGTCCCTGTTCCATTTTCTATATTACAGACCGGATAGCTGAGTTCCATAAACGTGTCATTTCCCGCGATTCCAAGAAACGACGACGCCCCGCCGTCTACAGATATCATGTATTGGATATCCGGTATGTACTGCATCGCCAGCGTACAGGCCTCCCGGTAAGTAACGCCGCGCATAAACCTGCTTCTGCCGGAGAACACCAGAATAAACAGGCGCCCGCCGCCGCAAAGTCCGATCATTGTCCGGGGATGGCGCTGCGTCTCGTCATGCACGGAGCTTTCCTGCGCCTGAACGGAAAGCGGTGTAAGCCAGCCCTCCTGCCGGAAGGCCTCCAGCGGATCCCTGGAAAAAATGCACTGTGAACGCTCAATCAACATCATTCCGCCGCCAAACGACCATTCCATATTTTCCCACTCGCCTTCTGTCATGCCAGCCGGCGGATCTGTTTCAACCCGCACCGACAGCCCGCTGCACGGATAATACCCGGCGTCCTGTCCGGGCCTGTCGCTGAATAAATTGATAAAATACTCTGGCTGCTGTTTTCTAAGTGCCGACGGCTCCATCTGATAAACGGCAGTCCCGTACTCCTTTGCAAGCTGCGCATACTGCGCATAGGTAATTTCCGGCGCTTCTATCACCGGAACATAGGGAAAAATATTAAATTCTTCTGGAACATAAACAGTGGAAACCGCATTCCCGTCATAGGTATTCAGAATAGATTTGGCATAAACACTCTCCGCCTGGGAACAGATCACAGACGGAACAGACAGATCATGAACAGATAACAGAACATCCTCCCCGAAGCCCAAAAGCAAAACCTGACAATCCGCAATGGCTTCGGACAGATCCTTAGGAATCCGGATTCGGTCAAAACGCAGTCCATAACCGCCATCCTCGCAGAGCAGAAGCTGCGGCCTTTCCGGCACATCCTTAAAGCAGTCCATTTTTTTAAATTCTTCCGCCGTAAAAACAGCGGAATCCGACTTTTCCTTCAACAGCAGATATACCTTTTTTCCGCTGTCCTGAAGCTTTTTTGCCCTGCGGACAGCTCTGTGAATCCACCGGAGATCACATACGGCAATCACCACCACCTTCTTTTCACCCAGAAGCTGCTTCAAAATTCTTCGCTGATCGATACCGCACGTTCCATCGCCCCCATCCTCCATCCTCTTCCCATACCCAGGCAGGCTTTTCTCTGTCAGTATCCGGACCTTTTCTTTGTGGAGCATTTCCTCTATTTCCCGCCTGCTCCTCCTTTCCTGGAAAAACAGGCCCCGTCTGTCTTTTATTTTTTCATAAAGCTCCTCATTCGTAAGTTCCCACAGCCATGGATTTTCCTGAAAATAGCTTCTCATTGCTTTCTCATACTGTTCCTTTGAATATCCGGCCAGGAGCTGCTGTCTGCAAAGATATTCAAACCAGTAATCCGTAAACAGAAAATCTCCATGCCGGTTGGTAAGGCTAAACTCGGATAATTCAAAGTAATCATACAGCGAATATCCTTTAAATTTCTTTCTTTGGCAGCTTCCGAACCGATAGCCGCAAGCCGTCAGACCACCTGTTTTACTCAATATCCCACTCCTAATTACATTTTCAGAAATATGCGTCCCAGAGAAACTGTGTCCCGCTGTCGTTGGAAAAATAATACTCAATCGCGTAGCTGCTGCAGATTTTAGGGAAACAATCGTATTTTTTTACCTCCAGCCTGTGAAACGGGACCCAGAAGCTCATGTTTTCCTGAATTTCCTTTTCGAAAGACGGAATAATAATATCCTCAAAATCCTCCACCACATCACCGATCAGAATCACCCTGTCAAGATCCAGAAGCATAATCAGATCCGAAAGCTTTGGCGCCATAATCGGGCCAATGTTCTCAACCATCTCCCGAGCGGCTGTTTTGCCTCTGTTCACCTCTTCCTTAATCTCCGCATAGCTCATGCCGAGGCGGGATTTCAGCGCCCCTTTTGAAATAAATTTCGTAATGCAGTTTGTCCTTCCGCAAAAGCACTTGATTTTCTCTCCCGGAACATACGCAGTTACGTGCCCAAATTCACCGGAAACATGGTTGGAGCTGTATATAACTCTCCCATCCAGCACCAAGGCTGAACCGACGCCATTCCCGATTTTGACTATCATAAAATTGGAAGGCTCCTTCTGCTGCGAATTTTCATAATGCGCGATAATATTAACGTCATTCAGAACCAGCACCGGTGTCCCGAATTCCCTCAGCGCCTCCCTGAGATTCAGCCCCTGCCAGCCAAGCGTATAATCCTCGATCACAATTCCGGCCTCGCTGATCACAATCGCACTGACCGTATAGATATCCTTAAAAGTGGCCATCACTTCTGACACCGCGTTTTTCAAAATCGCAAAGGCATCCCGCTGCCTGGCTATCTCATAATACTTCTGGTAGCGTACCCCTCCGTCCAGACTGTTCAGATAAACCTCGATAAAAAAATTTGTAATCTGCACGCTTACAATATAAAATCCACCGTAGTTAATCTGAAGCGCGAAGGGATTCCTGCCCTTCCCCGCAATGTTCATGGGCTGTTCCAGAACAATCCCCTGGTCAATCAGAACCGTGATAATATTCGTAACCGTCTGCGCCGCCAGATTTGTCTGAATGGCCACATTTTTCCGATAAATCCCCCGCTCCTCATGAATTACCCTGAGAATGCTTCTCGCATTCTGCTTCCGCATCAGATCGGCACTCCTGTACTTATGCTCCGTATCCATCTGTATTCCTCCTGTTTGATTCCGTTTCCCGTCAGCCTTTAATTCCGGAATGTGTTACGCCCTGCACAAAATATTTCTGCAGCGGAAAGAATAACGCCAGCGGGACTGTCAGCGCAACCACCGCCCCGGCAAAGATATACGACCACATCGTCTCATATTCTGTTCGAAAATCTGACAGGGCAATCTGAACCGTCCGAACGGTATCCGCCCTCGCTATCAGAAGCGGCCACAAATAGGAATTCCAGTGCTCCATAAAGACCATCAGCCCTGCTGTGATGCAAATCGGCGTGCAAAGCGGCAGAACGATCCGGAAAAAGATCTGGAACCAGCCGGCCCCGTCGATTCTCGCAGATTCTGTCAGCAAGTCAGCGGATATATTATGGCCGGCATTTTCATCGGCCCCTGCGTCCTTAATTTTATCCCTGCACATATTATAAAAGGAATGGGATTTGTCAGTGACCTGGCACTGGCTTTTATTGCCTTTGGCGTTGGGAAATTTTTCAAGAAAGAAGTATTTCCCGGCGAACTGCCTCGGTGCCCGAAATTTGGGCCTGTCTGCATCTTAGTTTTTCTTGGTATCCGGAGTTATTTTCCAGATGTATATGGCCATGCGGCCCCGACTCATTCTGCGTCCGCTTCCTTAACAAAACACGAAAAACATTGACAATTGTGATCGCCCTCAATCGATGATATAATAACGGTATTGAAGAAAGAAATGGAGAATGAAACCATGCAGGAACCAATCGTAACACTAAAAAAGGGGGAAGGGCGCACCCTGAAGTCCGGTGGGATGTGGGTCTATGACAACGAGATCGCTTCCATCTGCGGCGCCTTTGAAAACGGAGATATCGTTTCCGTCCACGATTTCGACGGCTATTTTATGGGCTACGGCTTTATTAATACAAATTCGAAAATCACGGTGCGTCTGATGTCCCGCCACCGGGAGCATCCGGTGGACGATACGCTCTTAGAGCGCCGGGTACGGGACGCCTGGAACTACCGCAGGGCTGTGGGGGATACCGGCTGCTGCCGCCTGATTTTCGGGGAAGCAGATTTTCTTCCCGGAATCGTCATTGACAAATTTTCCGATGTGCTGGTGGTGGAAAGCCTGGCGCTGGGAATCGACCGCTTAAAGCCCAGGATTATCGAACTGCTGAAAATGGTACTGGCGGAGGATGGCGTCACAGTCCGGGGCGTCTATGAGCGCAGCGACGCCAAGGTCCGGCTGAATGAGGGCATGGAGCGGGTCAAGGGCTTTATCGGGGAACCCTTTGACACCAAGGTGGAGATCGTGGAAAACGGCGTGAAATATCTGGTGGATGTGAAGGACGGGCAGAAAACCGGCTTCTTCCTGGATCAGAAATACAACCGGGCCGCCATCGCCCGGCTCTGCCCCGGCAAAAAGGTGCTGGACTGCTTCACCCACACCGGCTCCTTCGCCCTAAACGCTGGCATGGCCGGTGCTGCCTCCGTTCTTGGTGTGGACGCTTCCGAGCTGGGAATCGCCCAGGCGGAGGAAAACGCAAGGCTCAATCACCTGGAAAGCCGGGTATCCTTCCAGTGCGCCGATGTGTTTGATCTGCTGCCTGCCCTGGAACGGAAGGGGGAACAGTTTGACGTGGTAATTCTGGACCCTCCGGCCTTCACCAAATCCCGCAATTCCATCAAAAACGCGGTAAAGGGCTACCGGGAAATCAATCTGCGGGGAATCCGCCTGGTCAAATCTGGGGGCTTCCTGGCCACCTGCTCCTGCTCCCACTTTATGGACCCGGAGCTTTTCGCCAAAACCATCCGGGAAGCGGCCCGCAGCGCCCACCGCAGGCTCCGTCAGGTGGAATTCCGTACCCAGGCCTGCGATCATCCCATCCTCTGGGCAGCAGATGAATCCTATTATCTGAAATTTTATATTTTTCAGGTATGTGATGAGCTTTGACCTGCGCATTCCGCAGGATACAGCTGCACAGCAAAATAAACGGGCTGTCACAAAATGGCAAAGGAGCGTTCCTGATCTCCTGCCATTTTGCAACAGCCCCGTTTTGTTTATGGTTTAATCGTCAAAATCGCCGAATTTATCCTCCAGATAATCTTCCAGCTCTGACGCGTAATCCTCCGCTTCCTCCAGCCTGCGCTCCAGTTTTTTGTACTGGCTGCCAGACAGCCCTCCGGTGTCATAAAGACGCTCTATGGCATCCTCCAAATCATCCAGCTTATCTTCTATCTTTTCTATTTTGGCATCATATGCGGCCGCCTGCTGGCGTCTGGCCTGATACCCGCTCTTTACCGACGCTTTTTTCATGCTGCTCTCAATTTCTTTTAATTCTGCCTGGTATTTTTTGATTTTTTTCTCGTAGCTGCTGGCAGACGCCTGGGTCCCCTTCGTCACGGTAATCTTTCTGGAGGCCTTCCATGAGGTGCCCTTGATACGCACGGTAATCGTTGCTGTCCCCTCCTTTAAGGCCTTAATTTCCGTATCATCATCGTATTTTTCAAGTACCCTGATGACCTTCGGATTACTGCTGGTCCATACAATCTTCTTGTCCCTGACTTTTGCTCCCGCCGGAGTTATTTTACTGTCCAGCTCTGCCTTCTGTCCCACGGTCATTCTGGACAGTGATCCTCGTATCGCAATCTTTTTAGGTGACGCGGCAAGCGCCGTGAAAGAAAGGGACAATGCAATCATCACCGCAAGAATATACAGAACAGCACCCTTTACATAGTTTCTCATAATCCGTCCTCCTTTTTATTTTCCATGTGTTTATACCTTATTAATACAGCAGCGCCTGCTTTTATTGCACGCATTCTGATTTTTCATTCAAAAATTTTTCTCACTCAGCATTTCCATAGGTATATTCCACAATCATTCCGGTATCCGCATCAATTTTATACTCATACTCCTTCTCTGCCGTATTAAATTCCACCTCAAAGCATTCCCTCTGTTCATAGTCCGGAAGCACCTTGCAAAACACGATATCCTCCTTTTTCACTCCCGCATCTTCTATGGCAATGGACAAAGCCTGTTCCTCCCCGATTCCCTGAATTTCTGCTTCCCGCTCCAGCTCCTTTAGCTCCTCCTCCAGAAGATCGGCCCGTTTCCACTCCGCCTCCCACTCCAGCATATCGCCGTCTGCCGCATCCATCTCATATTCATACTTATATTCTCCCTGATAAAATTCCACCTCATAAGTAACTCTCCCATTGCTGTAATCCATAGACGCAAGAATGTGGTGAACCTCCTCCGGCTCCTTCCCGCAAAATTCAAAGGCCAGCTCCTTCGCTTTTTCCTCTCCGATATAGCCCTCGGAGCTTGCCACCCCGTAAGACTGCGCATTTCCCAGATCTAACCCCTTAGAATGCACAAGCAGATTAATATCATGAACCGACAGCTTTGCAATCTCTGCTGCGCTCATTGACGTATTTTGAGAGGCCACCGCAAAGGCCAGTGCTGCCTTGCCCTCTGAAACGTGATATTCCTCCGCCAGCTTCTGAAACTGTGTTTCGTCCCCGGATAAGTTCTGACTGATCACAGCGCCTTCCATCTGAACGCTGTCAAAGGCCTGTCTGGCTGACAGCGCCAATTCCTGCTGCAGCTTTTCTCCCCTTGCTTCCTTCTCATCCAAAATGCTAAGCAGCACTGAATTTTCCGTCTCACTGAGATATCCTGCCTTCAGCATTGCGCCCACAAGGGCGTCCACCGCCCCATGAATATCGGTTCCCTTCAGTTTCATTTCTTCCAGAAGCGCTTTTCCCTCCTCATTTAACGCCTCCGCCCGGGTCACTCGGTTCAAACGGTTGATTTGCAGCGATATGCTGGGATTCACATCCAGGGAAATTCTCGTGCTTCCCCCCAGATAATACCTGATTCCCGTCAGATTAATCGCCAGCAGGACCGCGGCGGCCAGAACCACGCTCCCATATCTCCGGTAAATATGTTTTCTCCTTTTTCCAGCAGCGGGAATCTCCATATCCCTCTCATCCTGCTCCCAGCCGCAGGCCGACAAAATCTGCGTGTACGAATCCGGGGTGATTTTATCCGCTGCCACTCTTACCCGTTCTTCTGTCTGTTTCCTTTTCATATCACGCCTCCTTGATTGTTTCCTGCAGCTTTTTCAGTGCTCTGTGATACTTGGATAATACTGTCGCAAGCTTCAAATTCAGCATCCCGGCAATTTCCCGGTGTTTCAGCCCCGCCAGTGCATGAAGGGAAACAATCTGCCGTTCCTCATCGGTTAGCGCCTTCATTGCCATCTCTAAAAGCAGCTTATCCTCATGCTCCAGCTGATACTGTGTTCCCATCCACTGTTCCATCTCATCCAGAGACAGCACCCGGTGCTTTTTCTTATCCCTGAGCTGCAAATATGCAAAATTACGCGCAATCCGCATCACCCACGCCATGGGTTTCCCCTGAGGCTGATAGCTGACCGCTGACCGGTAGACAGAAAGATACGTCTCCTGCATGATATCCTCCGCCTCCTGGGGATTTTTTACAATAGACAGCGCGAACCCATAGACGGCGGTTTTTGTCTCCTCATAAAAAATATGAAAAGCGCCTCCGTCCCTCTGTGCAATCCTAAAAATCCATTCTTCCAGTTCTTCCGGCCTCCGCCTTTTCCCCCGGTCATAAAAATCTTCTGTCATCCACATCAACATATCTGACCCTCTTTTGTCTCTCTGACCTAATAATGCACCGGCCAGCGATTTTATTGCATATTTTTTTAAAAACTCCATCTTTGGCCTTTTCCTCCATTATAGTACAGGGACCGCATCAAGGTCAAAAAGATCATCAGAAACTCCTCTGCACCTCCAGACACCCAGCTACTGTTAGCTTCATGTTTAGTTAAAGAAGAGGACGCAGGATGAGCCGAGGCCCCATGGCCATATCCATCTGGAAAACATCTCCGGATACCAAGAAAAACTAAGATGGAGACAGGCCCAAATTTCGGGCACCGAGGCAGTTCGCCGGGAAATCCTGATGGATTTCCCAGCTCAGTGCCTCTGGACCGTCAGCCTTGAGGGCTGCCGGCC
>CAMNQN010000085.1 GCA_946549155.1 uncultured Lachnospiraceae bacterium | reverse complement strand
GATTAGAAAATGAAGATTCTATTTATTTCGCTTGGCTGTGACAAGAACCTGGTGGATTCAGAGAAGATGCTGGCGTTGTTGAATCAGAAAGGCTTTTCCATCACGGACGAGGAAACTGAGGCGGATGTGATCGTCATCAACACCTGCTGCTTTATCAATGACGCGAAGGAGGAGAGTATCCAGACCATTCTGGAGATGGCGGAATACCGGAAGAGCGGCAGCTGCAAGGCGCTGCTGGTCACCGGCTGTCTGGCCCAGCGGTATCAGCAGGAAATCATCGACGAGATTCCGGAGGTGGATGCGGTGATCGGTACTTCTGCCTGGGACAAGGTGGCGCAGGCGATCCAGGAGGTGCTGCAGGGCCGGCATTTTTCCTGCTTTGAGGAGCTTGATCGTCTCGCGCTGCCAGAGGGAAAACGGCTGCTCACCACCGGCGGGCATTATGCTTATCTTAAGATCGCGGAGGGATGCGACAAGCACTGTACCTACTGCATTATTCCGAAGATCCGGGGGAATTTCCGCAGCGTTCCCATGGAGGTGCTTTTGGAGGAAGCGAAGGAGCTGGCTAAGGGCGGCGTAAAGGAGCTGATTCTGGTGGCTCAGGAAACCACCCTCTACGGTACGGATCTGTATGGGAAGAAATCCCTGCATATCCTGATCAGGAAGCTGGCCCAAATCTCCGGCATCCGCTGGATTCGGGTACTGTACTGTTATCCGGAGGAAATCTATGACGAATTGATTCAGACCATGAAGGAGGAACCGAAGTTCTGCCATTATCTGGATCTGCCGATTCAACATGCCAGTGACCGGATTTTGCGGCGTATGGGACGGCGGACCAGCCGTGAGGATCTGGAGAAGATGATTGGAAAGCTTCGTCAGGAGGTGCCGGATATCATCCTGCGGACGACGTTAATTTCCGGCTTCCCCGGAGAAACCCAGGAAGATCACGAGGAACTGATGAATTTTGTGGATGAAATGGAATTTAACCGTCTGGGCGTTTTTGCCTATTCTGCGGAGGAGGACACACCGGCGGCGTCCATGCCAGATCAGATTCCGGAGGAGGTCAAGAAGGAGCGCCGGGATGAGCTGATGGAGCTGCAGCAGGAGGTGGCCTTCGACCTTGCGGAGGATATGGTGGGCAGAACTGTCTGGGCTATGGTGGAGGGACAGGTGGCCGGGGAAAATGCCTATGTGGCCCGCACCTACGCAGATGCGCCGAATGTGGACGGATACCTGTTTATCAATACGGACGAGGTGCTGGTGTCCGGCGATTTTGCCCGGGTGAAGATTACCGGCGCCTGTGACTATGATTTGATAGGAGAATTGGAATTATGAAGATGAATACACCGAATTGTCTGACAATCCTTCGTGTCCTGATGGTGCCGGTATTTGTGGTATTTATGCTGGCTGATATCCTGGGACCGGGGGACAAATATGTGGCCGGGACACTGTTTATTCTGGCCAGCCTCACCGATATGCTGGACGGTTATCTGGCCAGGAAAAATAATCAGGTGACGGTGTTCGGAAAGTTTATGGATCCGCTGGCGGACAAGCTGCTGGTCTGTGCCGCCATGATCTGCCTGGTGGAGCTTGGAAGGCTTCCTGGTTGGATCGTGATTGTCATTGTGAGCCGGGAATTTATTATCAGCGGCTTTCGTCTGGTGGCGGCAGAGCGCGGCGTGGTGATTGCTGCCAGCTATTGGGGGAAATTTAAGACCGTTTCCCAGATGATCATGGTGATTCTGCTGGTGTTCGACCTTGGGGGTGTGTTCGGGACGCTGGAGCAGATATTCATCTATCTGGCGCTGATTTTAACGGTGGTTTCCCTGGCGGATTATATTTGGAAAAATATCGACGTACTGAAGGATGTCCACTGAACCTTTTAACATGATTTTTGAGAACAGGAAGGCAGATAAAAATGAGAGATGAAGCATTAAGAAGACTTCAGGACTGGTTCCGTCAAAATCATAAGCTGCTCACCACAGTGGAATCCTGTACCGGAGGGCTGCTGGCGGGGCGGATTACCGATATTTCCGGCAGCTCTGATATCTTCCGACAGGGCTATATCACCTACTGCGACGAGGCAAAACACCAGTTGGTTCAGGTAAGTACAGAGACCCTGGCAAAATACACTGCAGTCAGCCCCCAAACGGCCAGCGAAATGGCCCGGGGAGGCGCGGCAGCCGCCGGGGCCGACGCCTGCCTTTCCGTCACCGGATACGCAGGCCCGCCATACGCTCCGGAAGACACCAGCGTGGGACTTGTCTACATTGGCTGTTATTTCCAGGGCTCCACCACCGTAAAAGAACTGCACCTGACCGGAAGCCGCCGTCAGATCCGCGAGGCTGCGGTGGAAGAAGCTCTGAGGTTATTAGAAAGCAGGATAGGGGCTTCCTCTGAATTTATATAGGGAAACCTCCGGCTTTCTCTCTTTTTATCGCCGCATCTGCTTTAGCATCGCGCACATCCGATCAATCCTGCGCACTTCTTGTGGGCTCTTTCCCAGCTTCATTACCCCGATAATCGCATCCATCTCATCCAGGGAAAAATTGATCTTTCCCCCTCCGGCGGACATAAGAAACGGCAGCAAATCCGCCTGGTTTTTTCCCTTGGCCTGTTCCGCCATGGACAGGAGCATCTGCAGCTTGGCAGGATCAATCTGATTCAGCGCGGGATTTTCTGTCCAGTTATTATTTTCACTCATAATCCTCTTCCTCACTTTCTTCCTTTTCCATCATCATGGAAAACAGCTCCATGGTGGTCATAAGATTGGATATCTGATCAATCATATTTTTTTCTTTGTCATCACAGAAGGTTCTGATATCATTCAGCATCTCGGACAGGTTTGTTCCTTCCCCGCCGGCGGCACAGGAGTGCAGGCTGCCCTGCTGCGCGGAAAAGAAGCTTATCACATTCTGAAGCTCCAGAAATTTGACGTAAAAGGAAAAAAATCTCTGGTTTTCTCTGGGAAGGTAAGGGATTGCCGCCTTGAACATCTGTAAATGGTTCCGGTTTGCAATCTGATCAATGGCCGTCAGCATAGATACCTCAGAAGGTTTTTCTTTATAGTATGTGGGAGGGCGGGAAAGTATGACACAGCACGGCGGGGAAGCACATACTTTATAGAATAACCGGTCCTAAGCCCCGGCAAAGAAAGGAGAATTATGGGAACCCATTTTGTAAAGGAAGGAAATGCTTTTTATGAGATAGATGA
This sequence comes from uncultured Lachnospiraceae bacterium, assembly GCA_946549155.1. Classification (GTDB taxonomy): domain Bacteria; phylum Bacillota; class Clostridia; order Lachnospirales; family Lachnospiraceae; genus Merdiplasma. The sequence continues at coordinate 9,554 of CAMNQN010000085.1, read as the reverse complement.
CGACTGCATGAAAAAGAAGGAGATGGAATCCGGAAAATGGCAGAGGCAAAGGGAGGGCCTGGGGGAAAAGCAGGCTGCAGCGGATGCCCGGGGAAAAGAGAAAGAAAAATGAACAGAAGGGATTTAAAAATGGGGGATGCCGAAAGGCATCCCCCACATGCTGCTTCAGAAGGCAGACAACTACGGGTTTTTAGCATCCGCAGCCATTGTTGCCCAGGCAATTGTTGCCGCAGCCGCCGCAGAAGAAGAGCAGCAGGATAATCCACCAGCAGGAATTATCGTTGTCGCCGCAGCCGCATCCGTTGTTGTTGCCGCAGCAGAACAGCAGGATAATGATCCAGAGCCAGTTTCCGCCGCATCCACATCCGTTGCTAAAGGTGTTGGAGCAGTTGTTTTCACATCCGCAGTTTGTTGCCGCTAAATCACTCATTTATAAAGTCCTCCGTATTGGATTTTACACTGTATCATATGCAAAAACCAACTATGTGTGACTGCTGTGAACAGAAAAGTTTCCCTATATAGTTACCAGTGATTCGAAAATCCCGTATACATTCAGCGTCCCGTAGCCCCAGATCCGGTTGGGGTAAGAAAGGTCGGGGCGGCGGGAGGCGCCCCGGTACAGCATATTTTTGATTTCGGTGGAGGAAAGCAGCTTTCCATTGTTAAACTGCAGGCCCCACTGGACCAGAAGCGCCACTGCCCCGGCGGTGATGGCTGCCGCTGCGCTGGAGCCGGTGATCTGGGTGTAGCCTGTGGCCCTGGAGGGAACCTGGACCCCCACGCCGGGGGCGGCGATGTCCGGTTTTAGCTGTTCCCCTCTGGTCAGCCCACGGCTGGAATGCAGATAAATGATGTCCGTCAGCGCCTGATAGGTGCTGGCGGTGATGGTATTCACATTGTTGGAAGGGGTTACCAGCGTGGTGTCTGGGTCCGGATCTAAAAAGCGCACGTGGGGGGAGGCCAGGCCGGTAATGGGGAGCCACAGATGAAAGGTTCCGTTTAAATACCGCTTATTGACCACCTGAAACCGCCAGCTCCCCACCGACGGATTTTCCACCCGAACCTGGATGAGCTGGCTTCCGGAGCGAAATTCCACAGTTTCGTAGTCAATCTGCACCCGGGAATTATCCAGAAGCAGGCGCACATCCTGGCTGGTGCCCATGCGGGGATCCGGGGGCGAAATCTTTTCCCCCAGAGGGGAGATGACACCAAGGGTGTAAACCTCCGGGGAGAAGGCCCAAAACTCCATGGTAAATCCCTTGTTCGGCTGATCCACCACCACCTCCACCTCCCGAAGCTCCCCCGGACGGTTCAGCCTTCCAAAATAGTGGTGATTTCTTCCCACTTCGTTTCCTGCTGCCGTCACCGCGTAGACGGCGGGCAGGAAGGAAATATAGCTGAGCATGTCGTCCAGCGGCGTATAGCCATCGTGGCCCCCCTGGTTGGTACCCAGACCGAAGCAGACCACCAGAGGGCGGCCCAGCTTGCGTGACTGGTTGATCAGATAGCGCAGTGCCAGCATACAGTCATCCTCCTGGTAGGCCACGGCATTCTCCTCCACCAGAAAGTAGTCCCGAAGATACTGTTTGGCAGGCTTTAATTTTACCACAATCAGCTCTGCGTCCGGGGCCGCTCCGGAAAAACGGGCGGTTTCATCGGAGGTGCCTGCGGCGATTCCAGCCAGGGCCGTTCCGTGGCCCAATTCATCCACAGAGGGCACCACCTCCAGGGGATTCTGGGAACCCAGGGCCTGGTTGATTTGTTCCTTCGTATATTCAGAGCCATAGAGCAGGCCCTCCGGCGGTTCCCCCGACTGGATGGTCTGATCCCAGATGCGCGCGATCCGGCTGCTTCCATCGGGATTACGGAAGGCGGGATGCTGGTAATTAATGCCGGTGTCGATAAAGCCGAGGCAGATTCCCTCGCCCCGCAGGTGAAAATAGGGCTGATTCTGTACCTGGGAAATACCGGAGGATTCCAGACCGGCGGTGTCTAGCAGGGTAAAAAGCTTCGGAATCGTGAAATATCCCTGCCGGGAGACGCTGGGAGAAAAGTCAGACAGCGGCGCGTTCAGAATCGCGTACTGCCAGTCTGCCCGCTGGGGGATATACTCCGGCAGAACGATGTTCAGCTCCTCCCAGGGAAAATTTTCATTCCGGAAAATCAGGCTGGCATACTCCTCCGACAAAATCCTTTGGCGGCTGTCCGGGGGCAGTGTACCCAAAAAGACGGAATTGTCCCCGGAAAGCTGTTGGAAATACAGGTCTGTAGGAACGTTCATGAAACTCCATGGCGCCCGCGCATTTGGTTTATGGCGGACGTGTTTTTTCGTATAATATATGAAGGGGAAAGAAGAAATTTTACTCCGATTTCGTTGGTAGAAAAGTGATGTTGAACAAAGAGCGCGGGGACGCATAAAATTGTAAGAAGAAAACGAATTAGACGGGAGGCCGTATGAATCGAGTTCGAAAGATTGTGGGCGCCGATGAGCTTCACCGGAAGGGAATACGGGGGCGGGGGATTACCGCTGCGGTTATGGATTCCGGGATTTGCTATCATCCGGATTACAGTGACCGGGTGATTTGCTTTAAGGATTTCGTGGGAAATAAGGAATATTTTTATGACGATGCTTCCCATGGCAGCCATGTGACGGGCATCCTTGGAGGCAGCGGCGTTATGTCTGCCGGAAAATACTGCGGCATCGCGCCGGAGTGTGATCTGGTGCATTTAAAGGTACTGGATCGGAATGGGGCAGGGAGGATTGAGGATGCGGTGGCTGCGATGGATTGGGTTTTGAAAAATTATGAAAAATACAACATCCGTGTCCTGAATTTTTCTGTGGGCACCATGGAAACGGGGCGGGAGGCAGATGCGGTCCTTTTGGAAGCCTGGGTGGAGCGGGTGTGGGATGCGGGGATTACTGTGGTGGTGGCAGCCGGAAATATGGGGCCCAGGCAGGGAAGCATCACCATTCCCGGCACCAGTCCCAAGGTGATTACCGTTGGATTTTACGACGACGCCATCCGGGAAGGAAAAAGGATGACGGAATATTATTCCGGGCGGGGGCCCACCAGCCGGTGCGTCTGCAAGCCGGAGCTGACGGCCCCCGGCGCCCGGGTGACCTCCTGCAGTAATCTGCGGACACCGGGACGCTATTACACCGTAAAGAGCGGAACCTCCATGGCCACCCCCGTGGTATCCGGGGCGGTTTGTCTGCTGCTGTCTAAGGAGCCCGGGATAACCAATGTAGAGATAAAAATGAAGCTGAAGGATTCCGTGGATGATCTGGGGCTCCCCCGCTCCCGTCAGGGATGGGGCAGACTGAATTTGCGAAAACTTCTTGAGTGAGAAGGGATACAGTGCTATACTTAACGCGAAAACAGAAAAATCAGGAGGACGTTATGGATAAGATTCAAATGAATACACCGCTGGTTGAGATGGACGGGGACGAGATGACGCGTATTCTCTGGAAAATGATCAAGGAGGAGCTCCTTTTTCCTTTTATTGATCTGAAAACCGAGTATTATGATCTTGGCCTGGAAAAGCGGAATGAGACCAACGATCAGATTACGGTGGATGCTGCCAACGCAAACAAGAAGTATGGCGTGGCGGTAAAATGCGCCACCATCACTCCCAATGCAGCCAGAGTGACCGAATATAATCTGAAGGAAATGTGGAAGAGTCCCAACGGGACGATTCGGGCGATTTTGGACGGCACGGTGTTTCGTGCACCCATTACGGTGAAGGGCATCGAGCCCAATGTGAAGTCCTGGAAAAGGCCCATCACGATTGCCCGCCATGCTTATGGCGACGTATATAAGAACACGGAGATGCGGATTCCAGGACCTGGTAAGGCGGAGCTGGTATATACAGCAGAGGATGGCACGGAAACCCGGGCCCTGATTCATGAGTATAAGGGAGCCGGTGTGCTGCAGGGGATGCACAACCTGGATGCTTCCATTGAGAGCTTTGCCAGAAGTTGCTTTGCCTATGCGCTGGATACGAAGCAGGATTTATGGTTTTCCACCAAGGATACCATCTCCAAGAAATATGATCACACCTTTAAGGACATTTTCCAGGAGATTTTCGACGGGGAATACCGGGATAAATTTGAGAAAGCGGGGATCACCTATTTCTATACGCTGATCGACGATGCGGTGGCCCGGGTGATGAAATCGGAAGGAGGCTTTATCTGGGCCTGCAAGAATTACGACGGCGATGTGATGAGTGATATGATTTCCTCCGCCTTTGGTTCCCTGGCGATGATGACCTCCGTGCTGGTATCTCCGGACGGAAATTATGAATACGAAGCCGCCCATGGAACGGTGCAGCGGCATTACTACAAATATTTAAAGGGGGAGGAGACCTCCACCAACTCCGTGGCTACCATCTTCGCCTGGAGCGGTGCGCTGCGCAAGCGGGGAGAGATGGACGGTCTGGCGGATCTGCAGCATTTTGCGGATCTGCTGGAGCAGGCCACGATTCGGACCATTGAGAGCGGAAGGATGACGAAGGATCTGGCCCTGATTACCAGCCTTCCGAATCCGGAGGTATTAAACAGCCGGGAATTTATTCTGGCGATCCGCAGGGAGCTGGAGAGCTTGCTGAATGCATAGGGAAATTACGAAAACGGGAGAGGAATATGGCAAATGTAGCTGAATATGCGAAGGCCCTGAGAATGGGACAGAGAGCTTACCGGAACGCGGTGTCCCGGGGGGAATATCCCTATTTGCCCGCGTTGGACGATATTCTGGAATGTGTGGACGTACAGAGTGAAACCAGCCTGGGGCTGGTGGACATTCCCATGGAGCAGATCGTGGGTACCAAGACGGCGGGGCGGCAGAATGCCTTTGCCGCAGATTTCATGCCCCTTATGCCGGAAAAATCCGAGTTTGCCACGAAGTGGGCAAATGTATATGAGCATCAGACAGAGGATGGGGTCAGTGATCCCATTATTGCCTACGAATTTCTGAATAAATTTTATGTGCAGGAGGGGAATAAGCGGGTCAGTGTACTGAAGTTTTTGAATGCCTCCAGCATAGAGGGTGTGGTAACCCGGGTGATTCCGAAGCCTTCGGATAACAGAGAAAGCCGGATTTATTATGAATTTCTGGATTTCTACAAGGATACTGCCATCAATTACCTGTGGTTTACCAGGGAAGGCAGCTTTGCACAGCTGACCAGGGCAGTAGGCAAAAAGCCGGGACAGGTATGGAGTGACGAGGAGAAGCAGGATTTTGCTTCTATTTACCTGGACTTTTGCAGGCAGTTTGAGGACAGGGGAGGAGGAAAGCTGCCCATCACGGCGGGGGATGCGTTCCTGTTTTATCTCTCCCTTTATCCCTATGATACCCTGGCGGAGAAAAGCATGTCCGAAAGAAAAGAGGATCTGGATCGGATCTGGAAAGAAATTTCACTGCTGAATCAGGACCCGGAGCAGGCGCTGGTTCTGGAACCGGCGGAGGATCCGGACAATCTGTCCCTGACCAGGTTTATCAAGCTTACCAGCAGCAAGCAGCTGAAGGTAGCCTTTATCCATGACCGGCCGGTGGAGAGCTCCGGCTGGACCTACAGCCATGAGCTGGGCCGGACCCATTTGGAGCAGGTGTTCGGGGATAAGATCAAAACCAGCAGTTATTTTGTGGGGGGAGATACGATAGATATCTCCCAGCTTTTAGAGCAGGTGATCAGCCAGGGCAACCATATTATTTTTACCACGAATCAGAAATTCCTGGCTTCCAGCCTGAAGGCTGCCCTGGAGCACCCGGAGACAAAAATCCTAAACTGTTCCGTCAACCGCCCCTATAGCTCGATCCGTACCTACTATGGAAGAATGTATGAGGCAAAATTCCTCTGCGGGATGGTGGCGGGAGCCATGTGCGAGAATGAGAAAATCGGCTATCTGGCGGATTATCCGATCCTGGGAAGCTTTGCCAATATCAATGCCTTTGCGCTGGGGGCCCGGATGGTGAATCCGCGGGTGAAGGTGTACCTGTACTGGAGCTCCATGGAGAAGGCAGACTGCCTGCGCCAGCTTAGGGAGGAGAATATTTCCCTGATCTCTGACAATGATATGATTCGGCCGGGCAGCCGGGACCGGAGATTCGGGCTTTACCGGGAAAAGGACGGGGAATACCTGAAGCTGGCCACGCCGATCTGGGATTGGGGCAAGTTTTATGAGAAGATTATCCGGGATATCCTGAAGGGAAACTGGAATAAGACCTCCGATACCAAAGAGAAAAAGGCTCTGAATTACTGGTGGGGCATCTCCGGAAATATCATTGACCTGATCTGTTCCCAGAATCTGCCCTCCGGTGTCCGCAGGCTGGTGGAGGTGATGAAACGGGAGATTTACACGGAGCAGTTTCATCCCTTTGCCGGGGAGATTGTCCTTCAGGATGGCAGCCGGGTGGGAAGAGAAGACGGCAGCTTGTCTCCGGAGGAGATCATCACCATGGACTGGCTGGTGGAAAATGTGGTGGGTACGACACCCCCGCTGGAAAATTTTACAAAGGAAGCAAGGGCGCTTGCGGCCGTGCAGGGATCTTTGGCTCCTGCTGGCGAGATAGAAGAATGAAGATATTAGTGGTGGGGGATGTTCCCTCCAAATCTCTGTGGGATTTTTATGATGAAAGCAAATTAAAGGGGATCGATCTGATTCTCTCCAGCGGAGACCTGCCGGCGGAATACCTGTCGTTTCTGGTTACCTTTGCCAGCTGTCCTGTGCTTTACGTCCATGGGAATCATGACAGTAAATATGAGAAAACTCCGCCGGAGGGCTGCATCTGCATTGATGATACGATTTATGAGTATCAGGGAGTGCGGATTTTGGGGCTGGGAGGTTCTATGCGCTATAATTCCGGTATTCATCAGTATACGGAGCGGGAGATGCGCCAGCGGGTACTGCGGCTGTTTTTCAAAATCTGGAAGAAGAATGGGTTTGACATCCTGCTCACCCACGCGCCGGCCCAGGGAATCCATGACCAGGAGGATCTGCCCCACCGGGGCTTTGCGATTTTCCGGGATCTGATGAAGCGGTACGAACCCCGCTATATGGTACATGGACATGTCCATATGAACTACGGCTATAACATTCCACGGGAAAGTCGGTATCATAACACTACGGTGGTGAATGCCTATGAGAAGTATGTGATTGAAATAGAGGCTTGACTCTGCAATAGTTGCAGACTTTATAATCAGTTAAGAGCGGTCGCAATCTGCCAAGGGAGCCTGGCAGTTTGCGACAGTTTCTGAACAATGATTATGGAGGTATCCGATCTGATATGGAAAGAAACTTAACTACCGGCAGTGTCTTTAAAAATATTCTCAGGTTTTCGCTGCCCTATCTTTTCTCCTATTTTTTGCAGACGCTCTATGGAATGGCAGATTTGTATCTTATCGGCCAGTTCGGCGGGGTGGATCAGACCACCGCGGTGTCCGTGGGCAGCCAGGTGATGCACATGGTGACGGTGATGCTGGTGGGCCTGGCCATGGGAACCACCGTGATGGTGGGACAGTCTGTGGGAGGAAACCGTTCCAGGGAGGCGGCCCGGTACATCGGAAATACAGTGACGCTGTTTTTTGCGGGCTCTGTGGCGCTGTCCGGGATTTTGCTGCTCGGCAGATCACTGATTGTGAGCGTTATGGCGGTTCCCGCGGAGGCGGTTTCCGGCACGAAAGCCTATCTGACCATTTGCTTTTTGGGCATTCCCTTTATCACCGCCTACAATATTATCAGCTCCATTTTCCGTGGACTGGGGGATTCCAAAAGTCCCCTGTATTTTATTGCTGCAGCCTGTGTGGTGAATGTGGGACTGGACTATCTGTTTATGGGAGCCTTTGGAATGGGGCCGGCCGGAGCAGCACTGGGAACTACCTTGTCCCAGACGGTCAGTGTCCTGGTTGCGCTGACGGTGATTTCGCGCAGAAAAATGGGGCTGCAGCTGCAAAAGGCGGATTTCAGGCCGGGAAAGCAGACGATGGGCAAGCTTTTGAAAATTGGCGTGCCCGTGGCGCTGCAGGATGGCTTTATTCAGATTTCCTTTCTCCTGATTACAATTATCGCCAACCACCGGGGGCTTGAGGATGCCGCTGCGGTGGGGATTGTGGAGAAGGTGATCGGAATGCTGTTTTTGGTGCCATCCTCTATGCTGTCCACGGTGTCCGCCCTGGCGGCTCAGAATATCGGTGCCGGGCGGCGGGACCGGGCGGTGAAAACCCTGCGCTACGCTGTTTTGCTGTGCGTGGTTTTCGGATCTGCGGCTTCCCTGGCAGTGCAATTCTGTGCAGAGCCGGTGCTGGCGCTGTTTTCGGAGGATGCCTGGGTGATTCTGCTGGGCAGCCAGTATTTTCGCGGTTATGTGTTTGACTGTATTTTTGCCGGGATTCATTTCTGCTTCAGTGGGTATTTTTGTGCCGGGGGAAAATCCGGACTTTCTTTTTTACATAATGTATTGTCCATCGTTCTGGCACGGATTCCCGGGGCCTATCTGGCCTCCCGGATTTTTGCGGATACGCTGTATCCCATGGGCCTGGCGGTGGCGGGGGGCTCCCTGCTCTCTGTGGCAGTGTGTGTGATTGCCTTTGTCTGGCTGCAGAAGAAGGAGAAGCAGGATGGATAAGCTGTTTCGCATCGGAGATGTGGCAAAATTATTTCATTTAAGTGTCAGCAGTCTGCGTCACTATGAGAAGGCAGGGCTTTTGACGCCGGAGTATATCGCGGAGGATACGGGATACCGCTATTACAGTACCAGGCAGTTTGAGGTGCTCAATACGATCCGGTATCTGCGGATGCTGGACCTGCCCCTTTCGGAGATCGCAGACTTTCTGCAAAACCGGGAGGTGGACCAGATTGAAGAAAAGCTGCGTCAGCAAAAGGAGACCGTGATCCGCAAACAGCAGGAGCTCCATCGGATTGAGCGGAAAATCGATCACCGCCTCTCCCAGCTTCAGGATGCAAGAAATTCAAAGCTGGATATCATCCGGACAGTGACGTGTCCGCCCTGCCGGATTGTCTGGATACCGGATTCTCTGAAGATTCAAAGCCCCGACGATATGGAACCGCCCATCCGAAGGCTGGAGGTGGCTCAGAGCGAAGCACTGATCTTTTTAGGCAAGGTGGGTGTGGGGATTTTGGCGGAAAACCTGAACCAGGGCCGGTTCGGGCAGTATGACGGTATTTTCCTGTCCCTGGATGCGGAGGACCGTTTTGACGGTAAGGTGCAAGACCTGCCGGAAACCGTCGGTGTGTCCCTGCGGTTTCGGGGCAGCCATCCGGAGGCGCCGGAGCAGTATGGCAGACTGATGGCGTATATCCGGGAGAAGGGACTGCGCGCCACAGGTTTCTCCCGGGAGGTAACCATGATTGATTATGGGCTGACGCAGGATACCGAAAAGTTTGTGACGGAAATCTGCATTCCCGTAGAGCCTTTTCGGCTGGCGTGATCTGTTCGTGTTTTGTTAACTACCCGGACGCAGGAAGGGAAAGCGCGGAGCCGATCCTGTCATCTGAAAAACTGCTTCGAATACCAAGAAAATCTAAGATGGAGCCGAGC
>CAMNQN010000084.1 GCA_946549155.1 uncultured Lachnospiraceae bacterium | reverse complement strand
AATCCGGGGCCGGCTGCATCTTAGGTTTTCTTAGTATCCGGAGATGTTTTCCAGATGCTTGTGTGCGTACTGCCCCTCCCCATCCTGCGTCCGGGTAATCATAAAATATATTAAAATTTTGAATTTCCCCTTGTAATTTCTGCCGACATGGGCTAATATAGACACATAAGTGGTGAAAAGTGGTGACTTGTGGGTCAGAATGGAGGCTGAGTGGTGGAAAAGGAAGCCTCGTCCCTGTGAATGCAGAGGATGTGGAGCATCATAAAGCCCCGTTCCACGTATCCGAAAGAAGGTAGTCGATGATGTTCATGGGTGAATACAACCATACAGTGGACACCAAAGGCAGGCTGATTATCCCGTCAAAATTCCGTGAGCAATTAGGGGAAGAATTTATTGTGACAAAGGGATTGGACGGCTGCCTCTTTGTGTTTCCCCAGAACGAATGGACGGCCTTTGAGGAGAAGCTGCGTACTTTACCGCTTACCCAGAAGGGCGCGAGACAGTTTACCCGTTTCTTTGTGGCGGGTGCCACCCCGTGTGAATTGGACAAGCAGGGGAGAATTCTCTTACCGGCGACGCTGAGAGAATTTGCTGGTCTGGATAAGGATGTTGTTCTGGCTGGTATGCTCAATCGGATTGAGATCTGGAGCAAGGCAAAATGGACGGAAAACAATGCGTTGGATGACGGCGATATGGACAGTATCGCGGAACAGATGACAGATTTAGGGTTAAGCATATAACCTGGGGAGGATTGTATGGAATTTAAGCATAAATCTGTACTTTTGGACGAATGCGTTGAAAATTTGCACATAAGGCCGGACGGGATCTATGTGGATGGCACGCTGGGAGGCGGCGGGCATTCCTATGAGATTTGCAGGAGGCTTTCCGATAAGGGAAGGCTGATTGGGATCGATCAGGACGCCGCGGCGATTGAGGCGGCAGGCGAGCGCCTTCGGGACTATGCAGGCAAGGTTACGATTATCCGCAGTAATTACTGCGATATGAAAGCGGAGCTTGCGAAACTTGGAATTACATCAGTAGATGGAGTCATTTTGGATCTGGGGGTCTCCTCCTATCAACTGGATGACGCAGACCGCGGGTTTACTTACAGAGAGGATGTGCCGCTGGACATGAGGATGGATCAGAGGCAGCCTTTGACAGCCAGGGATGTTGTGAATGAGTATAGTGAGATGGAGCTTTACCGCATCATCAGAGACTATGGGGAAGACAAGTTCGCAAAAAACATCGCAAAGCATATTGTAAATGCCCGAAAAGAAAAGACGATTGAAACGACTGGGGAGTTAATTCATATCATAAAAGCGGCCATTCCGGCAAAGGTTCGAGCAGTGGGCGGACACCCTGCCAAAAGGACATTTCAGGCGATCAGGATTGAGGTAAATCACGAACTGGATGTTTTGAGAGATTCTCTGGATGATATGATCGATCTGCTAAACGACGGCGGACGAATCTGCATCATTACCTTCCATTCCCTGGAAGACAGAATTGTAAAGACTATATATAGAAAAAATGAAAATCCCTGTACCTGCCCCCCGGAGTTCCCGGTGTGCGTGTGCGGGAAAAAATCAAAGGGTACGGTGATCACACGAAAGCCCATCGTCCCGGGCGAGGCGGAGCTGGAGGAAAATTCCAGGTCCAAGAGCGCGAAGCTGCGGGTATTTGAGCGCAGACAATCATAAAAAGGCAAAGGCGGAATAGTATGGCGAGAACGAGTCAGCGGCCCACCGGCAATGCAGGACGTCGGGAGCGGCCCCACAATCAATATCAGGTAAATACCTATGTGGACGGGAACACAGTCCGGAAGCTTCAGACGGCTCCGCAGCGTGAAGTCAGGGAACGCCGCGCTGTCAGCTTCGCTACCAGGAAAAACCGGGAAAAGGCTTTGCAGATGAATATGAGCTATATGCTGTTTCTGACCGCGGCGGCTGTGGTGACGGTGATGGTCTGTATCAATTACCTGAAGCTGCAGGCACAGAATACCACTCTTCAGAAGAGTGCCACCTTCCTGGGCATGGAGCTGAGCCAGATGAAGCTGGAGAATGATTCCGAGTACAATCGGATTACTTCCTCTGTGGATTTGGAGCATGTCAAGGATGTGGCCATGAATAAGCTGGGAATGGTGTATGCCAGCGAGAAGCAGATCCAGATTTATGACAGTACCCAGAGCGATTATGTAAAACAGTATCAGGATATTCCTGCAGAATAGGTGATAGTTTGGCAAACGCGAACAGAGAAAAGAGAAAGAAAAAATTTACGAAACGGATGCAGAAAAAGCTTTTAGCTGTATTTGCATTCGTTTTATGTATGCTGGTGGTTCTGCTGGTGAGAATCACGTATATTACGGCCAAGAGCGGAAATAAATACGCGAAACAGGTATTGTCCCAGCAAAGCTATGACAGCAGGACCATCCCCTACCGAAGGGGGGAAATCCAGGATGCGAATGGCATTATTCTGGCCCGCAGCGATCGGGTTTACAATGTGGTGTTGGACTGCTACGCCATCAACAGTGATGAGGATTATGTGGAGCCCACCATCGAGGCGGTCTGCACCTCCCTGGAGCTGGATGAGGCGGATGTGCGCGACCGGATAGAAAATGAAAAAACCAGGGACAGCCAGTACCAGGTGGTGAAGCGCAAAGCCACGGAGGAGGAGAAGCGGGCCTACGAGGAATATGTTTCCCTGGACGAGGACCGGGAGCTGTCGGATACTCAGCGGCAGCGGCTGGAGAAGGTAACCGGCGTCTGGTTTGAGGAGGAGTATCAGCGAACTTACCCCTATTCCCAGTTGGCCAGCAACGTGATCGGCTTTTCCAATGATATCGATCAGGGGGTCTGTGGCCTGGAAGCCTATTACGACAGCATTTTAAACGGCACCAACGGGCGGACCTTCGGCTATCTCAATGAAAATTCCGAGTTCCAGAAGACCACGATTGAGCCGGATCACGGAAAAACGCTGGTGACCACCATCGATATGAATATTCAGCAGATCATCGAGAAATACATTGCGGAATTTGATGAGACCTACGGCGATGACGAGAACCATAATAAAGGGGCGAGGAATATCGGCGTGGTGGTGATGGATCCCAACAATGGGGAGATTTTAGGTATGGGCACCAACTCCGGCTTTGACCTGAACGATCCCCAGGATCTGACGGACTGGTACACCGGGGCGGAAATTAAGGCCATGGACCAGGAGACTTATGTGGAAGCGCTGAACACCATGTGGAGCAATTTCTGTGTTTCGGAAGGGTATGAGCCCGGGTCCACCGTAAAGCCCATCACCGTGGCCTCAGCGCTGGAAATCGGGGCGGTTTCCGACGGAGATTATTTTTACTGCGATGGCTATGAGTTTATCACGGATACGAGAATCAACTGTGATAACATTTACGGCCACGGAGACGAGTCCCTGGAATACGCCATTGTAAACTCCTGCAATGACGCGTTGATGCAGATCGGTATGAAGATGGGAATTTCCAAATTTTGTGAGTTTCAGCGGCTGTTCGGCTTTGGAAGCGCCACGGGCATTGACCTGCCCAACGAAAACCCCGGCGTGATCTACAGCCGGGACGCCATGCACGAGGTGGAGCTGGCTACCTGTACTTTCGGTCAGGGCTTTACCTGCAACATGGTTCAGGAGATCGCCGCCTTCTCTGCGGTCATCAACGGAGGCTATTATTATCAGCCTCATGTGGTGAAGCAGGTGAAAAATGCGGATGGCAGTGTGGAAAAGACAGTGGACGGCCTGCTGCTGCGCCAGCCCATTTCCTCTTATGCCTCCAGTCTGGTGAGAGGCTATCTGGAGACTGCAGTAAAGAAAGGTACGGGAAGAAAATCCCAGGTGCCGGGCTATCGGACCGGTGGGAAAACCGGTACGGCGGAGAAGATCGACCCGGAGACCAAGACCCGTGCCACAGGCAAATATCTGGTGTCCTTCATCGGCGCCGCGCCCATAGATGATCCCCAGGTGGTGATCTATGTGGTAGTCGATGAGCCCAATGTGGCGGACCAGGCGGACAGCAGTTATCCCCAGGTGCTTTTTCGAAAGATTGCCACGGAGGTATTTCCCTACCTGGGCCTGTATCCCACGGAGGAGATCACCGACGAGCTTCTGGTTTATCTGGGAATGAGCCGGGACGATGTGGTGCAGGGAGGAACGAACAGGGAGACCTTTCAGGCTTATGACAGCTACGGGAATCTGTATCAGGATGCCTATGTGAACGATCAGGGCGTGGTGGTGCACGGTGAGGAGGGGACGCCGGTGGAGGGCGCTTCCATCAATGAGAATGGCGATGCCGTGGATGCCTGGGGGAATGTCAAGGAGCTGGTGAACAAAGTGACGAAGCTGGATCCCAAGGCGGATAATCCCAATATTTCCTCTCCGCCGGATCGGACAGACGAGGGGGATTCCGGCACAGTCTGGGACGGTGTGACAGACGAGGATCTGACGGTTCAGGATCCGGCGGCGGAGCAATAGAAGAGAAGCCGGCCATGCAGGATGGGTTTTTCCGGTTAAATTAACATAACCTCATGAAAGTGATAATAGATTATAATAAAACTTTCATGAGGTTTTTTTATGCCCATAGGGAAACTGCATACCTTTCACCGGAAAAAGACGGTGTTTGTTTTTCTGGCCTGTATTCTGGCTCTGGCGCTGCTGATCGTCCGGCTGGGGTATCTGATGCTGGAACGTTCGGAATATTACAGTGAAAAGGCGGAGGAGCTGCATGAGCGGGAACGGCCCATCAAGGCGGCCAGAGGGCGTATCCTGGACACCAACGGAACCGTGTTGGCGGACAATAAGACGGTGTGTACCATCTCTGTGATTCACAGTCAGATCAGGGAACCGGACCGGGTGATTTCCGTACTGTGCAAGGAACTGGGCCTGTCGGAGGAGAGCGTCAGGAAGAAGGTGGAGAAGGTCAGTTCCATGGAGCGGATCAAGTCCAATGTGGAGAAGGAGGTGGGGGATAAGATCCGGCAGTATGAGCTGGCGGGAGTGAAGGTGGATGAGGATTATAAGCGGTATTACCCCTACGGCAGCCTGGCCTCCAAGGTGCTGGGGTTCACCGGCAGTGATAATCAGGGCATTATCGGTCTGGAGGTACAGTATGACAGTGTGCTGGAAGGAACGGCCGGAAAGATTCTGACCCTCACCGATGCCCGGGGGGTGGAGCTGCCGGAGGCGGGAGAGAGCCGCCTGGAACCGGAGGCCGGGGATGACCTGCAGATCAGCCTGGATTACAATATTCAAAAATATATCGAGCAGGAAGCCCTTCGGGTGATGGAGCAAAAACAGGCGGACAGCGTTTCCATCCTTATTCTGAATCCCAGAAACGGGGAAATATACGGGATGACCAATGTGCCGGAGTTTGACCTGAACGATCCCTTTACTTTGACGCAGGAGTGGCAGGCCGCCATGGAGGAAGCGATACAGGAGGCAAAGAACCCGGAGACGGAAGCGGAAGGGGAGGACGCTGGAGCAGAGCGTGGGGCAGAAACGAAGGAAAAGACAGCTTCGGAATGGCAGCAGGAGTTCCTGAATCAGATGTGGCGGAACGGATGTATCAATGATACCTATGAGCCGGGCTCCACCTTTAAAGTTATCACAGCATCCGCCGGCCTGGAGGAGGGGGTGGTGTCCCTGTCCGATCATTTCAGCTGTCCCGGTTACAAGATTGTGGAGGACCGGCGGATCCGCTGCCATAAGGTGGCGGGGCATGGCGCAGAGACCTTTCTGGAGGCGGCGCAGAACTCCTGCAACCCGGTATTCATCGAGGTGGGCCTGCGGTTGGGGGTGGAGCGGTATTTCCATTATCTGGAGCAGTTTGGCCTTCTGAAAAAGACAGGCATTGACCTGCCGGGTGAGGCCGCCACAATCATGCATAAAAAAGAAAATGTGGGGCTGGTGGAGCTTGCCACCATGGCCTTCGGACAGTCTTTTCAGATTACGCCCATTCAGCTGGCGGCCACGGTGAGCTCCCTGGTAAACGGCGGAAAGCGAATCACGCCTCACTTCGGCGTGCTGGAAAAGAGCCGGGAGGGCGTTTTGAAAAAGATTTTTCAGTATCCGGAGGGAGAGCAGATCGTCTCCGGGGAGACCTCCGAAACCATGCAGTATATCCTGGAGCATGTGGTGGCGGACGGATCCGGAAACCGGGCCTATCTGGAAGGCTATCATGTGGGGGGCAAGACGGCCACTTCAGAGACGCTTCCCCGCAGCGCCAATATTTACATTTCCTCCTTTGTTGGATTTGCCCCGGCGGATGATCCTCAGGTCCTGGGACTTTGTATCATCAATCATCCCCAGGGTGTTTATTACGGCGGCACCATAGCCGCTCCGGTCATTCAGAGAATTTTTGCCAATATTCTTCCGTACCTGGGAATCCAGGCAAATACAGAAAATGATTGAAGTATGGACGAAAAAGAATTATACTTAACAAAAAACCATAAGAGAATGATGAGGTGTGTTATGTTAATCGAAAAAGATGTTCTGATCCCGTTGTTTCTGGCTTTTGCCATCAGCGTGGCGTTAAGCCCTGTTGTGATTCCCTTTCTTCAGAAGCTGAAGGTGGGACAGACGGAGCGTAAGGAGGGAGTAGCGTCCCACCTGAAAAAGGCCGGCACTCCCACCATGGGCGGATTGATCATTCTGATTAGTATTCTGGTTACGTCGCTGTTTTATATAGGAAGTTATCAGCGGATTGTGCCGGTGCTGTTTCTTACCCTGGGCTTTGGCATTATCGGATTTCTGGATGATTACCTGAAGGTGGTGCTGCGCCGGTCCGACGGACTGATGCCGAAGCAGAAAATGCTGGGGCAGATCATTGTCACCACGATTTTTGTGGCCTATCTCTGGATCATGGACAGCTCTTGTCTGGAGCTGCTGCTTCCCTTTAGCGGCGGCTATGTGCTGTCCGGACAGTGGGTGAAGATCGCGGCCACCCCATTGGCTTACATTGTGATAATCGGAACCGTGAACGGCGTAAATTTTACAGATGGGCTGGACGGTTTGGCCACGGGCGTTACCTGTATGGTGGCGGTATTCTTCACGGTGGCCTCCACGGCGCTTTCCGGGGGCATTGAACCCATGACTGCGGCAGTGCTGGGAGCTCTGCTGGGATTTTTGCTGTTTAATGTTCATCCGGCCAAGGTATTTATGGGCGATACCGGATCTCTGGCCCTGGGCGGCTTTGTGGCCGGGGCGGCCTACATGATGAAGCTGCCGGTCTTCATCCTGATGATCGGAATGATCTACCTGGTGGAGGTGCTCTCCGTGATGATTCAGGTGACTTATTTTAAAAAAACCGGTGGAAAACGGTTCTTCAAGATGGCCCCCATTCACCATCATTTCGAACTGTGCGGGTGGTCGGAGACCAGAATTGATGCCGTGTTCACTGTGATTACCGCATTTTTGTGCCTGATCGCGCTGGTGGGCCTGCAATAATGTCTGCCGGTGAAAATTAGCAAAGAGGAGATGGATGACATGGATTTTAAGGATAAACAGGTGCTGGTTTTCGGAACCGGCATCAGCGGTATCGGGTCTGCGGACCTGCTGGAACGGGTGGGAGCGCTTCCCGTTCTGTATGATGGAAATGAAGCGCTGACGGAAGCGCAGGTGCGGGCGAAGCTGCCAAAGAACAGCCGGGCCCGGATTGTCATCGGGGAGCTGAAACAGGACCTGCTGGATTGTCTGGATCTGGCGGTGTTAAGTCCCGGGGTGCCCACGGATATCCCTCCGGTGAAGCGGATTCGGGAGGCGCAGATTCCCATATGGGGGGAGATCGAGCTGGCCTACCAGAACAGTAAGGGAGATGTGCTGGCCATCACGGGCACTAACGGAAAAACCACCACCACTGCCCTGGTGGGAGAGATCATGCGCTATCACCAGCCCTCCGTGTTTGTGGTGGGCAATATTGGAAACCCTTATACGGAGGCGGCACTGCAGACCAGGGAGGATTCCGTGGCGGTGGCGGAGATCAGCAGCTTTCAGCTGGAGACGATCCATCACTTTCACCCGAAAGTGAGCGCCATCACGAATATTACCCCCGATCATCTGAACCGTCACCACACCATGGAGGAATACATCCGGGTGAAGGAGAGCATCACGAAGAATCAGACGGGGGAAGATGTTTGCGTGCTGAATTACGAGGATGAAGAGCTTCGTGGATTCGGGCAGCGGCTTTCGACAAGGGTGATCTTTTTCAGCTCTGCCCGAAGGCTGGAGCGGGGCATTTATCTGGAGGACGGCGTTATCAAATACAGCGGCGGAGACGGGATAACAGATGTCTGCTCTGTAAAAGAGCTGAAGTTTCTGGGTACCCACAATTATGAAAATGTGATGACGGCTGTGGCTATGACACTGGCCTACGGAGTGCCGCTGGATCAGATCCGGCATGTGCTCCGGGCGTTTACCGCTGTGGAACACCGCATTGAGTATGTGGCGGAGAAGAATGGCGTGGTCTACTACAATGACTCCAAGGGGACCAATCCGGACGCGGCCATCAAGGGAATCCAGGCTATGGACCGGCCGACGGTGCTGATAGGAGGCGGCTATGATAAGGATTCTTCCTATGAGGAATGGATTCGGGCCTTTGACGGCAAGGTAAAATATCTGGTGCTGGTGGGACAGACGAAGGAGAAGATTGCCCGGGCGGCCCGCAGTCTGGGCTTTCAGAAGATTCTCATGGCGGACACCTTTGAGGAAGCATTCGATTTGTGCGTGCAGCACGCCAGTCCGGGGGACGCGGTGCTTTTGTCCCCGGCCTGCGCCAGCTGGGGAATGTTCCCCAATTACGAGGTGAGGGGAAGGGTATTCAAGGAGCTGGTGCATAAGCTTTAGGAAAAACTATGTTCAGGAGTGGCTGGGATTGCAAAAAAAGAGAGGCAAACCGGATTACTGCCTTCTGGCAGCCGTGCTGTTTCTGACAGCATTTGGCCTGATAACACTTTACAGTACCAGCGCGTATAACGGCGAGGTCCGTTTCGGGGATTCCGCCTACTATTTTAAGAAACAATTGTTTGCCACCTGTCTGGGGCTGGCCTCCATGTATCTGGTGGCGCAGCTGGATTACCACCTGCTGTGGCAGGCGGCGGTGCCTGTTTACCTGGTGTCCCTGGCGCTGTCCGGGGCTGTCCTGCTGGTGGGGGATACCTACAATGGCTCCAGGCGGTGGCTGTCCTTAGGTCCCCTGTCCTTCCAGCCGGCGGAGTACGCCAAGCTGGCGGTGATCCTGCTGCTGGCCCGGGTGGTGAGCGGAAGGAAAAACAGCCGGGGGCCCGGGATGATCCTGGCGGTAATGGGGGCCATCCTTCCCATTGTGGCCCTGGTGGGCACCAACAACCTGAGCACAGCCGTGATTATTTTAGGAATCGCTGTGATCATGATTTTTATTTCCAATCCCCGCTATCTGCCCTTTATTTGGCTGGGCCTGGCGGGCAGCGGATTTGTGGCCCTGTTTCTTGGCATGGAACAGTACCGGCTGGAACGGCTGGCGGTGTGGCGGGATCCGGAAAGCTATGACAAGGGCTTTCAGACCATACAGGGGCTCTACGCCATCGGCTCCGGCGGGATGTTCGGCAAGGGACTGGGAAACAGTATGCAGAAGCTGGGCTTTGTGCCGGAGGCCCAGAACGATATGATTTTTTCTGTGATCTGCGAGGAACTGGGCCTGGTGGGAGCGGTGCTTTTGCTTCTGGTTTTCGGCTTTATGCTGTGGCGCTTTATGGTCACTGCCATCCGGGCGGCGGATCTTTTCGGGTCCCTGCTGGTATCGGGTATTATGGGACATATCGCGATCCAGGTCATTTTGAATGTGGCGGTGGTAACCAACTCGATTCCCAACACAGGGATCACGCTGCCCTTTATCAGCTACGGAGGCACATCGGTGCTGTTTCTGCTGTCAGAGATGGGGCTGGCGCTGTCGGTGAGCCGGTGGCAAAAAGAGAATTTCAGCATATACTAACATATAAGATTCTCCAAAAACTCAGGTTGGGGGAATGAATTTTGGAATATGTGGAAATTCGCGGAGGAAAGCCTCTTGCCGGGAGAGTGGAGATACAGGGCTCAAAAAACGCGGTTTTGCCCATGCTGGCAGGGTGTATCCTGCATGCGGGAATCAGCAGGATTAGCCATTGCCCCAGGATACGGGATGTGTTTGACACGATGGAACTGCTGGAGATACTGGGATGCCAGGTCTGGTGGGAGGGGGATTGCCTGGCGGTGGATGCCTCCGGCGTCAAAAGCTGGCAGATTCCCATTCAGATCGCGTCCAGAATGCGCTCCTCTATCCTCTTTCTGGGGGCGCTGCTTGGCCGGATGGGCCGGGCCTCTCTTCCCTATCCGGGGGGCTGTGTCCTAGGGGCCAGGCCGGTGGATATGCACCTTCAGGCCATGGAGCAGATGGGAGCGCGGCTGGAGGAAAAAGAGGGAAGGATTGAGGCGGAGGCCGGAGCACTTTTCGGGAGGGAGATCACACTGAGGTTTCCCAGCGTGGGGGCCACGGAAAACGTCATTCTTGCGGCTGTCCGGGGAAAAGGTGTGACGGTGATCCGCAATGCGGCCAGGGAGCCGGAGATTGAAGAGCTGTGCCGGTTTTTCAGGGAGAAGGGGGCGGACATCAGCTGTCTTACAGACGGCAGTATCCGTATTTTAGGAGGCCGGGAATTAAAGGATTCCCGGCATGAGCTGACGGCGGACCGGATTGTGGCCGGAACCTATCTGCTGGCGGCGGCCGTCACCGGAGGCCGCGTCACGCTGGGCAGGATGCCGGGGCAACATATGGCTGCGGTGCTGCGCATTCTGCAGCAGATGGGCATTTATATGGAATGGCAGGGAGCCGACCTGAGGCTGGACTGCCGGGCAAAGAGAAAAAATATTGAGCTGCTGGAGACGGAGCCTTACCCGGGGTTTCCCACGGATTTGCAGTCGCCTATGATGACGCTGCTGGCGGTGACGGAGGGAGAGAGCCGTATCCGGGAAAATATTTTTGACGCCCGCTTTAAGACGGCGGCCCAGCTGCAAAAAATGGGGGCCCGGATCCAGGTCCGGGGACGGGAGGCCCGTATCCAGGGGGTGCCTCGGCTGAAGGGAAGCTGGGTGGAGGCGCAGGAGCTGCGGGGAGCCGCGGCCCTGTTTCTGGCAGGGCTGAACGCGGATGGCATCACTCAGATCAGGAACTGTCAGTATATCCACAGGGGATATGAAAACATCTGCGGAAATTTGAGAAGCCTGGGTGCGGATATCCGGGCGGTGGAGTAGGAAAAAAGGGAAAATACAGAATACTGTTCGAAGGACAAAAGGCGGGGCGGTGGCTGCGGGAGTCAGGAATAGTAGCAGATACAGGAGAAAACAGATGGCGAGAAAAAGAAGAAAGCAGCGGATAACCAGAATACGGATTGTGACGGCGGCGGCCCTGGGGATTTTGCTTGCGGCGGCGGTGCTGATTGGCGTGTTCCGGATTCGCTCCGTAGAGATTATTGGCAGTGAGAGACACAGCATGGAGGAAATAAAAAATAATCTGATCTATGATTTCTGGACAGAAAACACGCTCTATTTTTCCTGGAAATACCGAAATTCTACGGAAGATACCAGGACACCCTATCTGGAGAGCATTCAGGCAAAGCTTCTCTCCCCGGGAAAGGTGCGGCTGATTGTGAAGGAGAAGCAGCTTCTGGGCTATGTACAGTACGCCGGGGAGAACGTTTATTTTGACAAAAACGGAACGACGCTGGAGATCACCCAGGAGGTGTATGGCGACGTTCCGCTGGTCAGCGGTATCAGCATGGAGCAGCCGGTGCTCTATCAGAAAATCCCCATAGAGAATACGGCCCAGCTGAGCGCCATGCTGAAAATAACCGATCTGCTGGTGAAGGCAAAGTTTATTCCGGACAATGTTTCTTTTGATGAGAATCTGAACATTACGCTGACGGTGGGCGGCATCATGATGAAGCTGGGACAGAACAACTGCCTGGAGGAGAAGGTGGCGAACCTGGTGACCATTTATCAAAGCATTCAGGGCCAGTCCGGTACACTGAATATGGAAGGCTTTACCGGAAAAGAAAATATTTCCTTCCAGGCGGCGGGAAGCGAGGATGCCGCAGACGTGGCCGGAGACGGTGGAGATGAAACGGGAAGCAGCGGGGACGGAACCGAAAATGGCGGCGCTGGAACCGGAGACGGAGCGGAAGCCGGCGGTGAAGGCAGCCAAGACGGAGCGGAAGGCGGCAATGAAGGCAGCCAAGACGGAGCGGAAGGCGGCAATGAAGGCGGCGGAGACGGAACAGGAAGCGGAGACAACGCAGGAGACGGCGGAGAAAGCGGAGAGGATACCGTATCCGGCGAAACCACAGGCGTATCCGCATTTATGGTGTTCGATTCTTCCGGCACGCTGCGCTATGACGCGCATGTGGTGAACGGCCAGGTGGTGGACGCCAACGGCACCCCGATTGACGGCTGCTATGTGAACGAAAACGGAAACGTGATGGACGCCTACTGGAATGAGATTGATCCCGCCACGGGGCAGTTGGCGCAGTGAGTTTGGGGGAGGGAGAGGACGCAGGAAGAGATGGGAGCGCAGGGCCACAAGCATCCGGAGATGTTTTCCAGATGGATATGGCCATGGGGCCCCGACTCATCCTGCGTCCTCTAATGAATTAAACAAAAAAACTTTGCTATCTAAGCAATAACACTAATTTCTTTTTCGGTAATTAAAAATTTTTATTTATAATTGACCGATTATACGAATGATGCTATAATATACCTATGGAAACGCTGATTAATTGACTTTATTTCCAACATTATCTCATTTTGTCAAGTTTT
>CAMNQN010000083.1 GCA_946549155.1 uncultured Lachnospiraceae bacterium | reverse complement strand
TGACAGGGTCGGCTCCGCGCTTTCCCTTCCTGCGTCCTGCTAATTAACAAAACACAAATACCGCATGACGAGCTTTTCCGGCCTATTCCATGTAAGCGCCCTTCATCGCGCTGACTGCATGCTGCGCATACAGCTTCAGCAATCCCTTCTTATACTTGCTGGAGAAACCTTTTAAGCGTCCCCGCCGTTCTTCCAGCACCGCAGCCACCTCTTCCGGTGTCTTTTCCACTCCGGCGATGCCCACGATCTCCAGCTTCCGCTGCTCCACATCCAGCTCAATGATATCGCCCTCTTCCACCAGCGCGATGGGGCCGCCTGCTGCCGCCTCCGGGGATACATGGCCGATCACCGGTCCGCGGGAGGCTCCGGAGAACCGTCCGTCGGTGATCAGCGCTACGCTGGCCGCCAGCTTCTGGTCGGAGCAGATAGCCTCGCCGGTATAGAACATCTCCGGCATACCGCTGCCCCTGGGGCCCTCATAACGGATAAACACCGCGTCCCCCGGCTTCACCTGCCCATGCAGGATCGCGTCGATGGCCTCCTCCTCGTTGTCGTAGGGTTTGGCATTCAGCTTTGCCCGGAACATATTCTTCGGGCAGGCCGTATGCTTGATCACTGCGCCCTCGGGAGCCAGATTGCCTCTCAGAATCGCGATGCTTCCCTCTGTGCCAATGGCATGATCAAAATCACGGATGATATCGGTGCGCTTGATTTCCCTGCCGATCACCGCGCCCATCTTCTTCAGAATCTCATCACAGTGATCGTAGAACCCGTTCTTTTTCAGTTCTTCCAGATTCTCTCCCAAGGTCTTTCCTGTAACGGTCATCACATCCAGGTGGAGCATATCCTTGATCTCCTCCATCACTCTGGGCACACCGCCTGCATAATAGAAATACTGTGCGGGCCAGTCTCCCGCCGGACGGATATTCAGCAGGTAATGGGCTCCCCGGTGCATCCGGTCAAAGGTATCCGCGTCAATCTCGAAACCAAACTCATGGGCGATGGCAGGAATATGCATCACCGCATTGGTAGAACCGGAAATGGCCGCGTGAACCATAATTGCGTTCTCAAAGCTCTTCATCGTAACGATATCCGATGCCTTGATGCCCTGCTCCACCAGCTTCATCAGCTGTGCGCCTGCGTTTCTCGCCGCCTCCACCAGCTCCGGCGCGGTGGCCGGCATCAGGGCGGTGCCGGGAAGCATCAGCCCTAAAGCCTCCGCCATGACCTGCATGGTAGAAGCTGTTCCCATAAAGGAACAGGCTCCGCAGCTGGGACAGGCATGCTGCTTATAGTAGGTCAGCTGCTCCTGAGGGATCTCCCCTCTCTCAAACTGAGCGCTGAATTTACCGATCTGCTCCAGCGTGAGCAGCTCATTGATGGCACAGCCCGGATCGTTTTCCACATACTCCGGAACCACCGTGGTGGCCTCCATCACACCGCCGGTCACTACGATCGCGCTCATCTCCTTCAACCGTCCGATACTCATGAGCATAGCCGGCACCGCCTTATCGCAGCTGGCAATGAACACACCGCCGTCGAAGGTGGTGGCGTTGGCCTGAGCCTCCACCAGATTCACAATGGCATCCCGGTGGGCCAGGGAATAATTTATGCCGTCATGTCCCTGAGCCATACCGTCACACATATCGGTGGCATAATACCGGGCAGCCTTGCCGCCGTGCTCATTCACACTCTTCACGGCCTCTTCCACAAAAATATTCAGGTGCCCGGAACCGGGATGGCTGTTTCCATAGGTACTCTCCACCAGGATCTGCGGCTTCTCCAGATCCTCCACCTTCCAGCCCATTCCCATCCGAAGCGGATCCATTTCCGGCGCCAATTTACGAATTTCCTGACTTTTTAACATGATTTTCCTCCTTTTAGCAGGTTCAGATCTTCTCCCCGTTCCAGTGCCACCCGGCGCAGCTCCTTCCGGTTAAAGGCCAGGTGCATATTCATCATATCCCGGGCCCAATCCGGATCCCGGCGCAGCAGCCCCTCCAGAATGTCCCGGTGTGTTGCCATCTGTTCCGGCATGGCCTCCCGGTTCGTATAATAAATAAACATCTGGACTGCCTTCTCCAGAATTGGATAGAGATTGGTGGCAACCATATTTCCACTGGCCTCCAGAAGAACCATATGAAACTGAACATCCACCTGGCTGCGTTCCTGCCGTTTCACGGAAAGCATATCCATCTGGTCACAAAGGTCGCTTAATTTTTCTAACTGACCCGCCGTAGCGTTAACTGCTGCCATATACGCCAACTGGGGTTCTAAAAGCATCCGGATCTCCAGAAGATCCCAGGTCAGCTTAAACTTATCGTGCAGAAGATTTAAGCCCAGCGGATCCTCCAGCACACCCTTCCGTTCCGATACGAAGGTGCCGGAGCCCTGCCTGGACTCCAGCACATTTCTGGAAACCAGAATGCGGATCGCTTCCCGAATTGTACTGCGGCTCACACCCATGCGCTCCGTAAGCTCCTTCTCTGTGCCGATCTTTTCTCCGGCTCTCAATCCTCGTTCGCTGATCATCTCACATATTTTATCCGCCACAATCTCGGCCAGCGTATCCTTCTCTGCCATATCCCGTCCTCATTCCGGCGCTCTGTCCAAAGACCTGCAGTTCCCCCGCCGTTTTCTGCTTATAGCCTGTCAAGTTCCGTCATTATACCGCTATATGGTAAGCTTCCGGTTGCGGGCTGTCACTTCCCAGCAGCCTGTCACCTTTCCATCCTCCACCACGGGTACCTCCGGGTAGAGCTGGCTGGTGGGACACACATGGGTGGGAATGGCAAACAACACCGTTCCCACCGGGGGAAGCGGTCTGCCCTTCTTTTCCGGTACCCGCACCACCCAGTGTTCCTCATTCTGCAGCACCGTCACTGCGTCCTCAAAGCCCACCAGCTTCGCCCGCTCCGGGCTGGGATCGCTGGCTACCGCCTTGGTTCCAAGATCCAGCGTCATCCTATCCTCTCCCCGACGGCTGATCACCCGCACCAAAACAGCGGCTCCCGCCGTAAAATGCAGGTCCGGATAGGCCTCACGGTACCCAAAATCCCACAGTACGCAGGTGCCCGGGCTGTAGCAGTCCTCCGGCATCAGCTTCACATGACAGGGGAAGGAGGGCGTACCGCCCAAAATCACGAAATCACAGTCCAGCCCTTTTGCTGTCAGGGAATCCTTCAATGCACGGACCTGCTCATCCTCCGCCTTCACCAGGGCGAAGCGCTGCTCCGGATCCGACTCATGGCGGTGCCCGTCGTAGCAGTGCAGGCCGCACATCCGAATACCGGGCAGAGCGGCCCACCTCTCATAGGCATCCGCCGCCTCCGCCATAGGCATACCGGTGCGGTCCTGTCCCAGATCCACATCCATCAGGAGAGAAATGGTAATGCCCTCCCTGGCCGCAGCCTGGCTTAACTGCTCCGTCATCTCTGTACTATCCTCAATGGCATAATACTTTGTCTCCGGATAAGCCTTCACCAACGCAAAATACCGCTCCACATTGGGTCCCAGCAGCGGATAGGCCAAAGCTACCCGCTTCGCCCCTGCCATACCGCACATCTGCGCCTCTGCAATGGTGGCACACTTGAAGCTGGTAATCCCCGCCTCCATCTGCAGCCTCACCACTTCGATCATCTTATGAGTCTTCACGTGGGGCCAAAGACGGTTCGGGTCTCCCGCAATCTTTATCATATCCCGGATGTTCTGTCTGATAATCTCTCTATAGCAAACCAACTGTGGGGAAGGAATCGCTTCCTGCCCCTGAAAGGAATAGTCAAAACCCATAGGGTCATCCTCCATCACTTATTCGTACTCCACCAGCACCTCGATCTCACAGGCAATACCGCCGGGCAGCGCGTTGGTTCCGATGGCGCTGCGGGCAGGAAGCCCCTTCTCTTCTCCGAACAGCTCTGCAATAAGATTGGAGCCGCCGTTTACCACCATGGGCTGTTTATCGAAATCATCCGTGGAATTTACAAAAGCCAGTACCTTCACAAAACGCTTGATACGGTTTAAATCCCCCAGCTTCGCATCCAGGTTCGCCAGCAGATTCAGCATACAGTTGTACGCCGCCTTCTGTCCTTCCTCCACACTCAGCTCCCGGCCTACCTTTCCAATGACCGTGTTGCCGCCTCCCAGATCCGGACCGCAGCCGCTGCAGTACAAAAGATTGGTGCCAAACTCCTGCACAGGAGTGTACACGCCGCCCTTAGGAGGCGGTGCCGGTAAGGTGATTCCTTTTTCTTTCAATACGTCATATACATTTGCCATTGTTATTTCCTCCATTCTTTTTCGGCTGTTCCATTCACAGCCAGATTTAATATTTGTATATAGAAAATCTGCCATAGCAGCTTTTCTGCTTCTTAATCTGCCTTCCGCTGCTTGGCCAGAATGCAGACCCCGTATCTGGAATCCGGTAAGCGTTCCCCCTCCCAGATCACCGGATGACCGTTCAGGAACAGATACTCCAATCCTGTGGACAATTTAGCCGGATCCGTGAAGGTGGCATGGTCTTTAAATTCCCCGGGATCAAATACAAGGATATCCGCAAAACAGCCCTCTGTCAATACTCCCCGGTCCGTCAGTCCCATCCTTTTCGCGGGCTGTCCCGTCATCTTGCAGATGGCTTCCTCCATGGTAAACAGTCCCCGTTCCTTTACATACTCCCGAATCACCTTGGGGAACGCGCCGAACATCCGGGGATGAGGCGTATCCGTCTGAGCGTAGATTGCATCGGAAATAATATTAGAATAAGGAAGCTTCGCCACGTAATCGATGTCCTCCTGGCACATGCTCATATTGATGATGGCTGTCTTACCATCCTCCGTATGCATCAGATCCGCCGCCAGGCTCTCCGCATCCTCATAGCCGAACTTCTTCGCCGCATCAGTGACCGTCATGCCCAGCATCGGTTCAAACCTTGGGGTACACACACCGCTGATGATAATCCGCTCCCAGCCTAAGGTCAGGCAGAAATTATCCCAGTCATCGTAGGGCACCCGGCTGAGCCGGCGAAACTCCTCCACACCCTCCGGTGTGCCAAGCCTTCTCAGCGCCCCGGCCATATCCCCACTCACAAACACCGGCGGAAGCATGGTGGTCAGCGCCGTGCTTCCTCCTTCATAGGGATAAAAGTCACAGGTCACATCCTGCCCCTGGGCCCTGGCCTCCTGGATCAGCTCCACCGCCCGGTAAATATCCTTTTTCCAGTTGTGCACGCCGCAGCTCTTGAAATGGCTGATCTCCAGAGCACAGCCGGCCTTCTTCGCAATCTCAATCACTTCCCGGACGCTCTCCACCATGCTGTCGCCCTCGCCCCGGATATGGGTGGTGATCACGCGGCCATAGTCACCCACCGGCTTTAAAATATAGGCAAATTCATCCGTTTTGGAATAGCACTCCGGAAGATACATGATTCCTAAGGAAACACCCACGGCGCCCCGCTTCATGGCATCCTCAATCAGCCCTCTGGCCATATCCAGTTCTTCCTGGGTGTAGGGAGTGTCAGAAAATCCCTTTACCGTGATCTTCACCGCACCGGTCCCGATCATGGAGGCAAAGTTCAGCGGAAGATCCGCCTTTTGCAAAGCATCCAGATAATCCTCATAGGTACGGGGCATATCCAGCGTCACCGGACCCAGCACTGCCTCGTCAAAATCATACATTTCCTTAGCCCGCGCATCCTCCTTGGGACAGGGCGTTAAACTGATCCCGCAGTTGCCCACCACCGTAGTCGTGATGCCCTGGGCCAGCTCCCGCTCCCCAAAAGCCGGGTCATTTAAGGGTTTTACATCACAATGACGGTGGATATCCACAAAGCCGGGGCACACAGTCTTTCCTGCCGCATCAATCACCCGGTCCGCCTCCTGTTCCGCCACTTTGCCGATTTTCAGGATACGGCCGTCACCCATCAGCACATCCGCCTGTATGGCCGGATTGCCCAGGCCGTCATATACCGTACCGTTTTTCAGTAAGATACGTTCCATTGTCATTCTCCTTTACAAAGAAGAGGAGGCAGTCCCTGCCTCCTCTCAAATCCGAATCTGTCTCAGGAACTGATTCGCATCTTTATTTACCCTGTCTTGCAGCGTATACAGCCGCCGCACGCTCTTCTTCCGGAGTAGTATCTTCCGGAGTAATCAGGCTGACAACAACTCCAAATACCAAACTGATAATGGTAGCCGGAACCGCAGCGCCGCCCAGATTAGAAGTAACCCAGGTCTGAACACCGGAGGACAGCAGGTAGATAACACCAAATACCGTACCGGAACCGATGGCAGCCAGTCCGCCCTGCCAGGTAGCCCGTTTCCACAGACGGCCCATGAACATACATACGGCAACGCCCGGAAGCAGGGAACCTACTACATACTGAATATAGGTAATAACATCGTTTACAAACAGTGTGATCAGGAAAGCCGCGCCCAGAGTCACTACCAGAGCGATACGGGAGTACTTCGGATAATCCTCTTCCTTAATCGTCTTACCGGTTACACTGGGATATACATCCGTCAGCAGGATCGTAACACCGGAGATGGCATCAGAGTCACCGGAGGACATGGTCGCGGACAGGCCCGCAATCATCAGCAGCAGACCAAATACCGGCCCCAGTACATGAGTAGCCATGAAAGAGAACGCGTAATCGGAGGATGCCAGAGTCTCATTCTTCATGGTAGCAATGGTAAACGCACTCATACCAATGATAGCGGTAACGAAGCTCCAGAAAAACAGCATGGTACCGGAGGTCAGGAACGCCTTCTTCGCTGTCTTTTCATTAGCGGAGGTGTAAATTCTGGTACGGTGGGTCGGAGTACCGATAACGCCCATATAGGTAGAGAGCACAAGGGCGATAGCCGGCATCACGCCATAGGTGGCTAATCCGTAGAAGCCCATAGCGCCCGGTTTGCCTGCCGCTTCAAAGGTAGCCGCGATGTTGGCATAACCGCCGGCAGCCGGGATAGCCTTAATGGCAATCAGTGCAAAACCAGCTACAATTACACAGAACTGTACGGCATCGGTCACTACCACTGCCATATATCCGCCGATGAATACATATACAGCGAAGGCCAGCACAGTGATCACCTTACAGAGCACATCGTCCAGACCGGTGATGTAAGCCAGGTACTTGGAACCGCCGTTCATATGATTGCCCAGCCAAACGATCTCGATGATGAACATCATGAAGCCCATAACCTGTCTGACGATTTTCTTTCCGCCGTAGTAATACTGGGCTTCCTCAGACATGGTAAGGAAATTTTTCTTACGGATCTTTACAAAAAGCAGCATGGATAAAATACCGGTGCTGGCACCCAGGCCGTAGATAGCGCCCGCCCATCCGCCGTTATATCCATTCGAGATGGCTCCCATGGAAGAACCAGTACCAATCATCGTAGCGCCTACCGTACAGAAAATCAGGAAAAATCCCAAGTTTGCTCCGCCGGTAAGGAAATTCTGACCATCGCTCTTTCCGCGGGAAGAGATCCAGCCCACAAAGATCATCAACGCAATGTACGCAAGGAACCCGCCGACAAACAACGGCACATATTTAGGATCAAGCATATTTTTTACCTCCTGTTTCAGAACATTTTCTTTTGTTCTCTTTTCGCACTGCCGTTCTCTTTTGCTCCCGGCAGCTCGTGTTTCTTCAGGCTGGCCAGCCATTCTATTTGTCCGACATATTCGAACCACAAATTTATGATATTCGTTTTTTGTTATTTTGTCAATACTCTCCCCTTCCTTTTCTTTATAAAATTTTCACATTTGTTTATTATTCATAAATATTTCTTTTATATTTTGTGTATTTTTGTTATTTGCAATTTACCATTATCCGTGTATATTATTAAGTAGTAGGCCTAATTGCTGCCTGCAGCCCATGGGCGGCCTCCAGAAATGTTTCAAAAACAGGTTAAATTTGTATGACAACATTTTAAAAGGCTGCGGCAAATATTTTATAAGGAGAAAAGACTATGAAAATCACAGAAGTCAATACCTATTATGTGCGTCCGCGCTGGGGATTCGTAGAGATCATCACCGACGACGGTTTTTCCGGCTGGGGCGAAGCAGTCCTGGAGGGACACTGCAGAGCAGTCTTAAACTGCGTGGAGGAAATGAAGGATTATTTAATCGGAGCCAATCCCGCCAACATTGAGGACATCTGGAGCACTCTGTACCGGGCAGGCTTCTACCGCGGAGGAGGCGTGCTCATGAGCGCCATCTCCGGGATTGATCAGGCGCTCTGGGATATCAAGGGCAAATATTACAACGCGCCGGTTTACGATCTGATGGGCGGAGCCTGCCATACAAAAATGAAGGTTTACAGCTGGATCGGCGGAGACCGTCCCAGCGATGTGGGCGCAGCAGCCCTGGCAAAGAAAAACGAGGGCTTCACCGCCATCAAAATGAACGCCACCGAGGAGCTTCAGATGGTGGACACCTATGATAAGGTAGACGCCGTACTGGAGCGGGTGGCCGCTATCCGGGAATCCTGCGGCAAGTATTTCGGCATCGCCATCGACTTCCACGGACGGGTTCACAAACCCATGGCGAAGATCCTGGCCAAGAAGCTGGAAGAATTTGATCCCATGTTTATCGAGGAGCCGGTGCTGTGTGAAAATATGGAAGTATTTCCGGAAATCGCAGCAGCCTGCAACATCCCCATCGCCACCGGCGAACGCCTGTTCAGCCGCTATGACTTCAAGCGCCTGCTGCAGATCGGCGGCGTGGATATCGTCCAGCCCGACTTAAGCCATGCCGGCGGCCTCACAGAGGTGAAGAAGATCGGTTCCATGGCGGAAGCCTACGACGTGGCTTTAGCCCCCCACTGCCCCCTTGGCCCCATCGCGCTGGCAAGCTGCCTGAATGTGGACGCTACCTGCTACAATGCGGTGATCCAGGAACAGAGCATGGGCATCCATTATAATGTGGGAAAGACCGTTCTGGACTATGTGAAGAATAAATCCGATTTCGATTTCATCGACGGCTATGTAAATCTTCCCAAGCTTCCCGGCCTGGGGGTAGATGTAAACAAGGAGCTGGTACTGGAGGAGAACGAGACTCCTCACAACTGGAAAAACCCGGTATGGCGTCATAAAGACGGTTCCATCGCCGAGTGGTAATAGGAGGATTATATATAATGAAGGAACAGGTTATTCAGAACGTACTTGAAAAAAAGATCATTGCCATCATCCGCGGCATGGAGCCGGATATCTGCGTAAAGCTGGCGGAAGCTTTCTATGCCGGAGGCATCAACATGATCGAGGTAACCTTTAACCAGGCAAAGCCCGACGAATTCTACAAAACCGCGGAAGCCATCCGCGCCATCCGGGAAAAATTCCAGGGTAAGGTACTGGCAGGGGCCGGCACCGTCATCACCCTGGAGCAGCTTCAGATGGCCGCCGACGCAGGCGCGCAGTATATCATTTCCCCCAGCGTAGATGTGGAAATCATCAAAAAAACCGTAGAGCTGGGCCTGGTATCCATGCCGGGGGCCATGACCCCCTCTGAGATCGTGACCGCCTATAACGCGGGAGCCAGCTTTGTAAAAGTATTCCCCATCGGCGACCTGGGTGCTTCCTATCTGAAGGCCCTGAAAGCTCCCTTAAGCCATATCCCCCTTCTGGCTGTGGGCGGGGTAAATCCGGATAACATCGCCGACTTTATGAAGGCCGGCGCCGTGGGTGCAGGCGTGGGCGGAAACCTGACCAACAAAAACTGGATCGCTGCCGGCGAATACGATAAGATCACAGAAGTAGCCGCCGCCCTGGTTAAAAACGCGAATATCTAAGGAAACGCTGATTAATTCGAAAAATCAAATAATTTTATACGAGGAGAATGAAAATGGCAAAAAGAATTGTATGTTTTGGTGAAATCATGATGCGTCTGAACCCGGAAGGATACTTAAGATTTGTACAGGCCCAGAAATTTGAAGCCTCCTACGCCGGCGGCGAGGCCAACGTATCCGTTTCTCTGGCAAATTATGGTATGGACGCGGCTTTTGTCACCAAGCTTCCGAAAAATGAGCTGGGACAGAGCGCAGTGAATGAGCTGCGCCGGTTCGGTGTGGACTGCAGCGGCGTAGCCTGGGGCGGCCCCCGTCTGGGCATCTACTTCGTGGAAAAAGGCGCTTCTCAGAGAGCTTCCAAGGTCATCTATGACCGCGCCGGCTCCTCCATCGCTCTGGCGAAAAGAGAAGATTTTGACTGGGAAACCATCCTGAAGGGAGCAGACTGGTTCCATTTCACCGGCATCACCCCCGCGCTGGGCGGGGAAAATCCGGAAATCTGCCTGGACGCTCTGAAGGTCTGCAAAGAAAAGGGCATAAAGGTAAGCTGTGACCTGAACTACAGAAAGAAACTGTGGACCAGAGAACAGGCCGGCGAAACCATGGCAAAACTGATGCCCTACGTAGACGTATGCATCGCCAATGAGGAGGATGCGGCGGACGTATTCGGTATCCGCGCCACCGGCACCGATATCGAGAGCGGTACCCTCAACAAGGAAGGCTACATCGACGTGGCCAGACAGTTAAAGGATCGCTTCGGCTGCTCCTACGTGGCCATTACCTTAAGAAGCAGCATCTCCGCCACCGACAATAAATGGGCGGGTATGCTCTACGATGGACAACAGGCCTGCTTCTCGCCGGAATACCTGATTCACATCGTGGATCGCGTGGGCGGCGGCGACTCCTTCGGAGGCGGCCTGATCTACTCTCTTGCAAACGGCTACAGCACCCAGGATGCCATCAACTACGCGGTAGCCGCATCCTGCTTAAAGCACACCATCGAGCATGACTTCAACCTGATGAGCGTGGACGAGGTGAAAGCGCTGGCCGCCGGAAACGCTTCCGGACGTGTGCAGAGATAATCCATAATAAAGAAGCGCCATAGATCAGAAGAGGCGGTCTCAAAAGGGACGGGGAGCGTTACTGAATATCCAAATGTACACATGTCCGAGACATCTGTCCGAAAACGCGGATAAAATCCGTGTATTGCGGACAGGTGTCAGAAGGACCAGGTGAACACAGGATATCAGTAACGCCCTCCGTCCCTTTTGCGGCATCCACTTCTGTCTTTCAAGATTAGACGCTTCCTATCTTCCTGACAATCTGTTCTGTCCATTTTCTCACCTTCAGCCTGCCAAACAGCCACCGCCGCCCCCCGTCAATCAGACTGCACACAAGATAAATCAGCGCCGCAGCCAGCAGCACCGCAGGCACAGCCCCGTAAGGAGGCCAGTAGGCGATTGGGCCGAACGCCCCTTTCAGGATGTTGGACCAGATCAGGGGCTGTGTGTGAATCAGATAGACGGAAAAGGCCAGGGGCGAGCTCCAGGCGATCCAGCGCCTTTTGCTTTCACTGCGAATTTCCAGCCGTTCAAAGATCAAAAAAAGGCAGACGGCTGCAAGGAAAATGGTGGGCGCGCAATAGCCGGTAAACAGCCTGCCATATTTCGCCTCCCCGTACACCGCTCTGGTATAATTCTCCACCACAATTTTAAAAATCCAGGAAAAGGACACCAGTCCAAAATAAGAAAGCAGATACCACCGCCTCCTCCAGCGCCGAAGCTCCATCTTTTTCAGGCAGGCGCCAAACAGATACAAAATCAGCAGCCAGGCAAAGCTGTAGCCTCCGATTAACTGCAAAAAATCAGAACCGTTTACCTTC
Source organism: uncultured Lachnospiraceae bacterium (assembly GCA_946549155.1). Lineage (GTDB taxonomy): Bacteria > Bacillota > Clostridia > Lachnospirales > Lachnospiraceae > Merdiplasma. The sequence continues at coordinate 1,172 of CAMNQN010000083.1, read as the reverse complement.
GGCAGCGCCGTACCCACAGAAAACACCAAAAACAGCGTGACCGCCAGCCTCCTAATCTCCCTCCGGGACAGGCTGTTTATCATTTTATTCAGGTAGGGCATCAGAACGAAAACACCCACGTAGGAACTGAAATACCAGTAAGTTTTCCAGCTCACTGGAAATACAGCCTTCCAGAGGCTGTCCTCTTCCAGAAGGCCCGGCGCAAAAATCCAGTACAGCAGCGTAATACCCGCTGAGTAAAAGAACACCTGGGCCCACAGCTCCAGGATGCGGGCAGGACGGTACTTACTGTCCACTCCCACATAGCCGGACAGCATTCCGTAGAGATCCACCGCACAGTAAGCGCAGGTCTCCACAAACCACACCGCATAGTAGGTCTGCGGTCTGGAGGATATCCGCGCCATAGCTCCGCCCTGCCCCAGCACGTGCAGATTTACAATAAAAAACATACTCAATATCCGAAGCAGATCCAGGCCATAATTTCTTCCCGCATTTTCCACCGCCCGTCCTGCCGCGGCCCCGCCCTTTTCCATCCTTATCATCTCCCGCCCGATTTTCCGGTACCTACCTTCCTACAGCGCAGAAAAGCCCTTGGCAGCAATACACTCCTCCGCTTCCCAGATATCCTCCGTGTGAAGTACCAGCACCGGCTTTCCGGAAGCACGGTTGAAGGAGAGGTAAATATAGTTCACATTAATATTACTGTCCGAAAGCGCCAGCAACAGCTTATTCAGGTTTCCCACCTCATCTTCCACCTCAATGCCCATCACATCCGTAAGGCGGCAAAGATAACCGGCCCCCGTCAGGGTCTCCATCGCCCGCTCCGGATCCGATACCACCATGCGGATAATCCCATACTCCGCGCTGTCATTGGTCACTGACCCCCAGATATTGATTTCCTCCTGCTGAAGAATCGCTGTGATTTTCTGCATGGTGCCTCTGCTGTTTTCTCCAAAAATTGATAACTGTTTTAACATAATGTGCCTCCTCAATGCTATGTTCTGCGTACTTTCATGGTTCCCTGTTTCTTATCACAGCATCCATCATAACACATTTAAAACAAATTGTCATCGCTTTTCCCGCTTCCGGGATATGCCGATGTTCTTTGTGTTTTGTTAAGGAAGAGGACGCAGGAAAAGACGGGGCCGGACGAAAATTTCGGGAGAGCTGGC
>CAMNQN010000082.1 GCA_946549155.1 uncultured Lachnospiraceae bacterium | reverse complement strand
AGATTTTCTTGGTATCCGGAGTTATTTTCCAGATGCTTGCGGCCCTGCGCGCCCGTCTCTTCCTGCGTCCTGCTAATTACGAAGAGAAGCAGGAAAAGAAATCCGGAATCACCTTGACAGAAAATCCCGGTTGTGTTAGCCTGAAATATATGTAAAAACCCGGTGAAGAAAAGAGTACATCTGCAGATTGTGCTACAGAGAATTTCCGGATGCTGAGAGGGATGCAAAGAGGCAGGTGGAAGATGGTTTCGGAGGGGGATATCTGAGCGGGCATGGAGAGAAAGTATGGCTGTGCGGTGTTAGGATATCACGGGTTCGCCTGTTATAGCGAGGAGTACCGGTGCATTCCGGGACAGAAGCAGCGGCGGGGTGTTGGTCGGAGAGCGGCCAGTGGCGGCCGGCAGCGGTACTCGATGAGGCCCATACTGTGAAGTCTGGGTGAAAAGAAGTGGTAACACGGGATAACAGCCCGTCTTCTGATTGAAAAATTGGAAGATGGGTTTTTCTTTATTTCATGGGGAAAATTGCTGCTTTAAAGTGTAAAAGCTCAGGATTTTCTTATGAAATAAAAGAAGGAAGTTCTACAAAGAAAGGGAAAAGCAGATTATGGAAAAGAAAAAGTATTATATGACTACGGCGATTGCCTACGCGTCCGGCAAGCCTCATATTGGAAACACCTACGAGATTGTGCTGGCGGACAGCATTGCCCGTTTTAAGCGGGCGGAGGGGTACGATGTATTTTTTCAGACCGGCACCGATGAGCACGGACAGAAGGTGGAGTTAAAGGCGGCGGAGGCGGGTGTGACGCCCAAGCAGTTTGTGGATAATGCGGCGGGGGAGATCAAACGGATCTGGGATCTGATGAATACCTCCTATGATAAATTCATCCGTACCACAGACGATTATCATGAAAAGCAGGTACAGAAGATTTTTAAGAAGCTGTATGACCAGGGCGATATCTATAAGGGGTATTATGAGGGAATGTACTGTACGCCCTGTGAATCTTTCTTTACGGAGTCCCAGCTGGTGGACGGAAAATGTCCGGACTGCGGACGTCCGGTGTCCCCGGCCAGGGAGGAAGCTTATTTCTTTAAGATGAGTAAGTATGCGGACCGGCTGATTGAGCATATTAACACCCACCCGGAGTTTATTCAGCCGGTGTCCAGAAAAAATGAGATGATGAATAATTTCCTGCTTCCGGGACTGCAGGATCTGTGCGTATCCCGCACCTCCTTTACCTGGGGCATTCCGGTGGATTTCGACCCGAAGCATGTGACCTATGTGTGGCTGGACGCTCTGACCAATTATATCACCGGCATTGGCTATGACTGCGATGGAAACAACATGGAGCAATTCAAGAAGGACTGGCCGGCGGACCTGCATTTGATCGGTAAGGATATTATCCGCTTCCATACGATTTACTGGCCCATTTTCCTGATGGCGCTGGATCTGCCGCTGCCGAAGCAGATTTTCGGGCATCCGTGGCTGCTGCAGGGGGACGGCAAGATGAGCAAATCCAAGGGAAATGTGCTGTATGCTGACGAGCTGGCGGATTTCTTTGGGGTGGATGCGGTGCGTTACTTTGTGCTGCATGAGATGCCCTTTGAGAATGACGGCGTGATTTCCTGGGAGCTGATGGTGGAGCGGCTGAATTCGGATCTGGCCAACACCCTGGGCAACCTGGTGAACCGCACCATATCCATGAGCAACAAATATTTCGGAGGCGTGGTAAAGAGCACCGGCGTGACGGAGCCCGTGGACGAAGAGCTGAAGACGGTGGCGCTGGAGACGCCGAAGAAGGCGGCGGCCAAGATGGAGGAGCTGCGGGTGGCGGATGCGATTACGGAGATTTTCACACTGTTTAAGCGCTGCAATAAATACATTGACGAGACGATGCCCTGGGCGCTGGCGAAGGACGAGGGCAAGAAGGACCGTCTGGCGGAGGTGCTCTACAATCTGGTGGAGAGCATTGCCATCGGGGCGGAGCTTCTGGAATCCTTTATGCCGGAAACCGCGGAGAAGATTCTGGCGCAGCTGAATGCCGGAAAACGGGGACTGGAAAATATGGACCGTTTCGGCCTGTACGGCCAGGGCCCGGAGGGCGGAAAGGTGACGGAGAAGCCGGAGATCCTGTTTGCGCGCCTGGACTTAAAGGAAGTGCTGGCGAAGGTGGAAGCGCTGCATCCGGAGAGGCAGGAGACTGCCAAGGCGCAGGCTGCCGGGGATGGCGCAGGGAAGGAGGAAGGCGCCCGGAAATCCGCGGAGAATGGCGGCGGGGCGGCTGACGATTCCCATGGCGCGGCGGAGGGCATCGATATCGAGCCCAAGCCGGAAATCACCTTCGAGGAGTTTGGCAAAATGCAGTTCCAGGTGGGCGAGATTATTGCCTGCGAGGAAGTGAAGAAATCCAGAAAGCTGCTGTGCTCTCAGGTGAAGATTGGAAGTCAGGTAAAGCAGATTGTGTCCGGCATCAAGGCGCACTATTCCGCAGAGGAAATGGTGGGCAAGAAGGTGATGGTTCTGGTGAACCTGAAGCCGGCTAAGCTGGCAGGGATTCTTTCCGAGGGCATGATCCTCTGTGCGGAGGATGAAAACGGAGAGCTGGCGCTGATGACGCCGGAGAAGGATATGCCGGCGGGGGCGGAGATCTGCTGATCTATGGAAAGGTAGCAAGGGGGATGTAATTATGATTTTTGATACGCACGCTCATTACGATGATGAGGCGTTTGACCAGGACCGGGACCAGCTTTTAGGGTCCCTGAAGCAGAATAATATCGGTTATGTGGTGAATGTGGGCGCCAGCCTGCGGGGGGCCAGGGAGAGCGCGGCGCTCTCCTCCCGCTATTCCCGGGTGTATGCGGCGGCAGGCATTCATCCCGACGAGGTGGGCTGCATGAATGACGACGTGATGGAGGAGCTGCGTACTCTGTGCCTGATGGAAAAAACAGTGGCTGTGGGTGAGATTGGCCTGGATTATCACTGGAACAGGGAGCCCAGGCAGGTGCAGAAAAACTGGTTTATTGAACAGCTTCATCTGGCAAAGGAGATGGATCTGCCGGTGAACGTGCACAGCCGGGATGCGGCCCAGGATACGCTGGAGGTGATACGCTCCGAACACGCGGGAAGCACCGGCGGCGTGATTCACTGCTTCTCCGGGTCGCTGGAGATGGCCCGGGAATATGTGCGGATGGGCTATTATCTGGGCATCGGCGGGGTGGTGACGTTCAAAAACGCCAAAACATTAAAGCATATCGTGCAGGATATCCCTCTGGAATATCTGGTGACGGAGACGGACTGCCCCTATCTGGCGCCGGAGCCCTACCGGGGGAAGCGCAACGATTCCCGCCATCTGTCCTATGTGGTACAGGAGATTGCACAGATCAAGGGCCTGACGGAGGAGCGGGCGGAGGATATCCTGTTTGAGAATGCCCAGAATCTGTACCGTATGTAGAAGATAAGCCTCTGGGGAAATGCTGATTAATGAGTGCGATAGAATAAAGGAGTCCCATGGAAAAACTTTCAAATCCGCAGAAAACGATAGAGATTATTAAAAAATACGAATTTGCCTTTCAGAAGAAATTCGGCCAGAATTTCCTCATCGATTCCCATGTGCTGGATAAGATTATCGCGGCGGCCGGTATTACGCAGGAGGACTGCGTGGTGGAGATCGGCCCCGGCATCGGGACGCTGACCCAGTATCTGGCGGAGTCGGCCAGGGAAGTCATCGCGGTGGAGATCGACCGGATGCTGATTCCCATCCTGGAGGAGACCCTGGCGGACTATCCCAACGTGACGGTCATCAACCAGGATATCCTGAAGGTGAATATGGGAAAGCTGGTGCAGGAGCACAACGGGGGCAGGCCGGTGAAGGTGGTGGCCAATCTGCCCTACTACATCACCACCCCCATCATTATGAACCTGTTTGAGCAGCATGTCCCGGTGAGCAGTATTACCGTCATGGTGCAAAAGGAGGTGGCGGAGCGTATGCAGGCAGGCCCGGGCACGAAGGATTATGGGGCGCTGTCCCTGGCGGTGCAGTATTTTTCCGAGCCCTACCTTGCGGCCAACGTGCCCCCCAACTGCTTTATGCCCCGCCCGAAGATCGGCAGCGCGGTGATTCGCCTGACGCTTCATCAGAAGCCTCCGGTGGAGGTGGCGCAGGAGCAGATGATGTTTCGGATCATCCGGGCTTCCTTCAATCAGCGGCGGAAGACTATGGTGAACGGCCTGAATAATTCTCAGGAAATCCCCTTTACAAAGAACGAGATTCAGAGCGCTCTGCGGCAGATGGGCCTTTCGGAGAGTATCCGGGGGGAGGCGCTGACATTACAGCAATTCGCAGAGCTGACGAATCGATTGTGCGCGGGGGGAGCCTGACGACAGGATTCACGGAGCGATTCTGGAAATAAGGAGAAGAGCGATGTCTCAAGTAAAACATTTTAACTATCCTTCTGCGGATCATCATACCCGGATTCACGCGGTGGAATGGATCCCGGAGGGCGCCATCCGTGGGATCCTCCAGATTTCTCATGGCATGGTGGAATTCATTGAGCGGTACGATGAGTTTGCCCGGTACATGAATGAGCAGGGATTTCTGGTGGTGGGAAATGACCACCTGGGCCATGGCGGTTCTGTCCGGTCCGGCGAATACTTTGGATATTTCGCGGAAAAGAATGGGAACAGGGTGCTGCTTACGGATCTTCGGGAGCTGCAGCGTATCACCCAGGAGAAATATCCGGGGCTTCCCTATTTTCTGCTGGGACACAGCATGGGGTCTTTCCTGGCTAGGCAGTATCTGTGCCTCTACGGGAACTATTTAACCGGCGCGATTATCTGCGGAACCGGCTGGCATTCCCGGCTGGAGACTACACTGGGTATGGGCCTGTGCCGCATCATCGCGGCATTCAAGGGCTGGAAGCACCGCAGCCGTTTTATAACCCGTCTGGTGATGGGGAGCTTTAATAAAAAATTTGAGCCCTGCCGTACGCCGGAAGACTGGCTGTCCAGGGACGAAGCGGTGGTGGACCGCTACCGGAGCGACGAACGCACCCGCTTCACCTTTACCCTGAATGCCTATTATAATATGCTCTACAGCATTCATTATCTGGGCAGCCGGAAACATCTGGTGAAGGTGCCAAAAGACCTGCCGGTATTTTTTATTGCAGGAGAGAATGACCCGGTGGGAAACTGCGGGCTGGGGGTGAAAAAGGCTGCCGTATCTTTGCGGGCCGCAGGTGTCCGGCAGGTGGACTGCAGGCTGTATCCCAACGACCGCCATGAGATTTTAAACGAACTGGACCGTCAGGTGGTATACAAGGATATTTTGAACTGGCTTTTGGAATACGGTTCGCGGGAGCTGAGTGTACAACGCTAATGTAAGGAGAGGAGAAAAGATATGAGTAATTTCTTTAATATGGATGGCCCCCTTTTCCGTACCCTGTCCAAGGTGGCGGATCTGATGATTTTAAATATTATATTTTTGATCTGCTGTATTCCCATCGTGACCATCGGGGCATCCGTCACGGCGCTTTCCTACGTGACGCTGAAGATGAAGGACGGCGAGGAGGGATATATCGCAAGAACCTTTTTCCGCTCCTTTAAGGAAAACTTTAGACAGTCCACCGTCATCTGGCTGGTGATGCTGGTGCTGGCGGTGGTTATGGCGATGGATTTCCAGATTATCGGCAGTATGCAGGGCAGCATGTCCATGGTCATGAAGGTGCTGGTGGGCATGGGGGCGTTAATCTGGCTCATGGTATTTCTCTACGTGTTTCCGCTTCAGTCCCGGTTTTACAATACGATAAAGAAAACGGTGCAGAACGCGATTCTGCTGTCGATTGCCCATTTTCCCCAGACCTTCTGCATGATGGCGGTGATGATCGGGGCGGTGTTTCTTACCCTCTGGAATACCTACACCATCTGGTACGGGCTGTTGATCTGGATTCTGCTGGGCTTTGCGGTGATTGCCTGGATTAACAGTAACTTCCTATATAAAATATTCAAAAAACTGATGCCTCCGGAGGAGGAAGAGGAAACGGAAGAAAAGGAAGGAAAATAAGCCCAAATTAAGCCAAAATCGGGCGAAAGGAATTTGACAAATCAAAAACTTTGTGTATATAATGAAAAACGGTATTTACTGCAGAAATTTAGAAAGCGGAGAAATGGAAACGTGCTGTCGGAAACGGCGGCAAAGAGGTGCAATCCTGGCAACAGCTTCTGAGGAGGAAGGCAAATGTTATATGATAAAGTTTCTACAAATCTGAACTTTGTGGACCGCGAGAAAAATACGGAAAAATTCTGGAAGGATAATCAGATTTTTGAGAAGAGCATGGAGCAGCGGGAGGGCTGTGAGACCTACACCTTTTATGACGGTCCGCCTACGGCCAACGGCAAGCCTCATATCGGCCATGTGCTGACCCGTGTGATTAAGGATATGATTCCCAGATACCAGACGATGAAGGGAAAGATGGTTCCCAGAAAGGCCGGATGGGACACCCACGGGCTTCCGGTGGAGCTGGAGGTGGAAAAGCTTCTGGGACTGGATGGAAAGGAACAGATCGAAGAGTACGGTCTGGTTCCCTTCATCGATAAATGTAAAGAGAGCGTCTGGAAATACAAGGGGATGTGGGAGGATTTCTCCGGCACCGTTGGTTTCTGGGCGGATATGGACCACCCTTATGTGACATATCATGACGACTACATCGAGTCTGAGTGGTGGGCGTTAAAGCAGATCTGGGACAAGGGCCTTTTGTATAAGGGCTTTAAGGTGGTGCCCTACTGTCCCCGCTGCGGTACGCCGCTGTCTGCGCAGGAGGTGGCGCAGGGCTATAAGACGGTAAAGGAACGCTCCGCCATCGTGCGCTTTAAGGCGGTGGGAGAGGACGCGTACTTCCTGGCCTGGACCACCACGCCCTGGACCCTGCCCTCTAATCTGGCGCTCTGCGTGAACCCGGAGGAGACCTACTGCAAGGTCAAGGCTGCGGACGGATACACATACTATATGGCGGAGGCGCTGCTGGACAAGGTGCTGGGACGGCTGGCTGATGAGGAAAAGGGAACGGCAGCCTATCAGGTGCTGGAAACCTGCAAGGGGAAAGAACTGGAATACCGGGAGTACGAGCCTCTGTTTGCCTGTGCCGGGGAGGCGGCAGCAAAGCAGCACAAGAAAGCTCATTTCGTGGTGTGCGACGGCTATGTTACCATGTCCGATGGTACCGGTATCGTGCATATCGCTCCGGCCTTCGGTGAGGATGACGGCCGGGTGGGAAGAGAATATGATCTGCCCTTCGTTCAGTTTGTGGACGGCAAGGGAAACATGACGGAGGAGACACCCTACGCCGGCCTGTTTGTGAAGGATGCGGACAAGCCCATCCTGGTGGACCTGGAGAAAGAGGGCAAGCTGTACGATGCCCCCAGGTTTGAGCATGAATATCCCCATTGCTGGAGATGCGACACTCCGCTGATTTACTACGCCAGGGAGTCCTGGTTTATCAAGATGACGGCGGTGAAGGAGCAGCTGATCGCCAACAATAACACTATCAACTGGATTCCGGAGAGCATCGGCAAGGGGCGTTTCGGCGACTGGCTGGAGAATGTGCAGGACTGGGGAATTTCCCGGAACCGTTACTGGGGCACGCCGTTAAATATCTGGCAGTGTGACGAGTGCGGCCATATGCACTCCATCGGCAGCCGTCAGGAGCTGTTTGAGATGAGCGGCAACGAGGCGGCCAAAACCGTGGAGCTGCACCGGCCCTACATCGATGAGATTACGATTCCCTGCCCCCACTGCGGAAAGCCCATGCACCGGGTGCCGGAGGTGATTGACTGCTGGTTTGATTCCGGGGCCATGCCCTTTGCGCAGCATCACTATCCCTTTGAGAATCAGGAATTATTTGAGAAACAGTTCCCCGCCCAGTTTATCTCCGAGGCGGTGGATCAGACCCGCGGATGGTTCTATTCCCTTCTGGCGGAATCTACCCTGCTGTTTGACCGGGCTCCCTACGAGAACGTGATTGTGCTGGGGCATGTGCAGGATGAAAATGGACAGAAGATGAGCAAATCCAAGGGGAATGCGGTGGATCCCTTCGAGGCGTTAAAGACCTACGGCGCCGACGCGATCCGCTGGTATTTCTACATCAACAGCGCACCCTGGCTGCCAAACCGTTTCCACGGCAAGGCGGTGCAGGAGGGACAGCGGAAGTTCATGGGTACCCTGTGGAATACCTACGCGTTCTATGTGCTGTACGCCAACATTGACAATTTTAACCCCACGGATTATACGCTGGACTACGAGGGGCTGCCGGTGATGGATAAGTGGCTGCTGTCCAAGATGAATACCATGATCGGGGAAGTGGATAACGATCTGGGCAATTACCGGATCCCTGAGGCAGCCAGAGCGCTGGAGAGCTTTGTGGATGATATGAGCAACTGGTATGTGCGCCGCAGCCGGGAACGTTTTTGGGCCAAGGGCATGGAGCAGGATAAGATCAACGCCTACCTGACGCTGTATACTGCCCTGGTGAATGTATGTAAGGCTGCCGCGCCCATGATTCCCTTTATGACGGAGGATATTTACCAGAACATTGTCCGCAGGGTGGATGCCTCTGCGCCTGAAAGTATTCATCTGTGCGATTTCCCCACAGTGGATGAGAAGCACATCGACCCGGAGCTGGAGGCTAACATGGACGAGGTGCTTAAGATTGTGGTGCTGGGACGCGCCTGCCGGAACACGGCAAATATCAAGAACCGTCAGCCCATCGGCCGGATGTATGTCAAGGCCGGGCAGGAGCTTCCCCAGTTCTTCTCCGATATTGTAAAGGACGAGCTGAATGTGAAGATGGTGACCTTCACAAATGATGTGCGGGACTTCACCTCCTACACCTTTAAGCCGCAGCTTAAGACGGTGGGCCCCAGGTACGGCAAGCTGCTGGGCGGTATCCGCCAGGCGCTGTCCGCGCTGGACGGCAATGCGGCCATGGACGAGCTGAAGGCCAACGGCTGCCTGAAGCTGGATATCAACGGCAATGAGGTGGTGCTCAACGAGGAGGATCTGCTCATCGACGCCGCTCAGATGGCAGGCTACGTGTCTGAACAGAATGGGGACATTACCGTTGTGCTGGATACGAATCTGACTCCGGAGCTGATCGAGGAAGGCTTTGTGCGGGAACTGATCAGCAAGATCCAGACCATGAGAAAGGAAGCCGGCTTTGAGGTGATGGATAAGATCCGCGTGTACGCGAAGGGCAGCGCGAAGATCAGTGATATTCTGACTCGTTTTGACGCGCAGATTCAGGATGAGGTATTGGCGGTGAGCATTGCACTGGATCAGATTTCAGGATATGAGAAGGAATGGAATATCAACGGCGAGAAAGTGGTTCTTGGCGTGGAACGGTTATAATGAGGATAGAGGAGAGACGTATGAATAAATTATTGGACAAGGAAGTATTTAAGGAGCAGGTAAAGGAGAATGTAAAGACTCTTTACCGCAAGACTTTGAAGGAAGCCACCCAGCAGCAGATTTTCCAGGCGGTTTCTTACGCAGTGAAAGATACCATCATTGACAATTGGCTGGCCACTCAGCAGCAGCTGGATGAGGACGACCCCAAGATGGTCTATTACATGTCCATGGAATTTCTTATGGGCCGTGCCCTGGGAAATAATCTGATCAACCTGACCGCCTACAAGGAGGTCAAGGAAGCGTTGGAGGAGATGGGACTGGATCTGAACGTGATCGAGGACCAGGAACCGGACGCAGCGCTGGGCAACGGCGGCCTGGGTCGTCTGGCGGCCTGCTTCCTGGATTCCCTGGCAACCCTGGGTTATTCCGCCTACGGCTGCGGCATCCGTTACCGCTATGGTATGTTTAAACAGAAAATCGAGAACGGCTACCAGGTGGAGGTGCCGGATAACTGGTTAAAGGATGGCAATCCCTTCGAGCTGCGCCGTCCGGAGTACGCCAAGGAAGTAAAATTCGGCGGATATGTGCGGGTGGAATACGATGAGAAAACCCGGAGAAATCATTTCATCCAGGAGGGCTATCAGTCCGTTCGTGCGGTGCCCTTCGATATCCCCATTGTGGGCTACAATAATAATATGGTAAATACTCTGCGGGTATGGGACGCGGAGGCTGTCAATGACTTCCAGCTGGATTCCTTTGACAAGGGAGATTACCAGAAGGCGGTGGAGCAGGAGAACCTGGCCCGGAATATTGTGGAGGTGCTTTACCCCAACGATAACCACTACGCAGGCAAGGAGCTGCGTTTAAAGCAGCAGTATTTCTTCATTTCCGCCAGCATTCAGACCGCGATTGAGAAATATAAAAAGAAACACAGCGATATCCGCAAATTCTACGAGAAGGCCACCTTCCAGATGAATGATACCCATCCCACCGTGGCGGTGGCAGAGCTGATGCGGATCCTGCTGGATGAGGAAGGACTGGAGTGGGATGAGGCCTGGGAGGTTACCACCAAGACCGTGGCCTACACGAACCACACCATTATGGCGGAGGCTCTGGAGAAATGGCCCATCGAGCTGTTTTCCCGCCTGCTCCCCCGTATCTATCAGATCATAGAGGAGATTAACCGCAGATTTGTGGGTCAGATTCAGCAGAAATATCCGGGCAACCAGGATAAGATCGCCAAGATGGCCATTATTTATGACGGCCAGGTGAAAATGGCCAATCTGGCCATTGTGGCCGGCTATTCCGTAAACGGCGTGGCCAGACTTCATACAGAGATTCTGAAGAATCAGGAGCTGCGGGACTTCTACGAGATGTTCCCGGAGAAATTCAATAATAAGACCAACGGCATCACCCAGCGCCGTTTCCTGCTTCACGGGAACCCGCTGCTGGCGGATTGGGTGACGGATCACATCGGCGATGAGTGGATTACTGATCTGCCCCAGATCGCCAAGATGAAGGTGTACGCCGACGACAAGAAGGCCCAGCAGGAGTTTATGAATATCAAGTATCAAAACAAGCTGCGTCTGGCGAAGTATGTAAAGGAGCACAATGGTGTGGAACTGGATCCCCGCTCCATCTTTGATGTGCAGGTGAAGCGTCTCCACGAGTATAAGCGTCAGCTTCTCAACATCCTTCATGTGATGTATCTGTACAATACCATCAAGGATCACCCGGAGATGGATTTCTATCCCAGATCCTTTATCTTCGGCGCGAAGGCGGCGGCAGGCTATCGCCGTGCAAAGCAGACCATCAAGCTGATCAACAGCGTGGCGGACGTAATCAACAACGATAAGTCCATCAACGGAAAGCTGAAGGTGGTATTTATTGAGGATTACCGCGTATCCAACGCGGAGATGATTTTTGCGGCGGCAGATGTATCCGAGCAGATTTCCACTGCCAGCAAAGAGGCCTCCGGTACCGGAAACATGAAGTTTATGTTAAACGGCGCTCCCACCCTGGGCACCATGGATGGCGCCAATGTGGAGATCGTGGAGGAAGTGGGAGAGGAGAACGCGTTTATCTTCGGCCTGACTTCTGACCAGGTTATCAACTATGAGCGGTTTGGCGGCTACGATCCTACCTACTATTTCAATAACGATCAGGATATCCGCCGCGTGCTGATGCAGCTGATTAACGGCCAGTATTCCCACGGCGATATGCAGATGTTCCGGGAGATTTATGACTCCCTGCTGAACACCAACTGCAGTGACCGGGCCGATACTTACTTTATCCTGGCGGATTTCAAGTCCTATGCGGAAGCCCAGAGAAGAGTGGAAGAGGCTTACCGGGATGAGGCCCGCTGGGCGAAGATGGCGATTCTGAACATGGCCAGCAGCGGAAAGTTTACCTCTGACCGGACGATCCAGCAGTACGTGGACGAGATCTGGCACCTGGACAAGGTGACAGTGCAGGTGGATCCGGCAAAGTTTGAGCTGTAAGAGAAAAAATACTGAATTTGCTTCCCGGGGAAACGCAAATTAACGTGTTTTCCCGGAAAAGGGGCTGCCGCAAAATCGCAGAGGATATCAGTAACGCTCCTCTGCGATTTTGTGGCAGCTCCTTTTATCATTATAAGGGGGCGGATGCCACGAAGAAGTACATCAAAATCAGGTGGCAGGCGCTGCCGCCCATGACAAACAGATGAAAGATTTCATGGGAACCGAAATATTTGTGGCGGGCGTTGAAAAGAGGCAGCTTCAGCGCGTAGATGATGCCGCCCACGGTGTAGATGATGCCGCCGGCCAGCAGCCAGCCGAAAGCAGCAGGGGAGAGGCTGTTTACGATCTGGGTGAAGGCCAGCACGCAGGTCCAGCCCATGGCAATGTAGAGCAGGGAGGAGAACCATTTGGGGCAGGTGATCCAGAAAGCCTTGATCAGGATACCCGCCAGTGCGATTCCCCATACCAGGGCGCACAGGAGATAGCCGGTGCGGTTCTTCAGGACAATGAGGCAGACCGGGGTATAGGTGCCCGCGATCAGCACAAAGATCATCATATGGTCAATTTTTCGCAGAATACGGTTCATTTTCCCGGAAAGATTCAGCGAATGGTAGGTGGTGCTGGCCGCGTACAATAAAATCATGCTGATAATAAAGACCGCCAGTGAAACCGTGTGAATGTGATCCGGATTGGATTTCGCCCGGATCATCAGCGGTACCGCCGCGAAAACCGCCATCAGCATTCCGATAAAGTGGGTAATGGCGCTGCCGGGGTCTTTCAGATACAGAGTGTCCGTTTTTATTCTTTCTTTCATAATTATTTTCCACCTTTCTGAGGTTTGCGTTTTAATCGATAGTTTTTCTGTATTTAGTATACCGCGATATGTAGTTTTTAAAACTACATACAAACATATTACTACTATGTATTGGAAAATGCAACACGGGAATCCGGAAAATTTCAGATTTAATATTTATTGTTCAGGCGTCAATGCTATTCGTGTTTTGTTAATTATCCGGACGCAGGAAGAGGCGGGCGCGCAGGGCCACAAGCATCTGGAAAATAACTCC
>CAMNQN010000081.1 GCA_946549155.1 uncultured Lachnospiraceae bacterium | reverse complement strand
AGTTATTTTCCAGATGCTTGTGGCCCTGCGCGCCCGCCTCTTCCTGCGTCCGGTTAATTAACAAAACACGAAGAACATTTACCTGAACAGTAGCTTTATAATAGCTGCCATGCTTCCAATGTCATTACACAATCCATATCTTTTGCAAATAGGGTAAGTTCGGTGTGCTCCGGGTTCGGGTAGATATTATTTGTGGCCCGGATTTTGCCGTTGTCTGCAAACAGTTCTATTCCTACGCTGTCTGTGTAGATGGTGATGGTGGGAGCCTTTGTTGTTTCACGATCATAATACTGGATATCGTTGTAGATTCCGTCGGCGTTTCTCCTGTCAAGATAAACGGCATTTTTCCTGGAATCCCAGCCGATTTCCGTGTAATTGGAATTCCCGCCGCGTACCCGGACACCACATTTTCCATGCTGTTGGGATTCTGCCTGAATGGTGAGGCAAAGCTCAGAGGATTTCCAGCCATCGAAGGGAGCCTTCTGGATGACGCTGCCTTCCCCTGGCGAAAGGGTTTCCCTTTCTTTGCGGGGGGCAGAGGTGCCGCATAAGGTGTACCGGCACACGAGAGGAGTCCCTTGTCGTAACAGTTGGCATTCTGATACCGGCGTTACCGTCAGGCGCTGTCTTTCATCCACGTGCAGTTCCCGGGGCAGAGACATATGGCCGCACCAGCCGTTTGCCGCGGTGGCTCCGAAGGTGGTGAAGGTGTCGCGGCCGTCATGGGCCCACATATTACACCAGCCGATCATAATGCGCCGTCCATCCGGGGAAAGCAGCGTCTGAGGTGCATAAAATTCCTTGCCATAATCTAATTTTCCCCAGCTGATCCGCTGAAATTTTCCGGTGCTATAGTCCATATGCCCGATCTGCCAGCAGGCATCCACATGGTGCATTCCAATGGGAGAAAAAATCAGTACATCATAACCGTCCAGCTCAAAAAAGTCGGGACATTCCCACATTCGGCCAAAGGAGCCGTCGCTTTCCGCCATAACGCCCATATAAGTCCAGTCCTCCAGCGTATCGGAGGTGTAAAGGAGCACCTTGCCTTGTCCATCCTTACAGGATCCCATCAACAGATACCATTTGTCACCCTGCTTCCACAGCTTGGGATCCCGAAAATCTCTGGATCCATCCTCCGGAGGCGCAGCAATAATCGGATTTTTTTCATATTTTTCAAAATGAATCCCGTCTGTGCTGAAGGCCAGACAGATGGTCTGCACCAATTTTCCTTCCTCGTCATAGGAAGATCCGCAGTAGGCGATAATCAGACGGTCCCCCTCCACTGCAGCGCTTCCAGTAAAAATACCGAAATTTTTTCCCGGCTCATCCCGATCATATAATTCCCAGGGCTCGCTGGGTCCCAGAGCGATGGGAAGCTGTTCCCAGTGAACCAGATCCGTGCTGCGCACATGACCGAAGAACATACCCCGGGGAGAAATGTGATAAGGATCATACTGATAAAGCAGATGATAATATCCCTTGAACCATACCATAGAACAGGGATCGTTCATCCAGTTTACCGGCGGCATCACGTGATAAAGCTGACGCAGCGGGTGCGCCGCGATTTTGGGGCCAAGAAGCTGCTCAACAGCCATGGCGTTATTTAAAACATACTGGTGTCTAAGATTGATTTCTTCTTTGCTGCACATGATAATCCCTCCCTGCAAAATTCAATAGTATTCTGATATAAAAATTGTACGGGAAAGAACGAGTTTTGAAAAGTGCGAAAAAAATCAGAATAGTAGGATTTTATCGGGAGCAGTTTTTCTTTACCTGTCTGTTATTCAACAGAAACATCACCAGCGATGCACCGATAATTATTCCGTATCCGATAAAACTGTATCCATCCGGCAGCTCATGCAGGAAAATCAGTCCCAGCAGGGTGGAGAAGATAATCTGGGTATAATCATAGATGGAGATTTCCCGGGCGGGAGCGTGGGAGTAGGCGGCAGTGATGGCGAACTGCCCTCCGGCGGCGGACAGTCCGGCCAGCAGCAGGCAGAGAAGCTGTATGCCTGTCATGGGGGTATAGTGCAGCAGCAGATTCGGCAGTGTCACCAGGCAGGAGAATCCGGAAAAGAAGGCTACGATCACCGGTCCCGGTACGCCCTGCTTGCTGGCTATGCGGACGAAGGCATAAGCCAGCCCGGCTCCAAGTCCACCAAGCATCCCAATCAGGGAGGCTGGATTCTGGAAAATCCCGGGGGTGGGCTTTATGATAAACAGGCTCCCCAGAAAAGCAGTCAGAATACAGGCGGTCTGATAAAATGTCACATTTTCCTTTAAGATCAGATAGGAGAAAATCAATACGAAGAAAGGTGACAGTTTATTCAGCATGGAGGCGTCCGCAATGGCCAGATGGTCCACGGCGTAAAAATTGCAGAGAATCCCAACCGTTCCAGAGATGGAGCGAATCAGAAGGGGCCCCAGAGAATCCCTCCTGACGCGCAGGGAAAGTCCCTCCCTTTTAACGATGATCATCGCAAAGCAGAAGGCAATCAGGTTCCGGAAAAAGCTTTTCTGAATGGAAGGAAGGGCGCCGGAGAGCCGGACAAACAGGTTCATGCAGGAAAAGCAGAAGGCGGAACAGATGATGCAGAGGATTCCAAGGTTTTTATTTTTCATTTCAGCAGTATTCATGATAGTTCTCTCCCGAATAAATATAGTCAGGATTATTATAGCTCATTTGGGAGAGTATGCAAATTTTGAAATTATAAAATTTCAGTATTTTCCCAGGGTATCCTCCGAATTATTTTCCAGACGCTTGTGGCCCTGCGCGCCCGACTCTTCCTGCGTCCTCTTCCTTAACAAAACACGAAGACCATTGCCTCCTGAACACCTTCTGGAGGTTGCAAAATAAAAAGGGACTGTGCGTTGAAAAATAGTGGTAGATCGGTTATAATAGATAAATATGAAATTATGATTGATCAGAAATCTTCCGAAGCAGGAACCTAAAAGGCTTACCGGAAGAGAAATATGGCAGGATGGATGCGATGAGATTACGAAGAACAGCTGCGATTTTGGCGGCGCGGGCGCTGAGCTTTGGGTGTAAGCTGGCGGGCAGGCAGGGCGTGACTATGGCCGGGAAACTGGCGCTGAAGATCGACCCGGATATTTTAAGGGATCTGGCCGGTCAGGTACGGGAGAAGATTTTTGTGGTGTGCGGCACCAACGGCAAGACCACCACCAATAATCTGCTGTGTTCCGCGGTGGAATCTGAAGGGAAAAAGCTGGTGTGCAACCACACTGGTTCCAATATGCTGATGGGAGTGGCGGCTTCTTTTGTCCTGGCTGCGAAGTGGAATGGAAAACTGGATGCGGATTATGCCTGTATTGAGATTGACGAGGCATCTACAGTGCGGGTGTTCCCTCATTTTAAGCCGGATTATATGGTGCTGACCAATCTGTTCAGAGATCAGCTGGACCGGTATGGGGAGATTGATATCACCATGAAGCTGCTGGATCAGGCTATGAAGATGGCTCCGGACATGAAGATTATCGTGAACGGCGACGATGCGCTGTCCGCTTATCTTGCCATGGAGAGCGGCAATGAATATGTGACCTATGGAATCAGCGAAAGGGTTTTTGAGGAGCAGGACAGCCACGAGATTCGGGAGGGACGCTTCTGTAAGAGATGCGGCGGCCGCCTGGCGTATGATTTTTATCATTACAGCCAGATTGGCGTGTACCATTGCCCGGACTGTGGGTTCGCAAGGCCTGCCATCGATTTTGACGCTTCTCATATTGATATGAAGCAGGGATTGGAGTTTGAGGTGGAGGGGCGCCATATCGCGGCAAATTACCGGGGATTTTACAATATTTACAACATACTGGCTGCCTACAGCGCCGCCAGAACCGCCGGGCTGGAGCTGAAGAATTTTAACAAGGTGTTGGAAAATTTTAATCCTCAGAATGGAAGAAACGAGGTTTTTCATATTCAGGGAAGCAAGGTGCTTCTGAATCTGGCGAAAAATCCGGCGGGCTTTAATCAGAATATTTCTGCGGTGATGGAGGATGAGGCGGATAAAGATCTGATTATTGTCATTAATGACAATGCCCAGGACGGCACGGATATTTCCTGGCTGTGGGATGTGGATTTTGACCGGTTCTCGGCGGAAAGTATCCGTTCCGTCACGGTCAGTGGAATCCGATGCCAGGATATGCGGCTGCGGCTGAAATATGTGGATATTTCCTCAAATCTGGTTCCCGATGTGAAAACAGCCATTGAACAGCGGCTGAGGGACGGCTGCAAAAATCTGTACGTGCTGGTGAATTATACGGCGCTCTACTCTACGCACAACATATTAAAAGAGATGGAAAAATGACATATAGCTGGGAAGGTGAGCCGCCGCGGAGAAAAAATTGCGGCGCAGTTATATGGAGGGACAGGCGATGAAAATAACGATAGGGCATTTGTATCCGGATCTTTTGAATCTTTATGGTGACCGGGGAAATATTCAATGTATGAAGAAGCGCTGTGAATGGCGGGGGATAGAGTCTGAGGTCCGGGAATTTCAGCTGACGGACGATATTGATTTTGGCAGTCTGGATATTGTGCTGTTGGGCGGCGGCTCCGATCGGGAGCAGATGATTGTGTGCAGCCGGTTAAAGGCGATACAGAAGGATTTCAGGGATTATGTGGAGGATAACGGCGTAGTGATTGCGGTGTGCGGCGGCTATCAGCTTCTGGGGCACTATTATGATACTCCGGAGGGCCGCATAGAGGGATTATCCCTGGTGGATCTGTGCACAGAGCAGGGTTCTCCCCGGCTGATTTCCAATATTGTGGTGGAAAATGATTTGTTTGAGTATCCCGTGGTTGGCTTCGAGAATCATGGCGGACGCACTTATATCAATGAAAATAAACCCTTCGGGCGGGTATCCTTTGGCTTTGGAAACAATGGCGGGGACCGGCAGGAGGGTGTGATGTATAAAAATGTGATTGGCACTTATATTCACGGCCCATTGCTTCCCAAAAATCCCCATGTCTGCGATTTGCTGCTTAGGCGGGCGCTGGAGAGGAAATACGGGAGGGCTGACCTGGCTCCTTTGGATGACAGCCAGGAGAGGGAGGCAAATCAGTATATTGTAAACCGGTTTGTAAAGTAATTGCATACAAATATATAAAAGTATGAGGTGGATTATGAAAAGAAGATGGAAGAAGGCCCCATGGTTTCTCATGCTGGTTCTGTCCCTTTTTCTTGTGACGCCTTACGTATCCCCTGTTTATGCGGAGGAGGAAGAGGAGGCGGAAACAGAATTTATCCCGGAGGAATACTACGATACCATCGATACCAATGAGATTAAGGGATGGCCTCAGGGAGAAGCGGTGCAGTCCGCGGCAGCGGTGGTGATGGACTTGAATACGGGCACGTTTTTGTACAGTAAAAATGCTTATGAAAAGCACTATCCCGCCAGTATTACAAAAATCATGACAGCCATGGTGGCGTTGGAAAATGGAAATCCGGAGAATGAGATTACCTTCGATGAGTCCGTTTATGATCTGGAGGAGGGCAGCAGTCATGCAGGTATCCAGCCGGGAGAAAAAATGACGCTGGATGATGCTCTGCATGCGCTGATGCTGGAATCAGCCAACGACGCGGCGGTAGGAATCGCCGAATATGTGGGAGGAAGCCTGGAGGGCTTTGCCGATATGATGAATCAGAAGGCAGAGGAGCTGGGCTGCATAAATACCCATTTCGCAAATCCCCATGGCCTTCACAATGAAGAACATTATACCTGCGCTTATGACATGGCGCTGATTGCCCAGGCGGCCTATGACATACCGGAATTCCGGAAGCTGGCCTCCTGTGTGCAAAGCCATTGTCCGGCTACGAATGTCACGGAGGAAGACAGATATTTTGTGAATCATCACAAAATGCTTCAGGAGGACAGCGAATATTATGCAGACTGGTGTACCGGGGGAAAGACAGGATACACCTCCGATGCATGGAATACGCTGGTGACTTACGGAGAAAAAGGCGGCAGAAAGCAGGTCTGCGTGGTGCTTCGGGTGCCGGGGGCGGCCAGGTGCTATGAGGAAACCAGGCTGCTGATGAATTACGGCTTTGATAACTTTAGCCAGATTAATCTTGTGTCTGATCAGCCGGAGCCCACCTTTTATGAGGCCTTGAAGCTGGATTATGTGGGACTGGTTAAGGATTATTTCCAGACGGGAGCTTTAGATGTCACTGTCGGAAAGACATTATCCGGTCTTGTGACGGTGCCGAATGGTTTGTCTGCGGCGGATTTGACGACCCAGATAAATGATGCGGGCCAGGCCGCATTGAATATTAAATATCTATATGATAATTGGCCGGTGGGAAGCGCGGTTATTGATCTAAATGCCATGCCAAGGGATACAGGATTTTCCTTTGAAAAAAGCCTGGATATGACAGAGCGTTTGAAAAATTCCTCCTCGCTTCGGGCCAGAAGGGAAATCGAGCAGACTGCTATGACGGTGTATAACCGCACGAAGGAGATTACGCAGAATGTTTATACGGCATCCCGGAATTTTATGGAGGAAAATAAGCTGCTGGTGCTGCTGGGAGGCGGTCTGATCCTGCTGGTGCTGCTGGTGATTATCATGATTCTGGTGGTGCGATGTACCAGGGAATCCCGGATTCAGAGACGCCGCAGGCAGGAGGAGCGGGAACGGCTGAAGAGGGAGGAACAGATCGACCAGATGACTACCGCCGAGATCGAGCAGGAGCTTAGGGAAGCGATGGAGCAGGAGCGCCGGAAGCAGGAGCAGGAAGCTGCCAAGGAGGAAGCGCGGCGTATCCAGGAGGAAAAGCTGCGGGAGACGGAGCGTGTCCTGGAGGAGATTGACCGTATCGAGAGCGAGCAGAAGGAAAAGAAAGAGTAAGACGAATCCGCTGTCTGCAGGAAATAGAAGTATGAAATAAAAAATTATGAGTATAGAAAGGAAGAAAAATATGAATTGGGTAGCGCCTATCAAAGATGACGAAACATTACAGCAGTTTAAGGACAAGCTCAGAGAGATGGATGACAAGTATTATATCATGTTTGAAATTGGTGTGGGCACCGGTCTGCAGCTTCAGGAAATTTTAAAGTTCAAGAATAAAGATATCAGAGGAAAAGAGTGTATAGAAGCTTTCATTGGTACGAAAAATATCAGGAGAACCTTCCGCATTCCGGAGAATGTGAGGAAAATCATTGACGATTTTACAGAGGGTAAGGATCCGGACGCTTACCTGATTTTGGGACATGCCAGTTCCCCGGCCCCTCTGTCCAGGGAGCAGGCTTACCGGGCGTTAAAGAGCGCGGGCAAGAGCATCGGGCTTACGTCCATCGGTGCGCAGACCATGAGAAAGACCTTTGCCTGGAGATATTATAAATCCACGGGTGATATCTACTATTTGCAGAATCTGCTGAATCACGCTTCCCCGTCCATTACATACCGTTACATTGGTGAAAAGCCCAATGTGGAGGTGGTATTAAAGAAAATGACTCCGGAGGAGAACGAGAGAAGCCGTTATATCCTTTATAATGATAATAATGGAAAGAAGCGCATGGAGGCGATTAAGGAGGTTCTGAATAATCTGGAGAAGGAACTGGATAATCCCTGCAATAATGACGCGTTTTATGGGAGAGTGGATTGCCTGCTGACGGAGATGGAGGAGCTGATTCGGAACTTCAAGTCCACGAAATAGCTGTATTTTATATTAGAAAATAAGAACAGGGCTGTCGCAAAACGGCCCTGTTCTTATTTATATATAAATGGATATTTTACCTGTGTTTTGCGTGAAAGGTTCTTTTCAGCCGCCTTTTCAGCCGGATAATCTCCTGTTTTTCCTTTACGGCGTAGGCCTCCTCCTCGTTGACCAGCTTCAGGGTCTTCACTACGTAGAAGGTCCCGTCACTGTGCTGCCGCATCCGTATTTTTCCTTTCAGCCAGCCGTGCTCCTCGCACCAGGCCAGGCAGAGGTAGCTTCTGGTTCCGCTGGAGAACCAGCGGATTTTTTTGCGGGCATTTTTCCTGCACAGATAGCAGCGGGTAGAAGTGACGATCCGGTCCTTCATGGCCTCCGTCTTGCTGGAAAAGGGTTTGGAAACAAATTTTTCATAGGTTTTGTAGGTAATGGAGATTTCCTGGCGTCGGTTTTTCGGCGTACGGTAGTAATCCACGGAGGAATTGGAAAAAATATCCTCCTCTGTCAGACGCTTCACCACCTTAGCAGTGTAAACGGCGTCAGACCAGGCGTTGTGGAAGGTATGTTCCTTAGGCAGTCCCAGAAAATCCACAGCGGATTCCAGGGAACGTCTCGTCTTCCGGTCCTCATAGACGATGCTGAAAATCTTCTGAATGTCATAGTAAAGCAGCGGAAAAGAGAAAGGGGACGGAATATGGTACCAGGCCAGATTTCTCTGCAATTCCAGAAGATCGGTAGAGCCCCAGGTACAAAAGCAGGCATCCTCCCCCCACCATTCCAGAAAATCCTTCGCCACCTCCGGAAATGTCCGGCAGTTTTCCAGATCTGCCTCCTGAATGGAAATGATTTCCCGGGTCATAAAGTGAAGGGAGGAATATACCTGGGGATGAATCAGTTCGTGAAATTCATCCAGAATCTGATGATGGCTGTCCATTTTCACAGCGCCTATCTCTATAATCTCGAAGGGGAGAAGCGCTTCCTCCTTCTCTTTTCCGTCAGGACACTGGTTCCATTCCAGGTCTAGTATAATATAATTCATGGTGGCCCTCCGGCGGTTCATCAGAGCCCCCGCCGCAAGCAACAGGGTATTAAAAAGCGAAATTTGGATTTATTCTATCACAATCAGGAAGAATTAACAAGAAGCAGACATTGGAAAATCATGCAAAATGCCGGGGATTCTGATGATTTTCGGTACTTTGTATAGAAAAACCAGAGAATTCCGTCAGAATTACAAAAGAAGAGGACAGAAAAGAAATTCATGGGCAGATATACCAGAGATAAAAAAAATCTTTGTGAACTTCATCCATAGTACAAAGGAAGAAAATTTAGTATACTCATAACTGTCAAATGCGGGGCAGCGGGGGAGCTGCCGGATTTATAAAAAACAGGAGGAAAAGAAATGGCAAGTTTATCTTTGCAGCATATTTGTAAAGTATATCCCAACGGATTTGAGGCGGTAAAGGATTTTAATCTGGAGATTGAAGATAAAGAGTTTATTATTTTCGTAGGACCTTCGGGATGTGGTAAATCCACTACTCTTCGTATGATTGCAGGTCTGGAGGAGATCAGCAGCGGTACCCTGAAGATCGGTGACCGTGTAGTAAACGATGTGGAGCCGAAGGACAGAGATATTGCCATGGTATTCCAGAGCTACGCTCTGTATCCTCATATGACTGTTTATGATAACATGGCATTCAGCCTGAAGCTTCGCAAAACGCCGAAGGATCAGATTGATAAAATGGTAAGAGAGGCAGCTAAGATCCTGGATCTGGAGAAACTGCTTGACCGTAAACCCAAGGCTCTGTCCGGTGGCCAGAGACAGCGTGTAGCTATGGGACGTGCCATCGTTCGTAACCCGAAGGTATTCCTGATGGACGAGCCTCTGTCAAACCTGGACGCAAAGCTTCGTGTTCAGATGAGAACGGAGATTTCCAAGCTGCATCAGAGACTGGGCGCTACCATCATTTATGTAACCCATGACCAGACGGAGGCTATGACCCTGGGAACCAGAATCGTAGTTATGAAGGACGGCGTTGTTCAGCAGGTAGATACTCCGCAGAATCTGTATAACGCACCCGGAAATCTGTTCGTGGCCGGATTCATCGGATCTCCGCAGATGAATATGCTGGATGCAGTAGTGGATGTAAAGGGTCAGGATGTTTATCTGAAGATCGGTTCCTCTGCCAATATTAAGCTTCCGAAGAATAAGGCGCAGAAGCTGATCGACGGCGGATATAACGGAAAGACGGTTATTATGGGTATCCGTCCGGAGAATATGACAGATGATGAGGAAGCTATTGCGAAATCAGATGCTGTTATGGAAGCCAAGATTGAGGTTTATGAGCTGTTAGGTGCAGAAGTATATCTGTACTTTACTGTGAACGGAAGCAACATGACCGCAAGAGTAAATCCGCGTACCCAGGCCAGAACCGGTGATTTGGTGAAATTTGCTCTGGATGTGGAGAAGATCCATGTATTCGACAAGGAAACAGAATTGACGATTACCAACTAATTAATGATAAAAAAGGAGGCTTTCCGATGGAGAGCCTCTTTTTTTGTAGGGAGAGGAGGACGCAGGAAGGGAAAGCGCGGAGCCGACACTGTCATCTGAAAAACTGCTCCGAATACCAAGAAAATCTAAGATGGAGCCGCCCCCGAATTTGGGGCACCGGGGGCGGCTCCATCTTAGATTTTCTTGGTATTCGGAGTTGTTTTCCAGATGCTTGTGGCCCTGCGCGCCCGCCTCTTCCTGCGTCCTGCTAACTGAGCAGTAACGGCATCCCCCTTTTGGCTGGCAGCGAAAATTCAGCACTTGCGCGTAAGACATCTTTCGTGTAAAATGATGGCAGTTGGGATACTAGGACAGTGGGTATAAATTTGAAATGCAGCCGGGTAGTGTGGCTGCGGAAAGGATAGATATGATTTCCAATCAGATAGTAAAAAACACCATAGAAGAGCTGAAAAGTATAACGAAGATCGATTTTTCCGTTTTAGGAACGGATGGAAATCAGATCGCGTCCACCTGGGACATGGAGGGGATTACCTCCGATACGATCCGGCAGTTTGCCGGTTCCCTGGCAGACAGCCAGGAAGTGTATGGCTGCCATTTTTTTAAGGTGATGGACGACAAGATTCCGGAGTATATCCTGATTGCCCGGGGAGCGGGAGAGGATGTACATGTGATGGGAAAGGTGGCGGTGTGTCAGCTTCAGAATCTGATCATTGCCTATAAGGAGCGGTTCGATAAAAATAATTTTATTCAGAATCTGATTCTGGATAATCTGCTTCTGGTGGATATTTATAACCGGGCGAAAAAGCTTCGCATCGAGGCGGAGGCCCGGAGGATTGTCTATATTATTGAGACAAAGAATGAGAAAGATAACACGGCCATGGAGATTATTAAGGGGCTGTTCGGAAACGACGGCCGGGATTTCATCACGGCGGTGGATGAGAAGAGCATTATTCTGGTGCAGCAGCTTGAAAATGAGGAAGGATATGAGAAGGTGGCCGGTGTGGCCAGAATGATCTGCGATATGGTGAATACGGAGGCCATGTCCAGCGTCCGGGTTTCCTACGGCACCATCGTTTCGGAGATTCAGCAGGTATCCCGCTCCTATAAGGAGGCCCGCATGGCTTTGAATGTGGGAAAGATTTTTTATTCGGAAAAGACGATTCACGCCTATAATACGCTGGGAATCGGCCGGCTGATTTACCAGCTTCCTGTGAATCTGTGTCAGATGTTTATGCATGAGGTATTTACAGAGCAGATGCCGGATACCTTTGATGAGGAGACGCTGATTACCATCAATAAATTTTTTGAGAATAACCTGAATGTTTCCGAGACAGCCAGGCAGCTGTTCGTGCACCGGAATACGCTGGTGTACCGCCTGGAGAAGCTGCAGAAGAGTACGGGGCTGGACATTCGTGTGTTTGATGACGCGCTGACCTTTAAGATCGCCCTGATGGTGGTAAATTATATGAAATATATGGAGAACGAGGGAAACTGATTTCAGAATCATTAAAAAAATATAAAATGGCTGAAAAATAGGAAAAACCCCTTGACGAAACGGGTAAAAGGCTGTAATCTGTCTGAGGTAGTAATTCAGGAGCTTTTATAAGTTCCGGGTTTTACCCTGTAAATACAACAAAATATCATTTGTTTTTCTCTTATTCAGAGTGGCGGAGGTACAAAGGACCTGTGAAACCACGGCAACCCCGGTCAAACGGAAGGTGCCAACCTGAGCGAGTAAACTCGAACAATAAGGGGATTTGATGATGAGATATTATTGAGTCCGCCTGAGCGGGCTCTTTTTCTTTTATAGGAAAGTGGATTCCATGAAAGAAAAGCCATATTTTATGGCGCCATTCTGCAAAATTCCTGAGATATTTTGTTTGCGTCAGCAACCGATAAACTTAATTCATAAAGGAAAGGAAAGAACTGTTATGGAAAAATTGTTGTTTACTTCTGAGTCTGTGACGGAAGGCCATCCTGACAAAATGTGCGATCAGATTTCCGACGCGATTCTGGACGCGCTGATGGAGCAGGATCCCATGAGCCGCGTGGCCTGTGAGACCGCCACCACCACCGGTCTGGTTCTGGTGATGGGAGAGATTACCACGAAAGCATATGTGGATATCCAGAAAATCGTGCGGGATACCGTGCGGGAGATTGGTTATACCAGAGGAAAATATGGATTTGACGCCGATACCTGCGGCGTGATTACCGCCATTGACGAGCAGTCCACGGATATTGCCATGGGTGTGGACAAGGCTCTGGAGGCCAAGGAAAATAAGATGAGCGATCAGGAGATCGAGGCTATCGGCGCCGGGGATCAGGGAATGATGTTTGGGTATGCCACCAACGAGACGGAGGAATATATGCCTTACGCCATTTCCATGGCTCACAAGCTGGCGCTGCAGCTCACCAGGGTACGAAAGGACGGTACTTTGAGCTATCTTCGTCCCGATGGAAAAACCCAGGTAACGGTGGAATATCATGACGGCAAACCGGCCCGCCTGGATGCGGTGGTGCTCTCCACACAGCATGATCCGGAGGTGAGTCAGGAGCAGATTCACGAAGATATCAAAAAGCATGTGTTCGACGTGATTTTGCCCCGGGATATGGTGGATGAGAATACGAAATTTTTTATCAATCCCACCGGACGTTTTGTGATCGGCGGCCCCCACGGCGACAGCGGCCTGACCGGACGTAAGATCATTGTGGATACCTACGGCGGATACGCGAGACACGGCGGCGGAGCCTTCTCCGGCAAGGACTGCACGAAGGTGGACCGTTCCGCGGCTTACGCGGCCCGCTATGTGGCAAAGAATATCGTGGCGGCAGGACTGGCCGACAAGTGCGAGATTCAGCT